>JBBRCR010000341.1:0-9484 GCA_038204695.1 Opitutales bacterium | reverse complement strand
AGTTCCACATTCACCTGCGGCCGTCCCAGCGCGAACACAACGGCGGCCACTCCCAACAGATTCAACAGTGGCGGCAGCCAGAGCCAGCGCTGGCGCCCCGAGCGTCCCGCGGCCCGCGCAGCGTCCAGCGAACCGAAACGGTGGACGACCCGCCGTTGGTGCCGGCGCCAGGCCGACCACGCGACGGGCAGTAAAATCAACAGCGCCCAGGGGGTTGCGAGGGTCATCGGCGCTCCTTCGCCGCCCCCGGCCAGTTTCCATGCCGGAGGTGGTCCTGCAGCGATGCCCGGAATCGCTCGATGTCCTGCGCGGTGGGTGACCCGAATCGAATCCACTGATACATCTCGCCGAGCAGGCGCGGGAGCGGGTCGGGTTGCCGGGCCCGCAGTGATTCGATGGCCCGCTCCAATCCGTGCAAATCATGCGCCGGCAACGATTCGATGGCCGCGAGCGCCTGCCGGAACGGGTCCGGCACCCGCACGGGTGCCGGCGTTTGTCGGGGCCGGCGGCGATAAAGAAACCAGCCGGCGATCGCGAGAAGCACCAGCGCGCCGGCACCCCGGCGGAGCGTCGTCCAAACGCGGGGCGTCACTCCGGTGTCGACGGAAAGCAGCCCGGACGGTTGCGCCCGCGCCGGATCGCCCTCGATGACGGATTGAATCGTCAGGGGCACGGGCGTGGTGACCAACGAAGCGGCGGCTTCGCCCGAGCGATAAGCGATGGTGAAGGCCGGCACCTCGTACGTTCCGGCAAGGAAGGGCCGATAGACCACGCGGTGGCGATAGCCCATGATCCCGGGACGCAACGTCACCGGACGAGACGACGTCTCGGAAACGACGTTGAGCTGGCCGGAGCGCTGCGACGTGGAGCCAGCGATCTCCACGATAAAAGAGGTGGGTGCCGCCACTTCGAGTTCCGCCGTGATCACGCCGGCTGTTGTGGTCCGAGTGGGATGGACGCTCAGCCGAACCTCGATATTGTCGGCCTGTAATTGTTGCGTGGCGGTTTCCGGTTGGGTGTTCGCGAGCAGAGGCAGAATGCACGCGAGCACGCAGGCTTTTGCTGCGGACGCCACGCGGCTATATACAGTGCGCGTTATACCGCACAGGACATGGGCGGGACGCCATACCTTTATACACAAGTCGCACTGTACAAGGGCGGGACGCCCATGACACGACAAACCCACGGGCGGGACGCCCGTGCCACGTCGGACGAGTCGGAGCGATTCCAATACGAGTTCAGTTCGGTGTGGCAGTGGGGCTCGGCGTGGCATGGGCGTCCCGCCCATGTTCTGAGAGGCACGGGCGTCCCGCCCGTGGATGATTTTCTGTATAAAGATATGGCAGGGAGCCCATGCCACACCGAAGAAAACGCAACTACGCGGAGGCATTGCGGGCTCCTCCTTTCGCTCGAAGCAGATTGAGAAATGCGTGCAGCCGATCCGCGCAATCCTCTCCGGTCATCATCTCGAGCAAATCGACATCGGCAAAATCGAACGCGGCGCGCCGCGCCGCCATGCGCGCAGCGACCGCGGCGGCGAACTGCGCCTGCACTTTGGGATGGCCCGTATCCACCACGCACTTCGCCCCGGTTTCGCTGTCCTGCAGTCTCAGCATTCCAACCGGTGGCGGTTCGCGTTCATGGCGATGCTCGATGCAGATGGCGTGCACCGATTGCCGCAGCCGTGCGCGCCGCAACGCCAGATCGAACCCGGCACACTGGAAATCGCTAAGCAAAAAAACAATTTGGTGCTTCCGGGAATGCGCGTGAAACTCGTCGAGCGCGGCCGCCACGTCGGTGAGCCTGCGCGTAGGTCGGAATGCGAACAGTTGCTCCACGAGTCCCAGGACGTGGCCGCTGCCGCGGCGCGGTTGCTCCACGTGCTCGAGTCGATCGGTGAACAGCGCCAGCCCCACCCGATCCTGATTGGCGGCGGCCGAGAATCCCAGCAGTGCGCAAAGTTCGGCCGCGGTATCCGCTTTCTCCGCCCGGCCTCCGCCCATCGCAAACGAGGCACTGGCATCGACGAGCAGCCACAGCGTCAACTGCCGCTCTTCCATGTACTGTTTGATATAACCACGGCCGGTCCGGGCCGTCACCTTCCAGTCGATCAGCCGGACGTCGTCGCCGGGCGTATATTCGCGCACCTGATCGAACTCGAGTCCGGCGCCCTTGAAGACGCTGCGATATTCACCGGCGAGCAGGCTGGCGACCGGCTGATGACAGGCGATCTGAAGTTGGCGCGCACGCGCTTCGACTTCACTCAGCATCGGGGATGGGAACGACATCGAGCAGGGCCCGGATTATCTCGTCGCTGGTGTGTCCCGTGGCCTCGGCGCGATAGGTGAGCGCGATCCGATGGCGCAGCACATCGAAGGCCACGGCGCGAATGTCATCGGGAACCACAAAGTCCCGCCTGTTCAGCAGGGCCACGCCCCGGGCGGTGCGGGCGAGATAAATGGAAGCGCGCGGTGACGCCCCGTGCCGGAGCATCGCCTTGAGGCTGCCCTGGCGATAGTTCTCCGGATGACGCGTGGCATCCACCAGATGAAGAATGTAACGCTCGAGCCGCGGGTTGAGTCCGACGCGGTCCACCCGGTTTCGTAGCACAAAAACATCCTCGAGCTGCGCGACCGGTTTCGCCTCCGCGGGTGGAGCCGTGCCGGCCATCCGTCGCATGATTTCGTGTTCCTCGGCGATCGAGGGATAGTCGATCGTGATCTTGAACATGAAGCGATCCAGTTGCGCCTCGGGCAGCGGGTAGGTGCCTTCCTGTTCGATTGGGTTTTGGGTGGCCAGGACGAGAAACGGCTCGGGCAGTTGGTAGGTTTCGTTGCCGAGCGTCACCTGTTTTTCCTGCATCGCCTCCAGGAGGGCACTCTGCACTTTCGCGGGCGCGCGGTTGATTTCATCCGCGAGAATGATGTTGCCGAAGACGGGCCCCTTGTGCGGGTGAAACTCGCCGGTCTTGGGGTTGTAGATCAGCGTGCCGACCACGTCGCCCGGCAGCAGGTCCGGGGTGAATTGAATCCGCTGAAACGAAGCATGCAGCGTTTGCGCGAGCGTTCGCACGGTCAGCGTTTTCGCCAGACCCGGCACACCCTCGATGAGAACGTGACCGTTGCAGAGCAGACCAAGGAGCAGACGGTCCACGAGCGCTTGTTGCCCAACCACCACGCGGGCCACCTCCTCCCGAATCGCGGTGAGAATTCCGACCTCGGCGGTGTCCAAGCCCTGATTCGGTGGTGAGGTTACCATGGATCGATAATTGTCGCGCAGTTGCCCGCTCACGCAAGGTTGAGAAATGATTCGACGCGATCCAGCTCGCAATCCAGCGCTCCGTGACGTGTGAGCGCAGGCGGGGATCGTGGCTGCGAGCGCCAGCGAGTGGATGCATCCTCACGCCGCCACGCGTGGAGTTGCCGCAACCGTCCAGGATCAAAGCCGATTAGCCTTTGGCGCCGGCCGGCGGACGCTCGCCTCGATAATGGATCACGTGGACGTTTTCGAGCGTGACCAGCCCGCCCTGCATCATCGGGTCGAGCACCGGGAGAAAGGCGTTAATTTTCGCTTCCGTATCCACGATCTCGATTACGAGCGGGAGATCTTCCGAAAGCCGGAGGATTTTCGCCGTGTGCAGCCGGCTCGCCTTGCCGAATCCCATCGAACTGCGCAGCACCGTTGCGCCGGCGAGGCCCGCTTCGCGTGCCTTCAACACGATGGCTTCGTGCAGCGGCCGGTGGTCGAACCGATCGGATTCGCCAATGAAAATTCGGAGTAGAAGCGATTCGCGGGGAAGGTCCATGGCTCAAATGCCTTTCAGCGCGTTGAGGCCCATCGCGGCGACATGGCCCAGCCAGACGGCGATGAGGCAGCAGACCAGGGAACCGACGGCGTTTCCGCCGGCGCGCAGCCATTCGCTTTCGCGTGCGAGGTTGAGGGTTTGCAGGCTGAAGGACGAAAACGTGGTGAAGCCGCCGAGCACACCCGTCATGAAAAATTGCCGGCCGGTCCCGCCCACCGGGAACCGGCCTTCCGGGCCGGTCATCGTGGCGAAGAACCCAATCACGAACGAGCCCACGACATTTACCACCAGCGTTCCCCAGGGAAATGTTTCGCCGGCTCGATGCGCGACCAGACCGGAAAGCCCGAATCGCGCCACACCGCCGAGCGCACTGCCGAAGGCAATCCAACCATAGAGTGACATGACGGTGCCCGGCATGGCGGAATTTTGGCTTGGAACGTTGGGAGCCGGCGGCCGGATTTACTTCATCACCGTCAGCGCAATCGCTTCGGCGACGGTCTTGTTTCCGATCGGCTGCTCGTTGAACGGGCCGTCGGCGCTGCCGGCGGGCCACGTCTTCGGATCCGCATATTGGCCGTCATCCTTGTATTCCTTCTGCCAATGCGCGATCTCGGCCTTCAGCTCCGCGAATTTCGCGGCGATGGCGGGCTTTCGTGCGTTCTCGCCGTGCAGCAGGTTGTTTTGCTCGTTCGGATCTTTGCTCACATCGAACATCTCGTAGGCGTCCTTTTTCCAGTAATAGATCAACTTGTGCGTCGCCGTGCGAACGCCGAAATGCGCGGCGGTATTGTGGTGTCCCGGATCGTGATAGTATCGATAATATACCGAGTTGCGCCAGCCAGTCGGTGGCTGGCCATGAAGAAGCGGGGCGACCGATCGGCCCTGCATGGAGGCGGGTACCGGCAACCCGGCCAGGTCGAGGAACGTGGGCGCCAGATCGATGTTGGCGACGAATTGCGAGGGCAGACTGCCGGCCTTGATGCCAGGCCCGCGCACGATCAGCGGGACGCGCAGCCCCGGCTCATACATGAAGCGTTTGTCGTAGAGGCCCAGGTCGCCGAGGTACCAGCCGTTGTCGGCGGAATAGATCACGATGGTATTTTTCGCGAGACCCGTGCGATCGAGATAGTCCAGGACTTTGCCCACGCCGTCGTCCACGCCCTGCACGCAGGCAAGATAGTCCTGCATGTAGCGCTGGTATTTCCAGCGGACGAGAGCCTTGCCCGTCAGCGTTTTCTTGGAGCCGTCTCGCTGCGTGACCTCGAGTTCCATCGGCTTGACGTTGTACCATTGAGCGAGCGCGGGCCCCGCGAGATTGGCGGGTGGCTCCAGCTTGAGATCACGACGCGTGAGATCCCGCGCCACCGTCTGCTGGTTTTGGGGCAACGCCGCGGGACGCGTGGCGTAATCATCCCACAACGTCGCCGGTTCGGGGATCACCTTGTCCTTGAACAGCGCCTTGTTGCGCTCGTCAGGCTCCCACGACCGGTGCGGGGCCTTCTGGTGGAGCATCAGGAAGAACGGCTTGTCCTTCGGTCGCGTATCCAGCCATTGAATGCCAAGGTCCGTCGTGATGTCGGTGCAATGTCCGGTGATCGTGAGTTTTTTGCCGGACACCAGGAACATGGGGTTCCAGTATTGGCCCTGGCCAGGCAGGATGATCCAGCGGTCGAATCCGGTCGGATCGGAACCGAGGTGCCACTTCCCAATCATGCCGGTGTGATAACCACCGGCTTGCAATCGCTTGGCCACGTTGTCACGCGAACCATCCAGGCGGTTGAAAACGGGCACGCCGTTTAAATGCGAGTATTGTCCCGTCAGCAACGTGGCGCGGCTGGGTGTACAGATGGAGTTTGTGACGAATGAATTGGTGAACCTCGCCCCGGCGCTCGCCAGGCGATCAATGTTCGGCGTCGTGTTCACCTTCGAGCCATAGGCCGAGATGGCGTGCTGCGCGTGGTCGTCGGAGAAGATGAACAGGATATTCGGTTTCGCCGACGCCGCCTGGGCCGCCGGCAGCAGCGCCAGCAGCGGCAGTAACGCAGCGGTGAAAGGGAGTCGTCGCAGTTTCATAATAGGAAGGGATCGGCCGATCACATGGGAGGTTTTTGCACGAGAAGCCCGGACAGATGAGCGCCGCACCGGCATACGCACAAGCCGGTTTTTGTGCTGGGGATCGGCGCGTCCACCGCTTGAACCGTGCGCTGAAGTGGACGCTTCGGGTGCTTGGCTCGGCCAACGAGCTCCACGCGGAACGTGCGTCTCGTCAGCCCAGCGGGTGTTTACCGCAGAATCATGGCCGCAGAATCCGGCGCCAGGTCATGAAGACGATCCATGCCACGAGGACGGGATTTCCAGGCCGCCCGCCGCGAGCACGCGCTTCAGGGCGGATTAGAAGAACGCGCGATGCTGCTGAGTTCGAAACGCGCGGCAAACACCGCAATCAAGGCCAGCAACGCCGGCCACAATGTCCGCTCAAGGCACCAGGGCGCCGCTCGTGATGTCACTTTGACGGTGATGTTTGAAGAGCCAGCTCGCGCTTTGATAGTAGCCGATCGCGTCGCGCGTCAACTCGGGGTCGGCGGCCCGTGCCGCCAGCACATGCGTGCTCTCGTCGTATGCGAACGTGGCGCTATGCCTCACCGGTTGCAGCATCACGAGCCGGCCGTCCTGATACAGCCCGAGTTTCTGATAATTCGCGATCAGCGCGCGGCCCGGCACGTCGGCCGGCAATGCCAGCACGTCGCGACCGTAGAAGCGCGTTGGATACGACCAATTGAGCAGCCCCAGCAGCGTGGGTCCAAAGTCGACCTGGCTGGACAGCGTCGCGACGGCGCCCGTCCGCAGCTGTCCGCCCGGCGCATAGATGATCAGCGGAATGTGGTAGTGCTCGACCGGCAGTTCGCTGCGGCCCGCGCTCGACGCGCAATGATCCGCGACGATCACGAAAACGGTCTGGTTGAACCACGGGCGCGTCGAGGCCGCGTTGAGGAATTCGCCGATCGCGAAGTCGGTGTATTTCACGCCGCCCGAGCGCCCCGAGGTTTTCGGCGGCAGATCGATACGCCCGGCAGGATAGGTGAACGGGCGGTGATTCGACGTCGTCATGACGAACTGAAAAAATGGCCGCGCGGCGGCGAATTGTTGATCCGCCTCGCGCAACGTCCAGCGGAAGAGATCTTCGTCACACGCGCCCCAGGCATTCGCGAATGTGATGTCGCTCGATGCCATCTTCGCGCGGTCGAGCACGCGATAACCATTCCCGCCGAAGAAGGCGTTCATGTTGTCGAAGTAGCCGAAGCCGCCGTAAACAAAACTCGTCGAGTAGCCCTTTTGGCGAAACACCGAGCCCAGCGTAAACAGGCCCGCGTTTTCCGGCCGCTTCACGAGCGAGCGGCCGGGAGTCGGCGGAACGCTGAGCGTCAGCGCCTCCATGCCGCGGTCCGTGCGATTGCCCGTGGCATAGAAGCGATCGAAGACCAGCGAGCGCGGAATGATCGCGTCCAGGTGCGGGGTGAGATTTTCCCGGTTCCCGTATCGGGTCAGGAAGTCGGCGCTGAGGCTCTCCACGGTGATCTGAATCACGTTCAGCCGAAGTTCCGGGCCGGTATGCATGACGGGCCGCAACAGGTCGTGCTGGACGGCGGCGGTTGGAATCGCCGTGGGATTATCCACCGGAATTGTCCGACTCACCCGGCTGAATGCTTCATCGGTGGGCAGCGTTGGATAAAACGTATCGTAGTCGAGTTGGTTGCCTCGAAAGGCGGCGAAGAGCGACCACTGGCCGTTCTTCGCGAGCTCGGTGTGATACGCGTTGGCGAAGTGCGGCAGATGATTCTGTTGCAGGACGGTTCCGGTACCCAGGGCAACCGCCGCCCATCCCAGGGTCGCGCGCCACCGGCGGCCGGGGGACTCGGGGGATGGCGCAAGCCACATGGCAAGCCAGCCGGTCCGTCGCAAGCCGACGGTTCCGGCCAAGGCAAGAACCGCGATGGCGCCGAGCAGCATGGGCAGCGGGTACGATTCCCGGATGTTTCCAAGCACTTCCGTGGTGTAGACGAGGTAATCGATCGCGATGAAGTTGAGCCGCGTGCCGAATTCGTCCCAGAAAAACCATTCCGCCACCGCGCCAAACAACAGCACGTACAGCAGGAAAAACACGGCACCATGGGCGAGGGCGCGCCCGACCCGCCGCTGGAAAAAATTGGCCGGCAGAATCGCCAGACCGGTGGCCAGCGGCAATATCCACCAGAGCGCCGCGGCGACATCGAACACGGCGCCCCAGGCAAACACGCCGGCCAGACTCGCATCCCATGAGATCTGGCCAAACGTCTTCAGCAGCAGGACAACGCGGGTGCTGAATCCCACGATGAGCGCCGCCGCCAGCGCCAATAGCAGTATGCCATGCCGGCGTAACCACCAGCGGGTGAGGACGGTTCGCCCCCAGGAAATGCTGGCAGGCCGCGGTACCGCTCTCGAGTCGCAGAGCAGACTGGGCGCTTCGGCTGACGGCTCCGTGGCGGCGCCGAAGATCAGTCGGGCAAAGCGGGAATACATATCGCGCGTAAGAACACGTGAACGCGCAGTTGTTAGGAAGATGACGAAACGGTAATGCCGGCGTCAGCGAACGGTCATGCGGGCCGGTAATTCGCACTCGTCGTGCGACTGCCGCCCCATAGTTGTTGCGGGATGCGGATCCTCGTGGTCGAAGACGAACGAAAGGTCGCCGCATTCGTGCGCGCGGGTCTGGAGGAGCAGGGCTTCGCGGTTGAGGTCTGCCATGATGGCGACACGGCGACTCAACTCGCCACGACGCAGCCGTTCGACGCGCTGATTATGGATATCATGCTGCCGGGACGCGACGGGCTGAGTGTGCTGCGCAAGATGCGGGCGGAACGAAACAACACCCCCGTCGTGCTGTTGACCGCGCGGGGCGATCTCGAAGAACGCGTCATCGGGCTGAATCTCGGGGCGGATGATTATCTGCCGAAGCCTTTTTCGATCACGGAGCTGATTGCGCGACTGAAAGCCGTGCTGCGGCGGCACTCCGGCTCGGGCGCGGTCGTGCAGGTGTTGGGAGATCTCTCCGTCAACGTCGTCACGCGCGAAGTCCGTCGGGGCGAGACGCGAATCGAACTCACCGCGCGCGAGTTTGCGCTGCTCGATTGTCTGCTGCGGACGCCCGGCAAGGTCGTGACGCGCGTCGAGATCAGCCAGTCGGTGTGGGGTCACCAGTTTGATGCCGGGACCAATTTTGTGGACGTGGCGATCCAGCGGTTGCGGCGCAAACTGGACGATCCCTTTCCGCGCAAGTTGATTCAGACGGTGCGCGGAATTGGTTACGCTCTGCAAAGTGAGGCATGAAGCCGCTGACCATCCAGTGGAAATTTGCGCTCTGGTCAGCGCTCGCAATCGCAGTCGTGCTCATGGTATTTGCCGGCGGCACGCTGGTGAATCTGTATCGCGAGCAACTCGAGTCGATCGATTTGGAGATGCAAGCCGAGGGTGAGGTGCTGCGGCGGCGACCGCCGATTTCGCCTGACCGACCGATGGTCAGCGGAATTGATCTGCACCCGTGGATGGCCTACGCGATTTTTGCCCCCGACGGCACGACGGAGTTCGTTTCCCGCCGGCTGGATGAAGCTGCTGTTCGCGCGGTGGTGCCGGGCTCCGACGCGG
>JBBRCR010000340.1:0-9525 GCA_038204695.1 Opitutales bacterium | reverse complement strand
GCAGCGCACCGACGTGGCGCAGATCGTTGATCACGTCGATTCGCTTCGTGCCGGCGTAGAGACGGACGATCTGGCGCACGGACGCATCGCCGAGCTTCGCATCAGTGAAGGTGGCGACGATTTCCGCCGCGATGGGGCCGGCGCTGGCAGCGAGCGTCGCGCCGGTCTTGGGCGCGTAATTTTTGCCCGCCGGCGATTCCCGGGACTTCTTCGAAACATGGACAATCTGGTTGAACTGATACGGCGCTTCCGGATCCACGAGTTCCCTGTCCAGCTGCCGATCCCGGATGCTCGTCACCGCGCCACTCGCCGGATCGAACGTGATCGTGTAGAACTCGTTCTCGAGGGTGTTTCCCGCCGCCCGCAGCGGCGCGCCGGGTGAAGGCGCGGCGGACGCGGGCCCGTCGGCGATGCGATAAGTCTTGTAGCCAAACGCCGGCACGTCGCGCGCGAGAAACACGGTTTCGCCGGTGGAGAGCCGCTGCATCGGCACGGCGGCGCCGGTCTTCGAGTCGACCAGCGGCGGAACCTCTCCCGGCGCAAAAACCAGGTCGGTGCGCGCGTGGCCGAGCGGATTGAACACGGCGAGTTCGCGCGTGCTCCCAGTCGTGATTTGCGCGGCGAGCGCGCCGAGCGAGCGACCGAACATCGCCTCGGCATCGGCCAGGGCACGACCGCCCTCGAGCCGCTTGCCCCATTGGGCGTTGAACTTATGGACCGGACCTGCCGGTGGGCTGGTCGGCCAGCTGTGTTCGTCGAAGTCATGCATCCGCTGATACGCCAGCTCCACGTCACGCGGCGAGAGCGTGAAGCCAGGGGCATTCACGCCGGCGGCCGCTGCGAGTCCCTCCGCGAACGGCAGCAAGCGCGCGGCCCGTCGCTTCCAGCCCTGCGCCTCCGGATCGATCGTGGCATAATCGGCGGAGAAGTTGTTCAGGTCGCCGCGCAAGACCGGCAGCTCGGCCCCGTAGGTGTTGTCCATATACACCATGAAATCGCGCGGATCGGACACGCGGATGTCCGGGTAACGATACTGGGTGCGCCACTGAGCCAGCGCCCGCGTGTCCCACAGCGGCGTCTCGTGATCCTTGTAGGACGGCATGAGTACCGCGTCCCACGGATACGGGCCGAGTTTTCCGCCGTTCTGGATCGCGACCAGCTCCTGCTGCACGCTGCGGTCGCCGAGGTCGCCCATGTCGGCGAAGGAGCGATCGGTGTGGCCGAACCAGAAATCGATCCGGTAATGCGAGCGCCACGCGTAGAGAATCCGGCTCACACCGTCGGGCCCCTCCCACCAGAACACCGGCGGCAGCTTCGTCGACGCGTAGTCGTTGTTGCCGCCCGTACGCCATGACTGGCCGAAGCGCACCGCGTATTTGAACCCGGCCTCGGCCAATACTTGCGCCGAGGACCAGGAAAAGCTCGGGTTGTCCACGATCGCGACCGTGTCGAGGTTGAGCCCGAAGCGATCCCGGTAGTCACGACGCGCTGGATACGCGAAACGTACGAGCTCTTCGTAGTCCATCCAGTGCGTGTGCGCGCCGTTGACCGCCCCGGCCAGCGGCAGCGTGCCCGGCTTCACCGCATTGTCGATCAGCTCGCGGAGCGCCAGCTCGCCCCGTTCCTCCGCGTAATAGCGCGGAAACAGCAGCGTCTCCTGCCAGTAGCGGTAGCCGATGCGTCCTCCTTTTGCCGTCGGCGGCGGCACGCTCAGGCGCCGGCCGACGTCGATGAAGTCCGCGATCTCCTTCTGTTTCACCCAGAGGTAATCCTCGTAGCCGATGTCCTGGTGGGAGGACTTGACGATAAAAACCTTCCACTTGCGCTGCGGCTGCCAGGGCTGGCTGTGTCGCGCGAGCACCGAGCCGTCAGCGCGGAGCTCGATCGCCACCTCGGCCGGCGCGCCGAGATCGGGCACGAGGACATTCTGCCGGGAGAGTCCGGCCGGCACGGTGAGTTTCTGCGCGGCGCCGCGGGCCGCGCCGTCCACGGTGACCACGACCTCGCAGCGTTGGGCGCTCGCCGAGGTGTTCTCCACGTCGAGCCAGGCAACCTGCGCGAGCGGCTCGGCGTTGGGGAACAGCACCGTTGGCTGCACCGCGAGTATCCGCATATCGGATGCGGCGGCCATTGGAGCCAGGAGAGCGAGGACCAGGGTGACGAGTCGGCGATGCATGAGAGAGGAGGCAGGCGGGTTACGAGGCGTTTGGGCGGAAAACGAGGAACGCGATGGAAACTGCGTTCATCCGCTCGCGGTGACGCGGCCCTGGGCCCAGGGATCAACCTCGAGCCCCAATTTCGCCGGCAACGGCGCGGGATCAATGGTGGCAACGGCGATGCCGGCGGCTTTCGCCTCGGCTGCCGCCAGCCCGGCGATCTGGCCGGTGGTCATCCACACCGGCTCCATCCGCAGAACCGACATGCCGATGTGCGTGCTCGAAAGCGCGACCGGCACGAGCAAGTTGTCCAGGTGGCGCGGCAGCATCGCGCCGAACGGCACCTGGCCCGCCCGGGCCGGACCTTTCCGATTGGGATACCAGATCACGCCTTCGAGCATTCCGCCCACCGCCGACCGCCGGTCCTGGCACGGGTGCACGTCGAACATGTAGTCGGCCACGCCGATCGGATGCCGCACCTTTGGCGTGCGCCCCTGTTTCTCGTCGAAGATGAAGTTGTGCTGCGTAATGAGTTCCCGCCCTTCAATCCGCCGCCCTTGGCGCACGTAAATCTGCCACGGCCAGTGGCCGTTGTCGGCGAATTCCTCGCGATGGAGCCCGACCGCCCGCCAGAATTCCCGCAGGGCTGGCGGCACGCGCGGTTCATGCTGGAGGAACCAGAGATAACTCGCCGCGTGCTCCAGATGGAAACGCTCCAGCGCCGCGCGGTGCGCGCGATCCGCCTCCGGCCAACCCCAGCTCACCCCGGGACAATTCAACGACGTGCCGAGCGAGATCTGGCCGTTCATCTGGAATTTCCGGCCGGGCAGCGGCGCCCCCAGCGTGCGCAGTCGCAGACCCGCCGCGAGGTCTTCGAGCAGCGGCAGAAGCGTCGGTCGGTGGAGTTCGTACGCCACCGGCTTTTCAATCGGAACCAACTTCCCCGGATCCGTCGTGACAATGCAGCGCGCGCAATACGCCTGAATCGCATGCGAAGGGGCGCCCATGCCCGGCACGTCCAGCGGGCGCAGCGTCTTTCGATGGTCCATGTAGAAGATGCCCGCGAGCGATTCGCCGTACTCCGCGCGGCCCTCACGTCCGACGCGATAGGGCACGCCGGCCGCCGCCGCAAGGTCGCCTTCGTAGGTGCAATCGATAAAGGTCCGCGCGGTGACCCGGACGCGCCTCCCGCGCGGATCGTCGAGCTCCACCGCGGCGACGCGGCCTGCGGCGACCGACGCGGACGCGAGGTAGTGCCCGCGCCAATACTGGAGAGTGGGTTGCGCCTCCATGAACCGCTCGAACACGCGCTCCGCCACCACGGGCTCGTAGAACCAGCCGTCCTTCACGAGCGGCCACGCGGGCGAGGACTCGCCGAGTGTGCGCAGATATTCGTTGCGGACCGCCTGGACGAACTCGCTCACAAAGCCGCCGTAGAGCTCCCGCTGGCGCACATCGGTGGTCGAAAGCCCGCTCGCGGGCATGCCGCCCGGGTGCCGCTGGGGGCACGCCAGCACGACCGAACAGCCGCGCCGCGCTGACTCGACGGCGGCAGCCACGCCGCTCGCCGTCGACCCATAGACGAACACATCGCACTCCCGAATCGTCGGCCCCGCAATCACGGACGCCTCGGCGGCGGTCGCGGTGAACACGCGGCTGAGCGGCGCCGGCCATGCAGCCAGTCCGGCGGCGCGGCCACCCCATTTCAGGAAGTCGCGGCGGTTGAGATCGAGGCCCCGCATGTTGGAAGGGAGGCGGCTCAGAACTTGAAATTGGCCGACACGAAGAACTGCCGCGGATCGGAGGGCCGGAACGTCTGGTTCAAGTAGAACTTGTCGAAAACGTTCTTCACGTTGAGGACGAGGTCGCCTTCCACCCGTCCAAATTTCCAGGGCACACCCGCCGTGTCGTCCGTATACCAGTTGGGCTGCGCGTCGTTCGGCGACTCCCAGCTCGGATGGATTCGGGTCGAGCCGGTGTAGCGCGTGCCAACTCCCACGTAGGCGCGTGGCAACGGCCCGCGAATGAACGTGTATTTGCTCCAGAGCGAGAACTGCGAGTCCGGCGCGCCCTGCATCCTGACGCCCTGCTGGCGCACATCTTCAGCGCGGACCGTTTTCGCCTGCCAGATTTCCGAATAGGACAGCGTGAACTGAAAGTTGCGTGTCGGTGACACCACGAGATCCGTTTCCCAGCCCTCGGAGCGCGCGAGTCCCGAGAGAATGTAGAGCCCCGTGATGCCCAGCTCCGCCTCGCGCGCGTAGTCGCGCAGCGAGACATTCTTCTGCTCCAATCTGTACACCGACGCCGAGCCAGAAATCTTACCGTCGAACATATCCACCTTCACGCCCGCCTCGCGGTTGACCTCCTCGATGGGCGGGATGGGATTACCGAGGCCGTCGCGGTTGAAATTTGGCCGGTAACTCTCGCCGTGACTGACGTAGACCGAGACGTCCTCGTAACCCGGAATCCGCAGGACGGCGCCATACTGCGGTGTGAACCGGCTCGCCTCGACCGTGCCGCGGCGATCGGCGCTGTGCCGGCCTCCCACCAGAAGGTTGAGCCGGTTATCCCATGTTTCCAGCTGCTCGACGGCGTAATATGAGCGGGTCGGCGTGGTGGAGTTCGTGAGCCGCATGCCGGGATAGCCGTTCGGGTTCAGCGCCGCGACCTCGCGTTGCATATACACGAGCGGATCCGTGCGCGGATTGTAGGGTCTGGCGACCGGTCCCTGCAACGTGCGGGTCTGCGACTTGCCGGCCTGATATTCGAACCCGGCGAGCACGCGATGCCGCGTGTGCAGCAACGCGAACCGCGAAATCACCTCGTGCTTCATGTTTTCGCGCACGCCGCGGAAGAGACTCTGACTATAACGCGCATTCATGGTCAGACCGCCAGCGATGCGGAAGGTCGACCAGGAAAGATTCTCCCGCGACTGCAGCCGGCGCGACGCGGTGCTCTTCAAGTCCAGCCAGGGCGTGATTCTCGCCTGAATGTCGGCGGAGAACGTCCCGTAGTTGTTCTCTCGAAACTGCTGCGGGCCCTGGATATTCGCGCGGTAGCCGCGCGGATACATGGCCTCCATCACGTCGATCAGCTCGGCGGGCGCGTTCACACCAAATTCCGGCGTGCGGTTCAGCCATGCTCGGGTTGTCTCACCGATGCGCGGGTATTGTGCCGGCCGCGCGCGACCCGCCTCGTCGTAGAGCCGGATGGCCTCAAGGTCCGCGGCAAGAAACGCCGGGTGCGAGAAGCTGATGTGCTGGGTGTTGTTTTCTCGACGGTCCGACTCCTGGTAATCGAAGGTGATCGAGAGATGCTTCGTGGGACGCAGCGTCACCGCACCTTGAAAGGAGCTTTCATTGCGATACGTCCAGTCGGCCCAGCCGTCCGGCCGGTCGGTCTTCGAGGCGCCGAAGAGATACGCGACTTTCCCATCCACCAGGGGGCCGGTGTGCATGAGGCTGCCCGAATAGAGCCCGTAGCTGCCTGCCATCGTCCGCCCGCGCGTCTCGCGGGTGAATTTCGGCCGGCGCGAGATCACGTTGACCACGCCGCCCGCGCTCGCCCGTCCCTGAAGAACGGATACGGCGCCCTTGATGACCTCGATGCGCCCGACGTTCGCGGTATCATACACGCCCTCCACCTCCGCGCCGTCCTGCTTCAGCACGGAGTCGAAGCCGCGCGAGGTGACGATGTTCTCCTCCTTGCCCTGTGCCGTCATGGAGCTGACGTTTCTGAGCGCCTCCTGCACATCGAGGATGTTTTTGTCGCGGATGTAATCCTCCGTGAGGATCGCGATGCTCATGGGCGTGTCCCGCACGGCGGCACCGGAGCCGGTGGCGGTGATCGAGTTGGTCGCGCGATAGCCGTAATCGCGGTCACTCTCGACCTCAAACGGGCTGAGTTGGACAACAGGCTGTCCAGTCGAGGAGGCGGAGGTGGAGGTCGGCGCGGGCAAGTTCGCCTGCGCGAATGACGAGCCGGTCGCGGTGAGCGCGACGAGCGAGCAAAACGCTGTAGCGGAGAATCGGATTGGGGTCATGGGCGTCAGTCACAACGAACGCTGCAGGGCGTCGCGTTGCTTTGGGTTTTCAGGTTGTGCCCTGTTGGTAACACAAGCGCGGAGAACCTCGTTAGTCCCTTGCCGACCAGCTGCTCGACAAAAACCGACCACGGCCCGGCTGCCGGGGCCGCTCACATCACGAGTCGCTGTGGTCCAGCGCGGCCCTCGCCAAGCTTCGGGTTGAAAGGGCGGACGTTGCTGTATTCGAACGCCGAAAAGGCGTTCGGCAGGCTGTTCTTCACGTGCAGGGCGGTGCGGAAAGTCTGCGGCGCGACACCTACCATCCGCCGAAACACTTTTCCAAAATGACTCTGGTCCGGAAAACCGACCAAGTGCCCGACCTCACCAATCGTGAAGCGGTCGGTGAGCAGCAGCCGCCGCGCGTGGTCGATCCGCACGCGGTGCAGATACTCAATGACGCCAAAGCCCACCGTGCGCTTGAACACGCGGCTCAGGTAATCGGCGTTGCATTTCTGATGGGCCGCGATGTCTGCCACGCTGATTTCCTCCGCGTAATGGCGGTTGATGTGCGCAACGACGGTGCGAACGAGCGATGACATCGCGCCGTTCCACGTTGAAAACTGCGCCCCTGGACGCGTGCGATATCGCCCCACCGGAATGCCGATACTCTCCACGATGCAACCCGCGAGATCGGCGATCAAATCGAGCCGGCGCCAGAGGTGCGGCAGATTCGCCGGATCGAGCCGCGGCGCCTGCTCGAAAGCCGCCAGGTAACCGGCCGCGTCGAAGCCATGTCGCCGGCAGAACCGCCCGATCCGTTCCCGGGCCAGCGCTTCCGTGCCCGCGAGCACGAACGAACCGTAGTAAAAAACGCCGAGCACCGTGTTTTGAAACACGAGCGGCTTGACCAAATCCGTGAGACCGAGATGGCACTGCCCGGCAAAGGCCTGCCGGCGCCGAATCGCCCGCCGATTCGCGGCCATCTTGTTCCGCACGCAATGCAGATGCGAATCCGTGTTCGACTTCGCGAACATGCAGAACCGACAGGTGTGAATCCTGAAGTGATACGGCAGTCCGAGTTGCGGGTTATCGAGCGATACGCCCGTCAAATCTTCGAAACTGATTCCCGCCGGCGGAGCGTTGGCGACTTCAGCAAGCATCCGCGCAAATAAGGAATCCTCGCCCTGCCCAGGAGTGGCGGGGGCGGGTAGCAATGGCGCGGCTTCAAGCATGGGAGGGGAACGTTTGGGTCCTTCATCGATGCCGCCGCGCAGCGCCGCTGCAAAACCAATTTAATCCTATTTCGTCCTTTTCCTACCTTCACTCCGTCAATGTCCGACCGACAGTGGCGCAACCTTCTGATCGCGGATTATGGTCGAAAATCCGAGCGCTGCCGTCTCGCCCGTTGCGCCGGCTCGGGGCAATGTCTCAATTTCAACGAGATCCTTCGTCGTCATTTTTCGCCATGCCATCGTCCGCCTCCCCACCCTCTCCCCACCACGACGCCAGCCACCTTTCGCTCGTGCCTTCGCCTGCCGTCATCGGCGTCGACCTTGGCGGCACAAAGTGCGCGGTCAGCGTCTTCCACGACGGCAGCGTCAATGAGGTGGCACGTTTTCCGACGCGTCACTTCGAGCCAACCTTCGCCGATATCGCGGCGGCTATTGAAACCCACCTTCGGCCGGGCACGCCGCTGTTCGGCATTTCCTGCGGCGGGCCGCTCGACGCTGCCGGCGGGACCATCCTGATGCCACCCAACCTGCCGCCAAGCTGGCATGGCGTAGCCATTAACGCGCGGCTGACGGAAAAATTCGGTGGTCAGGCATTTTTGATGAACGATGCGAACGCCTGCGCGCTGGCCGAGTGGCGGTTCGGAGCTGGGCGAGGTACGCAACACATGATCTTCCTTACCTCGGGCACGGGCATGGGGAGTGGTTTGATTCTAAATGGCCAATTGTATGAAGGGGCCACCGGTGATGCCGGAGAGATTGGACACGTTAGACTGCGGCCCGACGGCCCGATAGGTTATGGCAAAGCCGGCTCAGTCGAGGGCTTCACGAGCGGTGGAGGCATCGCGCGCCTTGCAGAAATCATGCTCGAAAATGGCGATTCGGCGCCGCCATGGGTTCGTCCAGGGGTTCCGCTCACGACCAAACACATCGCGGAGGCGGCGCAGGACGGAGACGACTTCGCTCGCAAAGTGATGCGCATCGCGGGCGAACGGCTCGGCGAGACGCTCGCCATCCTGATCGATCTGTTCAATCCCGAGTGCGTCGTCCTGGGAGGATTCTATCCCCGCTGCCGCGGATTGCTCGACCCACATCTCAAAGCAACACTCGAACTCGAAGCGCTGGCAACGCCTCGATCGGTGTGCCGCATTCTGCCAGCGGAGCTCGGCGAAACCATCGGCAGTTATGGCGCAATCGCCGCCGCGCTGCACGGAATCGAAAAATCAAATCGTGTGCCGCCAGGTGTGGCGATTGGAACGCCGGCACGATCGGCAGGCGCGACGCCTGATCATAAATAAAAAACCCATTCCGCTTCCGCGGAAAACCTGTTAGCTCCCTCGCCTTTCATCCTCCGTTCATGGCTCTCCGACTCTTCGACTCGCTCTCCCGCGAGCTGCGCGAACTCAAGCCCGCCCACCCGGACGGCGTTTTCCGCTTCTACAATTGCGGTCCGACCGTCTATGCGCCCGCGCACATCGGCAATTTTCGCACGTTTGTCGTGAACGATGTCATCCGGCGGCTGCTCGAGCTGGAACTCGGACGCGACCGCGTAAAGCACGTGCGCAACCTGACCGACGTGGACGACAAGACGATTCGACGCGCGCGCGAGGAAGGCCGGCCGCTCCGGGACGTCACGAAGCAATGGACGGACAAGTTTCATGCGGATTGCGCCGCGCTCAACTGTCTGCCGCCCCATGTCGAACCCGCCGCCACGGATCACATCCGTGAGCAGGTCGATATGATCGAGGTGTTGATGGAGAAAGGGAACGCCTACCGCGCGCACGACGGCTCCGTATATTTCAAGGTGTCGTCGTTTGATCATTACGGCCGGCTGTCGCGGGTGAAGGAGCGCGAGTTGCAGGCTCCCAGCGCGCTTTCGGGCAAGACCCATGCGGCCGACGCCGACGAAAAAGAGGACGTCAGCGATTTTGCGTTGTGGAAGGCCTGGAAGCCGGATGACGGCGACGTCAAATGGCCGGGACCGGACGCGACGACGGGCCGGCCGGGCTGGCACATCGAGTGCAGCGCGATGAGCAAAAAGCATCTCGGCGACACGATCGATCTGCACACAGGTGGCGTCGACCTGCTGTTCCCGCACCATGAAAACGAGATC
>JBBRCR010000339.1:0-9573 GCA_038204695.1 Opitutales bacterium | reverse complement strand
GCCGATGCCGGGAAATTGCTCCTGCATGAGCAGTACGGCCTTGATCGGAGAACGCTTTCGCCGCTGCAGGAAGGCGGCGACGGCCGCCACCGTGAAGGCGGACGAAAGAATGGCAGGTGCGATCCTTGACCACCACGCCGGTGGCTCGGCCCCCACCTCGAAGTCCACGCGTCCGAACATCCGGGGATCGTTGAACACCAGCGCATGGCGTTTGGTGATCAGCACCAGGTGATCGTGCCGGCCGGCCGCGTGAGAGGGCGGCGCCACCAGCAGCTCGCCCGTCATGCCCAGGTGAATACCAAGCCAGACCTCGCCACTGAAGCGAAACAGCAGCTGCTTCGCCCGCGCCTCCGACGATTCAAAGCGCGCGCCGATGATGGCGCGCCGAAACGCTGGAACCTCGAGTTCGCGCAGCAGTTTCTTCCGGTCGTGCGTGAGCACATCGACGATCTGCTCTCCGGCGGCGGCCAGCTGCCATCGCTTACGGAAATATTCGACTTCGGCGAGTTCAGGCATGAGGGCGTCGCAAGAATGAGAGTGCGAGTGAAGGAGAATGTGAACGTGAATTTGAAGGTGATTGTCGCGTGGTCGGTTCGGGCTGCGCTCACGTGTGCCGCTCGCTCCCGCGACTTCCATTTACGGCGAAGGCAGCGAGGCGACAAAATCGGTGAAGCCAGGGAAAACCGCCACATCCGCGAGCCCGAGCGCGGCCCAGCCTGCCGCGTCGAATTTTCCGGTGCACACCGCG
Source organism: Opitutales bacterium (assembly GCA_038204695.1). Classification (GTDB taxonomy): domain Bacteria; phylum Verrucomicrobiota; class Verrucomicrobiia; order Opitutales; family Opitutaceae; genus ER46. The sequence goes on along the minus strand of JBBRCR010000339.1, from coordinate 8,825 downwards.
GCCGTTCGAATGCCGGCGTTTTTTCCCGCCTGCACATCCGCCTCGCGGTCGCCGACCATCCAGCATTGCGCGGGGTTCAGCCCGTGACGCGTGATGCTCTCGAGGATGAACGCCGGCGAGGGTTTCCGGTACCGCGAGGGTTGCTCCGGCGATTCCGGCGCGATGCAGATATCGGTGAACAGCGGCCGCGGCAATCCGATCAGTTCCTCCATGCGTGCATTGCAGCGTAAGGCGTCGTCGAGGGGGTGGAGTCCGCGCCCAATCCCCGATTGGTTTGTGAAAAGAAACAATTTGTACCCGCGTTCACGGGCCCGCCGAAGCGCGTCGGGAACGCCGGGGATTATCTCCACCCCCTCCGGATCCGCGAGGTAGTGTTTGTCGAGAATGAGCGTGCCGTCGCGATCGAGAAAGAGGGCCGCGCCGGCTGGCTCGACGGTGGATTTTCGACTTTCGATTTTGGGCGTCACCGGTGGTTCACGTAGGTTATGAGTTCCTCCGGGGTGACGGTGGCGGTGCCCAGTTTGCCGACCACCACACCGGCGGCGGCGTTGGCGAAATGCGCGGCGGATTCGAGCGTCGCGCCCGCGGAGAGCGCGAGCACCAGCGCGGCGAGAGCGGTGTCGCCTGCGCCGGAGACGTCGAAGACTTCGCGGGCCGCGGTGGGAATCGTCTTTAGGACTTTCCCGTCGGAGCTTAGGAGCATGCCGTCCTCGCCAAGCGTCACGACGACGTTGTGGGTGCCGTAACGTTCGTGGAGTCGCGCGCAGACCTCCGGGGCGGGGAATGCTTCGTGCGAGGCCAGCTCGATCCCGGCGAGTTGCAACGATTCGCGCTTGTTCGGCGTAATAAGGTCGAGGCCGTGAAACGCGAGCTGGCGCTTCGGCTTGGGGTCGAGGGCGATGAACTTGCCCGCGGCCTGGGCGAGCTTCGTCACCCTTTGCACCAGTTCGTCGGTGAGCACACCCTTGGCGTAATCCGACAGGATTACCGCGTCGAATGTCTGAATCTTTTTCTTCAGCAAAGCCTCGATTTGCGCACCGCTTACGGCGTACGCCGTCGGTGGGGCCTCGCGATCGAGCCGGCAAAGTTGCTGGTGTTGCACGAGAACGCGGGTCTTCACGATCGTGGCCGCGGACCCGGGTGTGGGGATCGTGGCGATGTTCTTTCCCTGAAGGATCTCCGTGAGTCGCCCACCCTCGGCATCGCGACCGATATAGCCGGCGAGCGCGCAGCCGGCACCGAGTGACGCGATGTTGAGCGCAACATTCGCCGCTCCGCCCGCCGTCCAGGAGTCGCGGGCAATGTCCACCACCGGCACCGGCGCCTCGGGTGAAATCCGGGTGGCGTCACCCCAGATGTAATGATCGAGCATCACGTCGCCCACGACGAGAATGCGTAGCCGGGAAATTTTTTTAAGCAGGAGGGGAAGACCTTTCATGAAGATGGAGGGTGGAAGTTGAGTTGAAAGGAAGGGGCAAGTGGCTGCCGCGCGGCGGATGTGACGCGGACGATGGGAAGCAGTTGGAGAAACGCCGACGTCATCGCAATTCCCACTCGTACGGGTAGTCCGAGAGGAAGCGGGGCTTTCCCGCGGTCACTTGAACGACGTCCTCGATCCGGCAGGCGCCGACTCCTGGATAATATAATCCGGGTTCTACGGTCACCACCGACCCCTGCTTCAGGCTGTAATCGACCATCGAACTCATGCGGGGTGGTTCGTGGACTGCGAGGCCGAGCCCGTGACCAGTGCCGTGAAAGAATCCCACGGAACCGTTCGCGGTGTGTTTCGTTTCGAAGCCGCGTGCCGTGAACACAGCGACGACTTCACGATGCACGTCGCGCCCGTTCACGGCGGTGCGGATTTTTTTCAGGGCCGCCAGTTGCGCTGCGCGAACCGCGGCCACGATGGCCTGCTGGGCATCAGTGGCTCGACCGCGCAGGAACGTGCGGGTCATATCACCATGGTAGCCGGTGGCGGTCACCTGGGGGAAAATATCGACGATGATCAGTTCATTCGGCCGCAGCATCCCGGAGCCTTGATTATGCGGGTCGCAAGCCTGGTCGCCGCCGGCGACAATGGTATGGCGCGAGACCGCCCCGGCTTCGAGGCAGGCGGTTTCGATCGCAAACTTGAGCTTTTCGCTCGTGAGCGCTTCGCCGCGATACTGCAAGGTGCGGCCTTTCGGCTTGCTGGCGCGCAGCATACGTTCCACCGCGGAAAAGCCCAACGCGCTGCACCGGTTGCCTTCGCGGATGGCGGCGGCCTCTTTGGCGCTCTTGATTTCGCGGGCTGGGAAAAGCAGGCCTTCCGTGATCTCCAGCTTCAGGCCGGATTCCACAAGCCGGGCGTACACGCTGGCGGGAAAGTCCTCCGGGATGGTAAAGCTCGTCAGCTCGAATTCTCTGGCGAGGAGAAGAATGACCTCAGCCGGTCCTGGTTCGCGTTGCGGCCATTCCTGCCGGGCGAGTTGCTGATACCGCTCGAGCGGCAACACGACATCGAAATTGGACGCTTTTCTGACCCGCCCGAATTCGAGCGTGCCGACCACCGCGAATTTCCTCCCGTCGAGTGCGAAGGCCACGAACGGATCCGGCACACGCACGCCGCCAAAATAAAGCGCGTCGGGACTGCGTTCGGTGTCGGCATAGAGGAGAGGAGGCGGTGTATTTCGCGTCACGAAAAGAGAGGGGTTGAGTTGCGGCTGGACGCTGATTAGCCACAGGCCAAGTGAAAAGTGCAAATCCGGTTTCGCGGTGGTCGACGGTGGCCATGCTGGTGTTCAGCCTTTCGCTCATGGCGTGCGCGAAGGACAAGGGGGCGTCGGCACCGGCTGCCGGCCCGAAGACGGTCATGGACTATTTCCCCATCAAGGTCGGCGCAAGGGTCGTGCGTATGCAGCTGGCGATCCGGCCGCCGGAAATGCAGCGCGGTCTCATGGAGCGCCGCGATCTCGGACGCGACGATGGCATGCTGTTCCTGTACGAAAAACCACAACAACTACAGTTCTGGATGCGCAACACGCCGACGCCGCTCGATATTGGTTTTTTCAGTTCCGACGGTGTGCTGGAGGAAATCTATCCGCTGCATCCGTTTGATGAAAAGACGGTCAGCTCGCGAAGCTCCCGTCTGCAGTACGCCCTGGAGATGAACCAGGGCTGGTATCAGGAAAATGGCGTCAAACCCGGTGTGTCCATTGACCGCACGGCACTGGCGGCGGCGGTGAAAGCGCGCGGATTCGAACCTCGGCGGTTCGGGCTGTAAGCGGTGGGGTGGATCCGAGCGCCAGCGTGTGGAAAGGAGTCCACCTGTCGGCGCTCGCAGCTAAATAATGAATCGCGTTTAGAACTCCAGCGCGGCCCCAATGTAGTAGTTCCGCCGGGGTGACGGATCAATGCCGTCAGGCCGCACGCGACTGTAGTAGTCTTCGTCGAAGAGATTGTTGATGCCGCCGATCAGCCGGACTGGCAGCCGCGGCAAGCGCCATTCGGCCGTGAGATCCCACACCGCGTAGGCGGGCACGTACCGTTGTGCGGTATTGCCGTCATCGGCGAAACTGTCGGCCGACATCGTGCCGGTAAGGCCAAGCTTCAGCTGGTCGCCACGGGTGTAGACGAGTCCTGAGCGCACGAGATGGCCCGGGGCGTATTGAGGCGTTTTGCCAGTCGCGGCCCCGGCCTTGAATTCCGCGTCGAGCAGAAGGACGTTGCCGTAAAAGTTCAGCGCACTGCGCCGGGCGCGGGAGAATGGCGCCAGCAGATTGTACTGAGCCGATGCCTCAATGCCGCGATGCACCGCACGTCCGACGTTGCCGACACTGGAACGGCCACCCGGCAGTGCGATCGAGCCGATTTGATTGTCGAATTCGAGGTGAAACACGCTCGCGTCAACCGTGAGCCCGCTCAGTGGCTGGGCGCGGTAGCCGATCTCGTATTGGATGGCGCGACCTTCTTCCAAGTCACCGTTTACCACATTGGTGGCTCCGCTCGGGACCGCCTGGCTGAAAATGATGGGGCGGTAACTTTGCGCGATATTGAGATAAACCTGTCCCTTCCGGGGCAACGTGTAGGCGGCGGCGATCCCGAATAATGGCACCGTGCGGCGCTGCTCATTCGCGGCAAGCGCCGTTCCCGCCACCGCCTTGGCGCTGTTTTCAATTTCCGTCACGTTTTGGCGGATGCTTTCGATGCGAACTCCCGGCGTGACGTTCAGTGCGGCAAATCGTAGGAGGTTTTCCGCGAAAACGGGAGCGTACCAAGTGTCGCGCTGCGAGCGCGTCAATACGCTGCCAACCGCGGCGTCGGCAGTTGCGCCGCGGCTGTCGGTCCGGGGCGAGTCGCCGCGGAAAAACTTCGCGCCGGCGGTGAAGGCATGCTGTTGCTCCCCGCCCCAGTCCAGGCGTACCCGCGCCTCCGCTCCGAGCGTGGTGAATTGCTGGCGTTCGATGGTATTTGTCGAGGCCGCCGCGCCCGTGGGCAGCGTGCCGAATCCGCCGCCGCCCTGCCGCCGTGACGCCCGCCGGTAATCGATCGCCCAAGCCCGGGCGGCAAACGTCCCACGCGTGAAGTCATGCTCCCAGAGCAACGATGCCGCCCGCCGATCAAGATTGAAGCGATCGTAGAGCCGCGAGGGTGCGCGTCGATCCGCCGGATAGTTTACGGCGTTCGGCGTATTCACGAAAGTGAGACCGCCCGGCTCGCCATGCTCCTCCTCGTACGTTTCCAACGTCAGCATCCACCGGTTCGCCGTGGTGCCGTCGAGCACCACGCGCCCAAGCCACGATTCGAGCGAATAGTCGCTGTTGGTGGAGCGGATGCCATCGGAATGCCGCTGGTTGTAATAGCCGTAATAGCCGACACGCCCAACGGTCCCGTCGAGGTAGCTGAAAGTGGAGTAGTAATCATCGCTGCCAAACGTATGCAGGGTGGAGCCAGAAAATGCGCGATCGGTTCGAGGCCGGTGAGTGACATAATTGAGCGCGCCGCCGGGTTGGGGGCCGTACATCAGAGCGGCGCCGCCGCGCGTGAACTCGATGCGATCGACGGTGTCGAGGGGAGGTGAGTAATAAGCTTCTGGATACCCGAACTGGTCGGCGTGGATTGGCATGCCGTCCTTGAGAACCTGGATGAACTGGGCGCGGTGCGGCTCGAGGCCGCGGTAGCCGATGCTGATGAGCGGAGAAGTTTCCTCGCTCAGGATGAGCCCGGGGGCCTGCGCGAGCGCCTGCCGGTAGTTGTTTCCCGTGATCCGGGGGACGCTGTCGAAATCGAGCACCGTCGTTTTTTTGCCGGCATTGACACGAGTGCCCTGTAGGTCCGGCAGGAATGGTCCTTGAACGAAGTGGTCGGACTCCGCCTCGGCTTCGACGCGGAAAATCGGCAGCTGAACCGGTGGCGTGGAGGGCGTGCCGGTTGTGGTCGCGGCGACAGCGATTAACGCGAGGGGGCGGCACAACAAGGCACGACATTTCGTGAAGTTCATAGGCGGCGTGTCGTCAAGATTGAGTCGCAGTCGCATCTAGCAAGCAGAAATTCGTTTTCTGCGACCTAATCTCAATAAGGCTTTTTCTTAGCTTCTCCTCGACGCTATCGGCTCCGGCTCATTTAAGAAAGTATGACCGAGAATCTTACCGTCCACCTGGGTGAACGAAGTTATTCCATTCGGTTCGGCGAATTGTTGAACGGAGATGTGCGCGGCGAGGTTGCGCAACTCGCGGCCACCGGCCGGCGTTCGGCCGTGATCACAGACGCGAACGTCCAAAATGCCCTGCCAGCTGCCTTTCGAGCCATGTTTGCGGATGTGCCGGTCCTGGCTCTGCCGCCGGGAGAGGACTCGAAGTCGCTCGCCGGGTTGGGGCGCGCCTTGGACTTTCTGGCCGAGCAGAAACTCGATCGCGGCTCGATGGTCTTCGCGATCGGCGGCGGCGTGATTGGTGACCTCGCCGGTTTTGCCGCAGCGACCTGGCTGCGCGGGATAGATTTCTGCCAGATTCCCACGACCTTGCTCGCGATGGTCGACAGCTCGGTGGGTGGCAAAACAGGCATCAATCTGCGCGCGGGGAAAAACCTGGTGGGCGCGTTTCACCAGCCGCGCGGCGTTTTTATCTCCACCCAGCTGCTGGAGACACTTCCAGCGCGTGAGTTTGCCGCCGGGATGGCCGAGGTCATCAAATACGGGTTGCTGGCCGATTTCGAATTGTTCGCCCAACTGGAGAAACGCCCACTGACGGTCGCGAGCCCGGAACTTGCCGCTGTGATCCGGCGCTGCTGTGCGTTAAAGGCGCGGATCGTCGAGGTCGACGAGCGGGAAACGGCGAAGGACGGCGGACGCGCGCTGCTGAACCTGGGGCATACGTTTGCCCACGCGATCGAGAATGCCGCCGGTTATGGCGAATACCTTCACGGCGAGGCCGTGGGCATTGGGTTGAACGCGGCGGCGAGGCTGTCCTTGAAACTTGACTACATCGGGTCCGCCGAGGTGGTCCGGATCGAGCAAGTCATCGCGGCTCATGGTTTGCCCACGCGGCTCCGCGCGCCCCTCGCCCGCGAAAACCTCACCGCCGCCATGGGACGCGACAAGAAAGTGCGGGCGGGTGCGCTGCGCTTCATCATTTTGAAGCGCTTGGGCGAAGCCGCGACCGAGGCGAGTGTGCCGCCGAACTTCGTCGACGAAAGTTGGCATGAAGTGGGCGCGCAATAGGAAGGGTTTGCGCTGCGGGTCGCTCCTTGCTCCCTTCTCCTCCCATTCATGTCTGCGATCGACGAAGGCATTGTCCGGGAATATTTCGAGCAGAACGGGTTTCTGGTCCGCCAGGCCCGCAAATATCAGGTGCAGGCCCGGCGCAAGGTGGGCGAGGAGGAGATCGACCTGCTCGTCTACAACCCCGCCTGGCAGCGCGGCACGCGCAAACCCGACTTCTTCCTTTTTTCCAGCGAGCTGCCTTACGTGCACAAGGCGATCGTCGCGGTCAAAGGCTGGCACACCGGCGTATTCACTCCGGCCACACTCAAGAGCAGCCCCGAGATCTTTCGGTTCCTGGAGGAAAACGTGCTGAAGGAGGTGGCCCGCTTGTTTCCGGCCGACTCCGACGCGGAGGAGGGCTCCACACTCACCAAGGTGCTCGTCCTGCCCAGCCTGCCGACGGCCGAGCCGTTTCGTTCCCAAAGCGTCGAACTGCTCAAAGCCGGCGGCGTCGACGCGATCATTTCGTTCCGTGCCATGCTGCTCGATTTGCTCGACAAGATCGAAATCAACCAGAACTACAGCAAGAGCGACACGCTTCAAGTGATGCGCATTCTCAAGAACTACGACTTGCTCAAGGACCCGCAGCTCGACCTGCCGGGCACGCGCGACCTCACCCCGCGCAAGCCGCGCGTCGTCTAGGCTCTGGGAAATATTCGGACCTTTTTTGCTCGCCCGAGCATATCCGCGTGATCCATCCAACCGCGATTGTCGAAACCGGCGCCGAACTCGGCGCTGATTGTGAAATCATGGCGCATGCCATCATAACGCGGCACGTGGTTTTGGGCGACCGGGTGACGGTGCATCCGTTTGCCGTGGTCGGTGGCGATCCCCAGTATCTCAAGTTTGATCGCGCCACCACCAGCGGAGTTCGCATCGGAGCCGGAACGGTCATCCGCGAGCAAGTGACAATCAATCGGTCGATTCTCGCCGGCAAGTTCACGACCATTGGTGAAGGTTGTTTTTTAATGGCCGCGAGCCATGTGGCTCACGATTGCGAAGTCGGAAACCATGTCGTCCTGGCGAATGGCGCTCTGCTTGCCGGCCACGTCTCCGTCGGCGATCATTCCTTCCTGGGCGGCGTCGCCGCCATTCATCAATTCTGCCGGATCGGCGAGAGCGTCATGGTCGCCGGCCATGCTGCGATTACGCGGGACGTGCCGCACTTCACGATGGTGGCCGAACGGGACGACGTCATCGGCTTCAATGTCATCGGACTGAAGCGCCGCGGTTTTTCCCGGGTGGCAATCGCCGAGTTGAAAGCCGCCTACCAGGAGGTGTACTTCACGGCTGGAAACATCCGCGACATCGCGGCCCAGCGACTCCAGGCCAACATGTTTGCCACGCCCGAGGCCCGGCGTTTCCTCGAGTTCTTCGCCGGCGGCAAACGCAGTTTCGCGCGGGCGCGGCGGGCGGCCTCCGACCCGGCATCGTAGCCGGCATTCGAATACAAGGATTGCCGCTTTCGCGCCCGGCCACATCGATCATCACCCATGACACCGCGCCTCGCATTCACCTGTGGCGATCCGGCGGGCGTCGGACCGGAAATCATCGCGTCCTGGCTCGCGGCGCATCCCGATGAAGCGCGCGACATCACGGTGATCGGTCCCGCCGCCTGGCTGGCGTCGCTGCCGACTGCCGCCTACAAAATCCCGGTCGGCCTGGAGGATTTTCGCGCCGTACCGGGGCAGCCGGACGGCGACGGCGCGTTGGTTGCCTGGGCGGCAATGGAGCGGTCGGCGCAGGGTTGTGCCGCCGGGGAGTTTGCCGCTGTCATCACCGGGCCGGTGAGCAAGGAGCGTCTGGCGGCGATTGGTTATCCGTTCCCCGGACAGACCGAATTTTTCGCGGCGCGCTGGGGCGGTGAGCCGGTGATGGCGTTTTGTGGCGGCAAGCTTCGCGTCGTCCTGGCCACCTGGCATGTACCACTCCAGTGCGTCGCAGGGCTGCTCACGCCCCCGGTGTTGCGGCGGGCCGCGGCCGCAGCGGCGGAGTTGGTCGCAGCCACCCGGAGTGGCTCGGGTCCGACCGACTCGCCCGTTCGCATCGGTGTCTGTGGGTTGAACCCGCACGCGGGCGAGAAGGG
>JBBRCR010000338.1:0-9598 GCA_038204695.1 Opitutales bacterium | reverse complement strand
ATTCGCACCGGAGCGGCGGCTTTCCTGCCGCCGAAGTACGTTCGGTCGACCGGTCTCGGGCGACTGGAAAGTCGCCCTTCCGGTCAACCGCGCCCTTGGCGCGACGCCATACGCGATGGCAAATCTGTGGGGCAAGCGCAGAGCTATGTCTGCCTTGAGATCCAGAACTCGGGCGGGACGCCCATACTCTTGTATGGAAAGTAATTCACGGGCGGGACGCCCGTGCTCTTGTATGGAAAGTACGGGCGGGACGCCCATACTCTCGTACGGAATGTAATTCACGGGCGGGACGCCCGTGCCACGCCAAGGCACCGGCAGAATTCTGAATTGAAGCGACCTTCGGCTTTTCACCGATCGTGGCTGAGCGCCGCTGTGGCGGCGGGCGCCAGCGAGTGGACGAATAATCGAGCATCCACTCGCGGGCGCCCGCGACCACTATTGTCTGTCATCGACTCTCGGATACGCGGCGCTATTCGATCCAGCGACACTCAAATCCGGGAGGACGGCTCGGGGGCTGGAATCGCTACCCTTTTTCCGCGCCGCTCGTCCCGTAAACCTGCGCCGGCATTCCGGGATGCAGATTCCCGCCGAGGTGCATCCGGGTGAAGCCGCGCTGCACCCCGAAGCCGTGTTTCGCCATGAGCGCGCGCACGTTCGCGTTTGGTTGCGGCCCGTCGAGAAAGATGCGCCGCGCGCCCACCCGGTGCAGAACCGCGCGCAACAGGTCTTCCGCCGTCGCGGCGTCGGCGGCGACCCACGGGCCGAGCTGCACCGCCTCGCGGCCTTCCCGCGCGATCACGTACCCACGCAGTCCTCCCTGCGCGCGGGACACGAAACAGTATTCCGGATTTCGGCGGCCCAGCGAGCGCAACACCCCTTCGCGCTCCGCCCCGAAAATCGCCCCGTCGAATGCGACCACTGCGCTCATTTCCGCCTCCGTGAATGGCGCGAGGTCTGCGTCGGGACGCGGTCCGCCCGTGCGCCCGACGCCCTCGTATCGCGTTACTTCATACTCCTCCTGGAATCCCAAGGGCACATACACCTTCTTTCCGACGGGCGTCGCATCGAGCTTGATGCAGGTCGTCCCGCGACGGAGGTGATCGATGGCGTGCCGGAGCAGACGGGTGCCGAGCCCTGAGCGCCGTGACTCCGGATGCACGAGCACCATGCCAATCCAGCCAAATCGTGCGCCGTATGTGATCGTGGTGGCGGTCCCCACGGGTTGGCCGGCCACTTCGGCGAGAAAGCATCCGGTGGGGTCAAATTCCAAATAGCCGCGCCAATCCTTCTCCGTCTGGTTCCAGCCCACGAGAGCATTGAGCCCGGCCGCAAAGGGAATGTCGTCCAGCCCCAGCGTGCGGATCTTCACGAAGAACCCGAGACATGGAAGAACGCGAGACTCGGAAGACTTCGGAACCTTTCCCGTCTTACTGTCTTCCCCGTCTCCCATGTCTTCCCCGTCTCCCATGTCTTCCCCGTCTCCCATGTCGTCCATGTCTTACAAGTCTTCCAAGTCTTCCAAGTCTTCCAAGTCTTCCAAGTCTTCCAAGTCTTCCAAGTGTTCAAAGTGTTCAGGAGAACGCGAGACATGGAAGACAAGTCTTCCCCGTCTTCCCTGTCTTCCCCGTCTTCCCCGTCTTCCCCGTCTTCAAAGTGCCGGCAAACTCGCCGCGGCAATCGCCTGCCCAACGCGCTTTTCCTCCTCGTCCGGCATCCGCAGCGCGATGCCGGCCGCCGCCGGCGATTCCTCCGCCAACACGCGCCGGGCCCACGTCAGCACGATGTCGCCCCCGGGACCGGAAGTCACGCGGCCGAGGACGAGCACGTGCTTCAGTTCGTAGAAATCCGCGTAGTGGCAAACGGCATAACCAAGGTACGCGCCGATCGATTCATAGATGGAGCGAGCGCGCGCGTCGTCCTTCGCCATCGCCTCCTGCACTGCAATCAGCCGCTCCGCCAGCGGCATCGACTCGGGAAAATCAAAACCCGCGGCGGGCGCCAGGCGGCCGACGGCCTGCTGCGAGAGATACTGCACGCCACAACCCGCGTCTCCCGACCACTCGTCGCGCGGCGCATCCACGCGGTAGTCGATCGGGGCGAACGCCAGCTCATTCAACCATGGTGTGATGCTTCCGTCCGGGGTCACATAACCGCCCGCCTGGCTCGTGCCCAATGAAAGACCCAGCACGGCGTTGGCGTGCATCGACATCGAGCCGGCGAGCGCGGTGACTTCACCGTCGTTCGCGACCTCGAACGGAACCCCGCCCCACCGCTCCTGCAGCGTGAAAAACATCCGCCGCACATGCCGATCAAAGTTCTCCGGCGACACGCCGCGGAAAAGCGATGCGACGCGAACCTCGTTGTTCACATACACGCCCGCCGCGCTGCCGCCGATCGCGTCGACCCGCGGCAGGTGCCCGGCGGCCCGGGTGAGAGACTCATGCACACCTTCGAGGTGATAACGGGGATCCGGCTCGAAGTAAGGGTTCCACGGCGTCTCCTCGGCGAAAACGACTTTGCCATCGACCACGGCGGCGACTTTGCGATCGCTGCCGCCGAGATCAAAGCCGATGCGACATCCCTCCAGGTGCCGGCCGAGCGAGAGGCTCACGTCTTTCGCCGCCGGGAGTTCTTCGAACGTCGCGGCTTCGAGGGAAAACGGCTGGCGGTAAACCCGCGGTCCCATGAAACCGTGGTCGAAGGCACGCGCGCCGGTCGGACTGTAGATGCGAGCGAGTTCCGCGGCGACATCGTCGGCGCCGGCGATCAAAACGCGGAAGCCGCCTTTTTGCCACAGGAGGAATTTCAGCAAGCGTTCAGCGTACCTGACGCTCAGCCGCCGCTCAGGGTGGGCCGCCGATAACATCTGGGTCTCGAGGCGCGAGACGGTGCCGTCCGGTCGCACCAACGCGATCGCGAACCGCCGCGCGCCGGGATCATGGGCGACGAGCGTGCGGAAGCCGCGATTCCAAAGCACCGCCGGCACGAACTCCCGATCGAGCGGCGGCCGAATCTTCGGCGTTATTTTCAGCAACAGGGCGGCGGATGCCGGCGCGGTTTTGCTCATCAACCGGATATTCAACGCCCAAGGTTTGGTCTGGAAAACAAAAAACGTCGCCGCCGCCAGCGCCAGCAAAGCATGGCTGCAAGCGGCCGCGAGCGGACTTGTTGTCGTCCACTCGCGGGCGCTCGCAGCCACATTCCGCCAGCCGGGTCGTGCATTTTGCCAGACTTGTTTGTTGCCGGGTAAAGTTTTGGTTCACGCAGGAACCTGCGTTCACTCGAGGCCACTATGCGCCGCATGAAAGCGACTCACCCATTCGCAGCAACAGTGCTTATTTCCGCGTTGGCCGCCGGCTGCTCGAGCACGGGGCCAAACGCTGGGCGTGGCGCGCTCGGCGGCGCCGCCACCGGCGCCGCCATCGGCGGCGTGGTCGGACATCAATCGGGCGAGACAACCGCGGGTGCCGCCATCGGCGCGGCCGCCGGCGCGATTGCCGGCGCCGCCATCGGCAACCAGGTGGATAAGCGGAACGAACGAACCACCGATGCCGACCGGCGGACCACGACGACTTCCGCGTCCGTCCGCACGCCGCCACCCTTGCCCACGTCGTCGCCGCGCGAGACCGTGCCACCGCAGCCCTCGCCGAACGCCGTGTGGGTCGAAGGTTATTGGTCGTACCCGGGTTACGGTGAGCAGTACCAGTGGATGGCCGGCCATTGGGAAGTTCCGCCCCCCGGCTATCGCACGTGGACGCCGCCCAGCTGGCAGCGCAACAGCGACGGCACGTACACCTACACGCAAGGCCACTGGCGTTGAGGGCGCTGAGCTCTCACTCGTCTTTTCAGCCGCCGGTCGCGACCGGCGGTTTTTTGATGCCCACCGAAACGCCCGTTGGCCCGGGCATTTTCGCAGGTCCCTACCATCACATGCAGGCGGAGCCGCCGGGAGTGGCTCCGGTCTTTGACCGGCGTCTGGAGTTTGGCCATTTTCAAATCGGTGGCGACGGGAGGGCCAAAGGCCCACTCCATTCCAGCCTGGGCCAACGGCCAGGATTCCATTTGAAGAAAATCTCAGGGCTGAAAGCCCTCAGAAACATGGCGTCAGAAAAATAACGAAGGCAGCGGCCTGACGTCGCGCGCGCTCGTCGTCTTCCACGTGGCAATGGGCCTCGCCGGTCGGAGACACGGCGCTACTTCCCAGCCGCCGCTGATTTGGGCCGTCCACGCGCGTTTGAAGCTCCCCTTGCGCACGGAAATAGGGGAACCCGGCGGAAAAGTCGTGAGTCTGCACCCGGCGTGCACCACTCTTTGCGCATGACGACGCCCCATGTCATCGTCCTTTCGATTGCCCTCGCATTAGGCGGCGGCGCGGGAGCGATGCAGGCGAAGGACACTCCGAAGCAGCCCTCCGCGCGTTTCACCCAGGCGCTGTCCGCCACCGATCGCACCGAGGCCGGTGTCGCGCGACTGACGTCCGACGAGGCCGCGGTGCTCGATGCACTCGTACGGCGTGACACCGCCGCGCAACTGAGCACGACCGCCGACGCGAAAACTCCAGCCACCACGTTTTCACAGCGGCTTACCGCCGACGAACGGCGGCTCGCTGGATTCGGAACGTTGAGCGCCGCTGAAACCGTCAAGCTCGACGCGCTCATCGAACGTCATGGCAGCTCGAGCCTCGCCCGCACCTTGCTGGCGCCACCGACCTACTTATCGCGTGCGTCGACGCTGCAACCCGTGGAACGAGACGATCGCCGCAAGATCCATGGCTCATTTTCACTCAGTTACGGATGGGGCAAAGGCGGCTACAGCGAACGCACGGGGTCGATGATGCTGAATTACGATGATCCCGACGGCCGCTATTCAATCGGCATCGGCTACAGCGAAACGCACGTGAAGGGGCCCGAAGGTGGTTACGGCGTTTACCGTGACGGTCCCTACCGCGATGGTTTGTATCGCAACGGCCCATACAGGGACGTTCCTCCATTTGAACCTTGACGGTTGGGGGGCGCCGCTCCGCCGCGACCGAACGGGAAAAGTCCGACGGTGCTTTCTACCGCGATTCGCGCCGACGGAACGCGAATGGTAAAACCCGAAGCTGAGCGACCGCGGCTGCGAAGACTGCCCGTGGGGGCAGCTGCCGCTCAGCTGAGCCTTGGCCGAATCGCGAACGCCCGCGCCGGATTGAGCGTGGTGAGCTGGTGAATCTCGAGGTCGGTGAATCCGTTTTTACGGAGAGTCGGGATAAAGACCGTGAACAGCATCTCGTAATCGCGAAACGCGCCGCCATCGGGCTCTCCTGGCCGGTACCAACCCGCGTCGTGCGACAACAACACGCGGGCAAGACAGCCCTCCTGACGGAGCATCGTGATGAGATGCAGCCCGCGCGTCAGCGATCGCGGCGAAAGCCCGTCGAGCCCCACCCACGCACCGGCGCGTGCCGCGCTCACGAGAGCCGACTCGTCTCTGGCATTGTGCGCGTGCACCCAGATCCACGCCGCGGGCTGCACGCCTTCCTCTCGCAACACGTCGAGCTGCGCCCGGGCCGCGACATCGTCGCCCGTATGTGCGGCCACCGTCAGTCCGGAAGCGCGGTGCGTGCGCGCGGCGGCCTGCACGAGCTTTCTGCCCTGCTCCGTCAACGGCCCCGCATCGAGCCCGATTTTGATGAAGCCAGGTCGCACGCCCGTTTGTTCGATGCCGTCCTTCCATTCCCGCAGCCACCTCGCGGCGAGCGCATCAGCACTCTCGACCAACGCGTGCGCCGGAAGAAATTTGTTTTGCCGGGCGGAATAGTAGCCGGTGTTTGTGACCAGATGGAGCCCGGTCGCCTCGCTCAATCGCACGAGCAAACGCGGATCGCGGCCGAGAAACGCGGGCGTGCATTCGAACATCGTCCCGCCCCCGAGGGCGCGCACCCGATCCAGGTAGGGTTTGATTTTGTTGAAGGCGATGTCGGCGTCGTAACGTTCCGGCTTGATCTCCGCCGCGCCGACAAAATCCACCAACACGTGTTCGTGCGGGAGAACGAAGCCAAGTTTGTCCACCGGCAGTAATCCGCGCACTGTCATGACGCTGCCCGACAGAGACTCGGGGCCCGGATCGGCTGTCGCGGCAGGGGCGGCGGCCCGCCACGCAGCCGCACCCGCCGCAACGGCGGAAACGCGCAGGAATTCACGACGCTGCATGACGCGACGCTGCGCCGCCGTCGTTCGGCTGGCAAGCCGCGCCGATACTCGGACTGCGCCGGGAAAAACGCCGTTGCCGGAGGCCTTCGACCCGGGCCGCTCCGGCCGGGGTATCGGAGAAATTCTGGTAGGGTTTTTCACGCTTGCTTCGCCCCTCGCGCTTCGCCTGTTTTCCGCCGTCATGGCGGCTGCGCTCACGTTCTTGATCGTGGAAGACAACGATGAGAATCGGTTTCTACTGGTGCGAACGCTCGCGCGAAAATATCCCGGCGCCCAGTGTATCGAATGTTCGGATTCAGAGGCCGCGGTGGCGGCGGTGGCGCAGCAGTCGATTGCCACGGCCATTGTGCACCGCGCCGCCGACGAGGACGGAATTCCCGTGATTCGGCTGCTCCGCCAGGCCAGCGCCAGCCTGCCCATTGTGATGGTCTCGGGCATGGACCGCCGGACGGCGGCGCGCACGGCCGGGGCCACCTCGTTCCTTTGTTACGACGAGTGGCTGTTGCTGGGCAACGCAGTCGCCGACGCGATGAAGACGAGCGG
This sequence comes from Opitutales bacterium, assembly GCA_038204695.1. Classification (GTDB taxonomy): domain Bacteria; phylum Verrucomicrobiota; class Verrucomicrobiia; order Opitutales; family Opitutaceae; genus ER46. The sequence goes on along the minus strand of JBBRCR010000338.1, from coordinate 2,864 downwards.
CCGCGCGGGCCCCGAAAGCACGCCGCCGGGGAACTCCGGCGCCACCTGAGCCGTGCGGCCAGCGGGCCGGTCGAGTCGACCCACGGCGAGGCCGCTTTTGAACTCGCGCCAGCGGCCGAAAGCAGCACGTTTCTCCTGCAACCCACCTGCACCCGTGAAGATCATCGAAGATCAACTGATTAATGCATTCCGCGAGACACCCCTCGAGACGGATTGCTCCGTTTCGATCACGGCGCTCGAGATGGCCGGCGTGAAGGGTCAGCTCCGGCAACTCGAGTGGCTGGCGTCAAAGCGCCCCGCGGCCGGCGCGAGGCAGTGGCATCTGCGTGGCGAGCACTGGCATTTTGGCGTGCCCACGGACGACGATACGCCGACGGCGCCTCCGACTCCGGTCGAGCCACTGCCGTTGCGCCCGCCGCGCACGATTTCGCCCATCATCGTGAAGCCGGTGCGGGCGTTTGCGACGCGCGTAGTCCGTTGAACTGACCTTTTGGATGGCAGACCAACCCAGGTTTGCCGCTGCGTGATGCCCTCCCCCCCTCTGCCCACTGCGGCATCCACCTCTCCGTTTGAACCGTCGGCGCTCCTGGCCGCGATCGTGGAGAGTTCGGAAGACGCAATTATCGGAAAGAATTTGAGCGGAATGGTGATGAGCTGGAACACCGGCGCGGAACGGATGTTCGGCTACATGGCGGCCGAAATGATTGCCCAGCCAATCACCCGCCTGTTTCCGCCCGGCACTGAAGACACGGAGTCAGCCATTCTGGCCCAGCTCCAGCGCGGCGAACGCGTTCAGCACTACGAAGCAGAACGCCGGCGCAAAGACGGCACCACGATCATCGTGTCGCTCACAATTTCACCGATTCGCGATGCGCAGGGGCGTATCGTGGGCGCCTCGAAAATCGCGCGTGACATCACGTCACAAAAACAAGCCCAGCTCGCGCTGGAGACCGCGCGCCGGGAGCTGGCCACCCACGCGAAAGTCCTGGAGGAAAAGGTGCGCGAACGCACCGCCCAGCTCGAGGAAATGGTCGCCCAGCTGAATGCGTTTTCGTACAGCCTCTCGCATGACATGCGGGCGCCGCTGCGTTCGATCAAGGGATTCGCGGAAATCGTCGCCACGGACTTCGGGGAGAAACTCGGACCACAGGGAATGGGCCACGTCCGCCGCATCATCAACGCCGCGGCGCGACTGGACCAGTTGATCCGCGATGTGCTGAGCTTCTCGCGGGTGAGCCGCCAGGACGTCACGCTGGTGCCGGTGGCCCTGGACCAACTCGTGCGCGACGTCATCAGTGAGCGCGCCGATTTGCAGCCCCCCAAAGCCGTGGTGACCATCGCGGACCCGCTGTTGCCGATTCAGGGTCAGGGGGCGTTCGTCACCCAGTGTGTGACCAACCTGCTCGACAACGCCGTCAAGTTTGTCTCCCCCGGGGTGCAGCCCAGGGTCGTGATTCACACGGAGCATCGCGATCACGTTGTCCGGCTTTGGGTCGAGGACAACGGCATCGGCATCGAGCCGGCGGCGCAGAAGACCCTGTTCCGGCTGTTTTACCGCGGACATACCGACGCGACGTATCCGGGAACCGGAGTCGGCCTCGCAATTGTGCGGAAGGCGGTGGAACGGATGCACGGCCGGTGTGGCGTGCAGTCCATGGTTGGACAAGGCAGCCAGTTCTGGATCGAGTTCCCGGCGGCCTCGTAGCCCCAGCGTGCTCCCACGCCGGAAAAGCCCTCACGGTTTCGCCGCGCCGGCGGCGGTCGCTGGAGCGGGCGCCGGTGTCTTCGCGGTGTAAAATGTGAAAATGATATAGGTGGCGGGCGTTGCGCCCACGTTCCGCACCTTGTGGAGATCGTTCGAGGCGTAGAAAAGGATCGAGCCCGGCCCGACTCGCTGCACCTCTCCGTTGAGGAAAACCTCGAGCGTGCCCTCCTTCAGGATGATCAATTCCTCATGCGGATGGCGGTGGGGCGGATGTGAATCCAGCCCGGGATTGAGCGTGGTGATGTGGCTCTCCAGCCGATCGAGCGTGGCCGTGGGTGTGTCGCAGACCCGGCGCACACTGCCTTTGGGCGAGGCCTGCGCCACCAGTTGCTCCCAGTTGAAAATCGTCGAGCCCATCGCCGGGGCGGCGGGTTTCGATTTAGCGGGTGAATTCATTTGTCCGAAGGCAAAAGCGGCGAGAGGTATTGAAACAATGGCGACAAATTTGAGGAGGCTCATGGGGAATGGAAATTTTGAAAGGGCGATCCCGCAGGGAACGAGCCGGCGAGCGGAAGGGAATAATGGGGAGCCTTCGCCCGCCGGATTGTCTTCGGCTCAAAAGACGGGGGGAATGACGACGGTAGGGAATGCGTGATCTTTGTTGGCATTCAAGGCAGCGGCAAATCCGCGTTTTTCAAGGAACGCTTCGCCGACACGCATGTGCGGCTGAATCTGGATATGCTAAAAACGCGCGGCCGCGAGTCGCGGTTTTTCGCGCTCTGCCTGGAGACCAGGCAGCGCGGTGTCATCGACAACACCAGTCCCACCGCGGCGGAGCGCGCACTTTACATCGCCGCGTCGCGGGCAATCGGGTTTCGGGTGATCGGGTATTTTTTCGACGTGCCCGCGCGGGACGCGATGGCGCGCAACGCCGGTCGCCCTGGAGCGCAGCGGATTCCCATCGCCGGCCTGCTCGCCACCGCGAAGCGTCTCCAGCGGCCGGAGCTCACGGAAGGCTTCGATGAACTTCACCGCGTGCAGGTCGGCGATGGAAAATTCGCCGTCGAGCCGATGGACGGCTGAGTCACGGGTCGCGCATTGGATCGCGCGAAGAATTTCTCCTTCGCGAGCTTCGCGGCTTCGCGTGAACCCCTGCCTG
>JBBRCR010000337.1:0-9671 GCA_038204695.1 Opitutales bacterium | reverse complement strand
CCAGGCCTTCGACTTCACGTTTCGCGAGCCTGCTTTCGCCTATGCAGTGCTGTCGTTTCCAGACAGCGTGGAAGCCGTGACCTCTGTGTCTAATCCAAACGCCTCCTTTGGTTGCGGCCCTCGAGCCGCGGTGCGAAATTTCCCGGCTAGACGCTGACGCCGCTTCCCGCCTCATGTCCACCATCGTCATTCTCGGCACGTTTGACACCAAGGGTCCGGAGCACGCGTTTATCGCCGAAGCAATCCGGCGGCAGGGTCTGCAAACGCTTCTGATCGATGCCGGCAGCCTGAATCCGCCGGTGCTCGCGGCCGACATATCGGCGGCGCAGGTCGCCGCGGCCGGTGATCCCGAGTGGCGTTCGATCCTCGCGCGCAAGGATCGGGGCGAGTGCGTTGCGCTCATGGGTCGTGGCGCCGAGCACCTGGTGACAGAGCTCGCGGCCGCGGGGAAGATTCAGGGCATCATTTCCCTGGGGGGTGGTGGCGGCACCGCGATTGCGACGGCGGCCATGCGCGCGCTTCCGCTCGGTTTTCCGAAGCTCATGGTGTCAACGCTCGCGAGCGGGAATACCGCGGCGTATGTCGGCACGTCGGACATCGTGATGTTCCCCGCCATCGTTGATGTGGCAGGAATCAACCGGGTGTCGCACGCGATCTTCGAGAACGCAGCGGGTGCCATTTGCGGGATGGTCGCGGCCGCTGAGGCGCACCGGCGCACGCCGCCCACCGACAAGCCGCTCGTCGTCGCGAGCATGTTTGGCAATACCACGGCCTGTGTCACGGAGGCGCGGCGCATCGTCGAGGCGGCGGGCTTCGAGGTGCTCGTGTTTCATGCCACGGGCACGGGGGGGCGAACGATGGAGGCGCTGGTGGCGAGTGGGATGGTCGCGGGCATCCTGGATATCACGACAACGGAGTGGGCGGACGAACTCGTGGGCGGAATTCTGGGGGCGGGTCCGCAACGACTCGACGCGGCGGCGAAGGCGGGAGTGCCTGCCATCATTGCGCCGGGTTGCCTCGACATGGTGAATTTCGGGGAACCTGCCACGGTCCCGGCAAAATTCTCGGCTCGCCGGTTTTACCAGCACAACCCGCAGGTCACCTTGATGCGGACGTCACCGGCCGAATGCGGCGAACTCGGCCGAATCATTGCCGCAAAGGTGAATCGCTATGTTGCGCCCGTGACTGTGCTGCTGCCGCTCGGCGGTATCAGCATCATCAGCACGCCGGGCCAGCCGTTCCATGATCCCGAAGCGGACCGCGCGCTCTTCGCGGCGTTGCGCACCCCGCTGCGCCCGGGCACGCCGGTGGTTGAAATGGACGTCACGATCAACGATCCCGCGTTCGCCCGCGCGTGTGCCGAAGCGCTGTTGCGCAACATGGAGCAGCATCGGCGTGCGGGCAGCCACGCGAGGAAAACGAGTGCTTAGATCTCGTCCGTTCGCCCGCCCGTGGCTGCGAGCGCCAGCGAGTGGCTGGTGACGAGTCCAAAAACCCTCCACTCGCTGGCGCGCGCAGCCACTCAGCCGGAAATTTCACAGCTCCTATGAGTACATCCCACCCGCTGGGGCAGCCGTCGGGAGTGGCGCCGGTCTTTGACCGGCATTCCGCCAGTTGGAGACTGGCGCTACGGGCGAAACGCGCGCACCGGGTGTGAAATTTTCCGGCTCAGCCGGAAGCTCGCTTTCGCCGACGATGCCGGCGAGCCGGCCTCAGCGATTGAACGACTTCGTGAAATCTTCCGCCTTCGTCTCGACCACTTTCTTTTCGTGACGCGACTCGGCGATCAGCTGGTTGAGTTTCTTTTCCCAGGCCGCGCTGTCCATCGGGAGTTGGATGGCCTGGTCGATCAGCGATGAGTAGAGCAGCACGTTCGCGAGTTCGACGGAGCCCATGCCCTGCTCGCCGGGCGCAATGAGCGGCGTGCCATCGAGGATGGCGTCGACGAAGTTCTGCATCAGGATGCCGTGAGGGTTGTTCGCGTTCTCGATCGGGATCTCGACATTCCACACCTCGGGTTTGGCGAAGCCGCTCGGCGAGGTTTTGCTGAACTCGATCATGTCGGCGTCGTTGCGCGTGAACGTGACCTTGTTGTTTTCGAGGACCAGCTTGCCGCGCGTGCCGCAGAGTTCGAATCGGTTGGTGCCTGGAGCCTCGCCTGTCGACGAAATGAACACGCCGGTCGCGCCGTTCTTCCATTCCATGTAGGTGGTGATGTTGTCCTCGACTTCAATGTTGTGGAAACGCCCGAGCTGGCAGAATCCCCGCACCTTGTCGGGCATGCCGCAGAGCCACTGCAGCATGTCGAGTTGGTGCAGACACTGGTTGAGCAACACCCCGCCGCCTTCGCCCTTCCAAGTCGCGCGCCAACCGCCGCTCGCGTAGTAGGCCTCGGTCCGAAACCAGTCGGTGATAATCCAGTTCATCCGCACAATCTCCCCGAGCTCGCCGGTTTCGATCAGCTTCTGGATTTTTTGATACCGCGGTTCCACGCGCATCTGGAACATTCCAGCGAAAACCTGCTTGGGGTGCTGTTTCGCGGTCGCGATGAGCCGCTCGGCGTCCGCCTTGTGCGCGGAAATCGGCTTCTCGACCATGATGTGCAGCCCGTTCTTCAGCGCATCGATGCCGATGGTCGTGTGCAGAAAATGAGGCGTCGCGATCACGAGCGCGTCGATTTCACCGGAGCGAATCATCTCTTCGCAGCTGGCGAACGTCTTCAGGTCCGCCCGGCCCTTGAACGGCTCGAGGCTGGGCGCAAACGCATCATTGACCGCCGTCAGCTTGCACCGCTTGATTTTGTTTTCGAGCAGGTAAGTCGTGTGGAACTTGCCGATGTTACCCAGACCAACAATGCCGAGACGAACGGTTTTCATGAGTGGGCGAGTATCGACTGACGCAAAAAACGGCCGCAACTCCTTTCTGTGCGAGGCGACCCATCCATGGTGCGAATTGCCAAGTGGCTGCGAGCGCCAGCGGCTGTTGGTTATCAGTTATCGGTTATCGGTTATCGGTTATTCCGGCCCACCGATAACAAATAACGGCGAACCAATAACCAATAACCAATATCCAATAACTCACTGCGGAGGACCACCGCGTCCTGTGTGACGAGACGAGACCTACTTCAATTCTTCGATGAAGCTCAACAGGTCGGCCATGTCCTGCACGGACATGCCGGCTTCGAGCCCTTCGGGCATGATGCTTTTCCCGGACGAACTGCTCCCCTTGATGTTGTTCCGCGGCAAGGTGACCTGCGCCCCGCCCATGATTTTGAGGGAGAGACCCGTGGCATCGTCGCGCTCAATCTGGCCAGTGTAGGCGTTGCCATCCTTCGTCATCACGTCGAATGCGATGTACTGGGGCGCAACTTCCTGGTGCGGGTTGAGAATCGCGGTGAGCAGGGCGTCACGACCTTTCGCCTTCACCGTGATTAGGTCCGGTCCAAATTCCAGACCCTCGGCGGCCGCGCGATGGCACACGCTGCAGCGGCCGGTATAATGCGTTTTTCCCCGGGCGGCGTCGCCCGGCAGGCTCGCGGCCGGGAGGAATTTCGCGGTCACTTCCTCGCGCGAGGGTGGAATCACCGCCGCCAGGGCGGTGCGGGCGAGCGCGGCCACCCTGGCATTCTTGTTCTGCACGAGCCGTTGCACCTGCGTCGCGGGCAATTCGGTCGCCTGGATGCCGCCCGACTGAATCGCCTGGAGGAGTGACATCGCGCGGTCGTCGCGTGCGCTCAAGGCAGTCAGCGCACTCTCTTTTGCCTTGGGCCCAAGATTCGCCCAGGAGCGTATCAGCGCCGATGTGACATCGGGCGAATGATGCTGCGCGATCGTTTTGATCGCGGCGGTTTGCACACTTTCCGGCTGGCCGGCGCCAAGCGCCGCGATCAGCGCCTCGCGCGATTGGGCCAGGGACGACACGGCGAGCAGTTCGATCGCCTCGAGCCGTGCCGGCGTCGGTGCCTTCGCTTCGGCGACGGTCGCGGCGGCTCGCGCGAACACGGCCGCGAGCGCTTGCTTCGTATCGGCTTTTTCAATCGTGGTGCCGGCGCGGCGCAGCCCGTCACCGAGCGCGCGCAGCCACGCTGCACTCGTGCCGGGCTGCGCCAGGAAATCGATCAACGAGCCATAGCCCTCGGCGGGATTGGCGGCGGCGCGGATTTCGATCAGCTTCGCCACAAACGCCGCTGCCTTCACCGCCGCCTCCCGGTCGCGCGTCATCGCAGGAAACAAAATTCCGGTAACGATCTCCGGCGGTCCGCTCAGCAGCGCGGCGGAAATCCATGGGTCATTGGCATCGCGTTGAGCGAGCTTCGTGTACGCGGCGGCGAACGTGGAAGCCGCCGGTCCCGTCTTCGACACAGCGAGGGCGGATGGCAGCGTGAACGCCAGCTGGAACCGCACGCGGTCGGCCGGATCCGCCACAAGCTTGGCAAATGTGCCGGCCAGCCGGGGCAGGGCGGCGCCGCGCGCGAGCACTTTTTCCGCCAGCGCAATCCCACGCTCCCGCACGTGCGCATCGCCATCCCCGAGGGCGGCGAAAATCGCGTCTTCATCCAGCGCGCCGAGCCCATCGAGCGCCGCGAGGGCGTGCAGCTTCGCGAGCGGTGCTCCGCTCTCGTGCATCCGTTTGGCCAAAAGCGGAATCGCCGCGCGATCCTGCCGCTCGTACAGCAGGCGCGAAGCGGTGTCGCGATGCCATCCGTTCGGATGCCCCAGCGTTGTCACCAATTCGCTGATACTCGCCGAGCCGAGCCTGACCTCGCTGCGCCGCCGCCAGCCGGGGTCCGCCGGCACCAGCCGGTAAATCCGTCCGCGGTCGTTGCCGTTGTTCAAGTCCAGGTGCTTCTTGATTTCCTCCGGAAGACTCCATGGATGCTCGATGATTTCGCGATACATGTCGCACAGGTGGAGGCAGCCGTCGGGCGCGTTGGCGAAGTTGACGAGCCGCACCCACGTATCGGTGCTCGCGGCGAATTCGAAGCCCTGCTCGTCGACCGGCCGGCGACCCACCAGGCTCACGCCGTTTGGCGTAATGATTTTGCGATGCGCCAGCTGACCACCCGAGTCCGCGCTGAAGCTGTTGTTGACGAAGGCGGGTCCATAGGCATCGCCGCGAAAGATCATCGTGCCGGATGCGCCCGTGAAATAGCCGCTGACGCGACCGCCGCCTTCAACCTGACCACGCACGATGCCGCCGATCCGCCACCGCGTCCGGATAATCCGCCACGGTTCATCCGGGCTGATGCGAAACACTTCCGCCGCGCCACCATCCGCCGCGATGCTCTGCCGCGAAGGCGGCAGGTTGAAGAACGGATTGCGCGCGTATTTGTCGTCGTAAAGCCAGACCTGCAGATGGTCGGAGTTCGAGCAGGTGAATTTCCGCCCGAAATCGTCGAAGCTCATGCCATACTGGCCACCGCCCGTCTCGAAGCCGAATTCATAGGTGCGCGGGTCGAACCAAAAATTACGTCCGCCCAGTTCGACCTCAGGCACGGCGGGCGTTTTCAGTCCCATGATCTTGCCGCGCGACGCGTTGCCGGTCTGAACGTGAATGCGGTTATCGGGCCCCCACTGAAAACTGTTCATGAGCGACTGCACATTCAGCCGCGCCATTCCTGTTCCGAATCCCGTGAACACTTTTTCGCGGATCTCCGCGCGGTCGTCGCCGTCCTTGTCTTCGAACCGCCAGATGTCGGGCGTCGCTCCCACGAACAACGCCCCATTCGCCCAGATGAGACCGGTTGGCCAGGGAAGATCGTCGGCGAAGACGCGGCTGGTTTCGTAGTAGCCATCGCCATCTTTGTCTTCGAGGACCGAGACGCGGCCCCAGTGTGGCTGGTGTTCGCGCTCCTCGGAATAATCGATCATCTCGCACACGAACATCCGGCCGTTCTCATCGAAGCACACCGCGATGGGATCACGGACCTGCGGCTCATGGGCCGCGAGTTCGAGTTTGAAGCCCGATTTCACCTTCCACGTGGCGACGGCATCTTTTGGCTCGACCGCAGGATAGCGGGGCAGGTCCTTCGCCGGATCAATGGCAACGGGGCTTTTCGTTTCGCCGTAGACCGCCGTGTAGGTGTTCCGCGACGACGGCGCGTCGGCGGCGAACCCAAGCGGAGTGAGCAGACTCGCGACGAATAAAATCAAAGATGACTTCATCGGGAAAGGGGAGAAGAGGGAAGAAGACCGGAAGACGGGGTAAGACATAAAAGACTGGGAAGACGGGAGAAGACGGGAAGACGGGAGAAGACGGGAAGACGGGGTAAGACGGGGTAAGACGGGAAAAGGGGTAAGACACACGATGACGGGACGAATGGGTAGGACATAATTTCCATGTTCCGATCGGATCGAGGAGACGCATCGAGTGAAGGCGGTGCGATTCCATGTCCCGATCGGATCAAGGAAACGCATCGAGTGAACCCGTGATTCGTGCGGTTTCAGAGGAGAACGGGACAACGAGCGAGTCACCCAATGTTGTTGGAACGTGCGATTCGATGTCCCGATCGGATCATCGAAACGCATCCTGACGCGTTAATCACGCGGGGTTCCGACGCACCATCGGTCCGCATCGAGGATGCGTGCAATGCGATTCGATGTCCCGATCGGATCAAGGAAACGCATCGAGATTGGGAAGTCGGGAAGACGGAAGAGGGTAAGACACGGGAGACTTGGAAGACGGGTTCTCGTGTATTCGTCTTCCGAGTCTCCTGCGTCTTCCCCCTCTTCCGAGTCTCCTGCGTCTTCCCAGTCTTCCCAGTCTTCCCGTCTTCCCATCTTCCCCTCTTCCCGTCTACTTCTGTCCGTCTTTCTTTTTTCCCTCTTTGCGCGGGTTCGCCTTCTTCGTTTCGATTGGGTCGGGGAGCGTGATCTGCTGCGCCTTCATCCAGGTTTCGTAGCCTTTGTTGCGGCCGCCGACGTATTCATACGTGTCGAAAATCTCCGCGTTGCCCAACGCACGCGGATCCTCTTCCTCCCGCAGGAGCTTCATCATCCGCGCGCGCATTTCTTCCAGCACCGGAGTGAACGCGAGATCGTTCGCGAGATTACGCACGCATTCCGGATCGTCCTTCATCCGAAAAAGTTCGTCGGGCGGACGCTTTCCCAGCGCCAGTTCATAATAATGACCGCCCAGCTTCTTGATGACTTCTTTAGTCGGGCTTGGGTCGACGTTGCCGAAATCCGTTTCCGGATTCCCCGCCGGCCAGCGCTCGGGGTGAAAATTGTGCACGTACAGAAAGTCCTTCGTGCGCAGCGCGCGCACCGGATAACCGAGGTCATTCGGCCGGCCGATGTCGTGCCGCTCCTTGCCCGTCAGCATCCAATCGCGGTTCTCCACAAAACCCGTTTTTCCGGAGCGCAGGATGTTGACCAGACTGCGGCCGGTCATCTGCGCATGCGGCTTCATGCCGGCAAGCTCCATGTAGGTGGGCGCGAGGTCGCGCATGTTGATGAAGTCGTCCACGACGCGGCCGCCCTTGGTCGCGTTGCCCCAGCGCATCGCCATCGGGATGTGAAACGCGTCCTCGAAAATCTGGCCTTTCACGAATGGAAACGGCATGCCGTGGTCCGACGTGACGACGATCAGCGTGTGGTCGAGTTCGCCCGTCGCCTCGAGGACTTTCAACGCGCGGCCAATCTGCGCGTCGCCCCATTCGACTTCGACGGCATAGTCCAGCAGGTCGCCGCGAACGATCTCGTTGTCGGGCAGGTAGGCCGGCACCTTCACGCTTTCGATGCTCTTGCCGGCCCGCACACCCGAGCCGCGCTCGTAGCCACGATGCGGTTCGTGGAAGCCCATCCAGAAGCAGAAGGGCTTGCCGACGGGACGCTGCTTCAGGAAGTCCTCGAAATTTCCAGGATAGTCCGTGGCGCTGATGCCGGAGGCGGGCGGGTTCTGACGCTTGCCGTCAAACAGCGGCCCCGCGGGGTTCCGCTGCCGTTTCGCGAGAGTCTTGTAGTCGCCTGGCCCCCAGCCCTTGCCCGTCAGCCCGATGAAGTAACCGGATTTCTCGAGCAGGTCCGGATACACTTCGAAGCCGGACGGAAAATATCCCCCGTGCGAAACGGCTTCGCGCAGCTGCCAGGAGTTGCGCCCCGTCAGGATGCTCGCGCGGCACGGGCTACATTTCGGATTCGAGGTAAACGCGTTCTTGAACAGGACGCCCTCACGGGCGACGCGATCGAAGTTGGGCGTTTTGATCCACGAATTACCCGAGGCGCTCGAATGGGTGCTGCCGCCCCAGTCGTCGAAGATGATGAACAGAATATTCGGCCGACCGGACTTGGCGGCCGGCGCGGCGGCATGGAGGCTGGTCGTCGGCGCCAGCGCGGCGGCGCACGCCAGGAGCAGCAGCGAACGGATGATACGGGGTGTATTCATTTTTCTTTTTTCTGTTTCTTCGGGAGCGGAAAATCCGGTGAATCAATGTGAGCGGCCGCCATGAGTTTTTCCAACCGCGCGGCGATTTCAGGATGATTCGCGGCGACGTTTTTTGTTTCACCAATATCGCTTGCGAGATTATAGAGCTCAGCCGGCTGCCCTTGGACAGGGCGAACCAATTTCCACTCGCCCTGCCGCACCGCCTGCTGACCGGCATACTCCCAGTAGAAATAATCCCGACGCTTCTGCTTTTCGGTCTGCCCGAAAAGTGTCGGACAGATTGAGACACCGTCCAAACCCGTCGCAGGTTTAGCGCCGGCCAGTTCAGCCAGCGTCGGATACATGTCGCTCGCATCGGTCACGAGATCCTGGGTCACGCCGGGTCGAATCCGACCGGGCCAGCGCGCAATGAAAGGTTCGCGGATGCCGCCCTCGTAAAGCGTGAACTTGAGATCCCGCAGCGGACCATTGCTGTCGAAGAATTCCGGATCCTGGCCACCTGCCGTGATGGGGCCGTTGTCGCTCGTGAAGATGACGAGGGTGTTGGCGGATAACTTGAGTTCATCCAGCAAATCGAGGATTCGGCCCACGTCGCGATCCAGCCGGGAGATCATCGCCGCGCGAACGGCCCGTGGCTGGGTTTGTGGCCGGTAGGTGCCGCTGCCCTTGAACGGATTCGGCTCCGGCCATTTGCCGCGGTATTCCGCAACAGAATCTTCCGGCGCGTGGACTTCCGCGTGAGGAAGCGTGAACGCGCCATAGACGAAGAATGGCTGATCCTTGTGCTCGCGGATGAAATCCATCGCGGTTTTCACCGCGAGATCGTGCGAGTAAACGGACATCCGGCCTTCGCGGTTTTCCGGGATGTCGACGCGCTGATCATTGCGCCAGAGATGATCCGGGTAGTGGTTGTGCGCGTGAGTTTGATCGATGTATCCAAAAAACAAATCGAAACCTTTTTTCCAGGGTGCGCCGGTGCTGCCGGCATCGCCCAGCCCCCACTTGCCGACGGCGGCAGTGGCGTAGCCCGAAGACTTCAACACCTCGGCAATCGTGCGGTCGCCCGGCTCGAGGGCTTTCTTCGCGTTCGAGCGGATACGGGTGTGACCGGTGTGCAGCCCCGTCATCAACACGCTGCGGGCGGGGGCACAGAGCGGCGCACCGGCATAGCTCTGGGTGAAACGCATGCCTTCCTTCGCCATCCGGTCGAGGCGGGGCGTGTGGATGAGCTTTTGCCCATAACAGCCGACGTCGCCGTACCCGAGGTCGTCCGCGAGCAGATAGAT
>JBBRCR010000336.1:0-9681 GCA_038204695.1 Opitutales bacterium | reverse complement strand
ACTCGCCCTCCAATTGAGCTGCCAGTTCATCCGCCTTGTGCGCACTCTCCTCCGCCGTCCGATCCTCTGGCACGAGGCTCTGCCGCTGTTTAAACTGCGCTTGGCCGCCTATATATAGCTCACGCACCGGACACAGATGGATTCTCCTACAATCTGGGGACGCCGGACAATTCCCGCAGGCCATGCGCGGCTTCGAGCACGCGCTGCGGCTCACCCCAACAGAATCGCGGACGCACAACAACATCGCGATTGTCCTCGGGCCGGCTCGGCCGCACCGAGGAGGCGCTGGCTCATTACGCGGACGCCATCCGGCTGAAACCCGCCGACCCGCAGTATCAATACAACTTCGGCGTCGCGCTCCTTCGGGCCGGCCGGATCCCGGAGGCGGCGGCGCGCTTTCAGGAAACGCTCCGATGGCAGCCCGCCCACGCCGACGCGCATTTCAATCTAGCCGCGGCGCTGGTGCGGGCACGACGCCCGGAGGAAGCATTCCGTCACTACGGCGAAGCGCTGCGGCTGCGGCCGGACGACGCTGGCTATCGCACCACCGCGGCCGAAGCACGACGGGAATTTGAAACCGCGCTGCGGTTGAAGCCTGATTACACCGACGCGCCTCGCAATCTCGAGCAACTGCGGGCGGTGACGCGACGCAGCTGACTTCGTCTCGCGCAAAAGGCTTAAAAAAAAGGCGGCTGCCGGAGCAGCCGCCTTCGACGAGTGAACTCGCCGATTAGAATTTCAGCCGCGCGCCGACCTGAAACTGCCAGCGCGAAACAGGGAATTCATTGGCGACGACGTTGATTTCGTCGGCCCGCGTGTAGCTGTAGATGTAACGATTCGTGGCCGGGTCGAACGACGCGGCGGGCGCCGCGCGACGATAGGCAAACGGGATCTCCCGAGTGATCCCCCACTCGTCGTTGAGCAGGTTGCCCACATTCAGGATGTTCACGAACAGCTCGGTCGAGAAGTCGCGATAGCCGAGCGGAATCGCCTGCGTGAACTTCAGGTCGAGGGTCTGCGTCCATGGCGAACGCTCGCTGTTGCGCGGCGCGATCATGCCCTGGTATTTCTGCAGCGTCGAGGAACTCACCAATTCCAAGAATGCATCGCGCTGCGCCGTGCTGGTCCACGTAACCTTCGGGTCGTTCGGGCCCGTCGGTACGTACAGCAGATCATTGAAGGTGAAGCCGTCGCCATTCGCATCGCCGAAGAACACCCACGAGTAAGGCCGGCCCGTCCGCGCCTCGTAAATGACCGATGCCGTCGTCGGGAACCGCTTCACGAACTCGAACCGCTTGGTCAGCGTGAAGACGATCTTGTTGTCGATATTCGTGTTGGAAGCGGACGCCACGTTCTCGTTCGCGTCGATCAGAGCGCGACCGTTGTAATTCGACTGGGCCACGGACGACGTCAGCGGACTCACTTCCGTGAAATCACTGCGAGTCCAGGCGAGGCTCGACGTCCAGTTGTTCTTCCAGGGCCGCGCCACGCGCATCGTGAAATCGATGCCGCCGCCTTCACTCGTGTTGGTGAGATAATAGACATCGGCGAAGTTGGTATTTTGATACAGGTCATTGGTCCGGTACGTGGCGTTGGACGACGCACGCGACGCGCCGGCGGTGGTGGGCGAGATTGCGCCCGCGTAACGGATGCGGCCATCCGGTAGCCGGCCCGCCTCACGGAGGTTCAGGTTCACGGTGTGGAGGCCTTTGTAGACGTCGATGAAACCGACTTCCGCGGTGAACGTCAGCCCGGCGAATGGCAGCACATGATCGAGGGCGACATTCCCTTTCCAGTTTGCTGGCTGCTTGAAGTCGGGATCAGTGACATTGATGACCGGGATGCCGCCAACGCCCGTGGCGGGCGAGGTTTGGGCGCTGAACGGAACGTTGCTCCGCGACACGCGGCTGACGACGCCGCGATTCGAGTATGCGTTGGACAGCCAGACGACCGGATTCCGGCCCTGGAACATGCCGACGCTCGCCCGCAACTGGGTCTTCCGCGGCAGGCTCGGCAGTTGATAGTTCACGCCAAGCCGCGGTGCCACCAGCCAGTTTCCATCGGGATTGGAGGTTGAAGGACGACCAAATGCCTGGCGGAACGCCGCCTCGCTGTAAGTACCGGCATTCGGGATGTCCTTGGGAGCGTCGGGCATGACCAGTTGCTCGAAACGCAGCACGCCGGTGACGCTCAGCCGGTCATTCGGCTTCCACGTGTCCTGCACGAAGGCGCCGAGCATGCCGATCTCGAACCGCGCGATCGCGTCGTTCATCGTCGATCCGGGCGCGAGTTGCGCCAACTGCAGGCTCGACGCCGTACCCGACTGCCAGGCGGCGAGGTTGGTGAACGTATAGCTACCGAGGGTCGCCTGGACAAAACTGTTCACCACTTCGCGATTCTCCCAGTCGAAGCCGGCGACGAAATTATGGTCACCGCGCGCGTACTCGACCGCGCCCGCGAGATTGAACGTATCCGTCGTGATCGCGTTCGTTTGCCGCGAAAATTCGGTGCCGAAGCGGAGCTGGCTCGTATTGTTGGTGGTACCGTTGTCGCGCCGGCGGCCGGTGAGGCCCTGCACGGTCACCTCAGGGAAGGAAGACGGACTGAGGCTGCGCGGTGAACCGTCGAACTCGGTCCACGCCACGGAGAATTCCGTCCGTAAATCCGAGTTCCACGTGTTGAACAACTGCGCGGTATAGCTTTCGGTCAGGCGCGGCGCCTCGTACCAGTTGCTGCTGTACGACGTGAGGGTCGTGCCGCTGAAGTTGGAGAACACCGTGGTTTTTCCCTCGTTCTCGCGGTACGTGAAGCTGAGCCGGTGGTTTTCGCTGATGTTCCAGTCCAGCTTCGCGAGAATCGATTCCTGCGTCGCCTCGTTCGCCGGGGTGAACGAGCCGACGTTGTAATTCCCGAAGGTATTCGCGCGCGCCATGACGGCCTGCGCCTGCGCCGCATCGATATCGAGAATCTGGTCGGGCGGCGTCGCCTCGCGCTTGAAGTCCTCGTAGCTGAGGAAAAAGAAGAGCCGGCGCGGGATGATCGGGCCGCCGAACGTCGCGCCGAAAGTCTTCTCGTCGAACGTATCCTTGATTCCCGTCTGCGGGTGCTTCGCGCGCATATCCTCGTTCGTGAACTCGTAGTAGACCGAGCCCTTGAACTTGTTCGTGCCCGATTTGGTGACGCCGTTGAGCAGCGCCCCGGTAAAGCCGGTGCGGCGGCCGTCGATCGGATTCACTTCGACGGTGAGCGCCTGCAGGGCCTCGAGCGGAATGGGACTGCCCAGGGAGGAGAATCCGTTGCTGTTCAGGCCGAACGCGTCATTCGCCTGCACGCCGTCGATCAGAAACGAATTGTAACGGAAATTCTGGCCTTGGGCGCTGAGCTGGCCACCTTGGTCGAGCGACATCAGAGACAGCCGCGTGTCGAGGCGCGCGACGTCCTGCACATTCCGGCGGACCGTCGCAATGTTCTCGATCTCGGTATCCGTAAACGAAGTGGAGGCGCCCATCTGGCCCGCGCCAAACGTCGTGTCCCGCGTGTCGGTGACCTGAAACGCCGCGAGCGTCACGACCTCGCTCGGCAGCTTGAAATTCACTTCGACGGCCTGATCCATCGACAGATGCAGGTTCTGCTCCTTCGCCGATTGGTAGCCCGACGCGCTGACGGATACCGTGTACGGACCGCCGACACGCAAACCGGAAACGCTGTACTGGCCGTTGGGCCGGGTTACGGCCATGGCCTGCGAGCTGGTCGGCTCGTGCACAATAGTCACGGTCGCACCCGAGACGGCATTACCCGCCGTATCGGTCACGAACCCATTTATCGCGGACGTTGTTATTCCCTGACCGAAGACAGTTCCAGCGAGAGCGAGGCTCAGTGCTACGAGCCCGCCCGCTAGGCGGTTGAGGACGGAGGATAATTTCATGGATGGTCGCTTGGTTACATCAAATGTCGGCGTCGCCGTCGGCACAATGAAGATTCCCAGCAAGACGTCGCCAAAATCTCAGTCAAGAACCGAGCGCGCCAGTCCCGGGCGCGTCATCGTTTTGTAACACGTCGCTGCAACGGTGGCTTTGCGCGGCGGAAAACATTCCCGGGCGCGATGCATTTCGCACGGAGCTTCGAGGCCGCGTCGCGCACCTTGCACGAAGACGTTCCCCGTCGCACCCATGGGGAAATTCACGAGCGAAAATCTAAATTCCAGCCGCGCAGCCGATTGGCCTCGCGCGGCATCCGGTTGGCACGCGCTGAGGTAAGGAGAGGGCAAATGTCTCAACTCACTCCCTCCATGATTGCACCTACCTCCCTCGCCTCCACCGCCAAGTCATCCCGTTCAAGCCATCGCCGCGAGCGTCCGGATCGCGAGCGCGCCGAGCGGGATCGGCAGGCGCGGGCCGCGGTCTCCCACCAGGAAGCCGCGCACGACGCGGAACTCGTCCGCCGGTTCAATGCGGGCGACGAAGCCGCCTTCGTGGAGATTATGGAACGTTATCGCGAAAAGATCTTCTCCGTCGCCCTCGCGCTCCTGCGGAACCGCGCCGACGCCGAGGAAATCGCGCAGGACACTTTCATTCGGGCCCATCGCGGACTCTCGCGCTTCCGCGGCGATTCCTCGCTCGCGACCTGGCTGCATCGGATCGCGGTGAATCTCGCCCGCAACCGCTACTGGTACTTCTTCCGCCGCCGGCGGCACGCCACCCTCTCGCTCGACTGCGCGTTGAGCGACGACAGCGATGCCACTTTCGCGGACCTCGTCGCCACCGACGCCCCGAGCCCGGCTCGGGAAGCGGCGACCGACGAGTTCTCCGCGCTGGTGTCGGTCTGTATGGAGAAATTGGATGCCCGGCATCGCGAGATCCTGACGCTGCGCAACCTTCTCAATCGTTCCTACGACGAAATAGCGCAGGCGCTTGGCATCAACGTCGGCACCGTCAAGAGCCGCATCGCCCGGGCGCGCGGTAATCTCCGCGCATTGCTCGTCGAAGCGTGCCCTGAATTTGCCCCCGACGCCGCCCCCAGTGACTGGTTCGAACCCAACCGTTCCACCGGCCGGCTCGAGGTCGCGTCTGCCTAAACCGCGCGAAATCGAGACGGACACGCTGGCCGGCAACGCGCCCGGAGGAAAACCCCGCGTTCGTCTCTCCCGGCACTTGAGGTCGCGTCGTAATCGGCGCGGCCTTGTTTTTTACGGCGGCCCCCCAGCAGCGCTCATCCGCCCGCCAACACCGGGCGAAACCCCGCTGCGGTGAGAATGCGCGCCACGTGCTCGCGCTGGTCGCCCTGGATTTCAATCGCGCCATCCTTCACCGTTCCGCCGCACCCACAGGCTGCTCGCATCTTCTTCGCCAGCTGCTCTTTTTCCGCCTGACCGATCCCGACGAAGCCATCCACCACCGTCACGGTCTTGCCGCCCCGGCCGCCGGTCTCGCGCCGGACATCAACGCGCCCGCGATTCTTGAAACCACGGTCTTCGGGCGGCGCGGGCCGGCTGGCCGCCGGTCTTCCCGTATCCGGTATTTGGTTTCGGGGAGCCGCGCTCCGATTCCCGGGGTGGTCGGGCAGACCCGCACCACTGAGCGCCGCGAACGGGTTCTGCCCAAGAGACTGCCCACCGTCGGTCGGAATTTTTCCGTCTGAGCTCATTTTTTTCGAGTTCTAGATTCCTTGAAGTCGTCCGCCGTCCGTCATCAGTCCTCCGTCGTCCGCCGTCCGTCATCAGTCCTCCGTCGTCCGTCCTCAGCCGCGCCCGCCGCACACGCCGGCCGGGATGTCCGTTTCCCCGCCCAAAAACATCAGCGCTTTGGCGTAGCTGCGATTCTGCAGGAAGTGCACCAATTGCGGATGTAGCCCGGCGCGGCCGCGCGCGAGAAATTCATCCAGCCGCGCCATCTCGTCGGCGACCACCTGGCCATCAGAGGCTTTGATGCCGGCCAGGAGTGCGATAAGCGAAGCTTTGATTTGAGTTTCCATGGGGGTGGTCGGTCCGGCTAATCCGCCCTGTTACGCAGGTTAAGGCCGATTGCAATCCCCGGAACGATCGGTGCCGTGCTTGTCTCCGGGTCGAACAAATGGTCCATTGACCCTCCTGCTCCCGCCAGCGGCCCGTGCCGCGACTGGGGCCCGCACTGTCTCGCCTTCCGCGCCGCGCCGCGCCCTTCGACATGAATCGCTCTTCTCTTCCCACTCACGCCAACGCCTCCGTCATCGAGGCGGCGTACGAGGCGTGGGTCAAAGATCACAACGCCGTCGACCCCACGTGGCGCGCCTTCTTCCAGGGCTTTTCGCTGGGCGCCAGCGGCACCTCTCCCGCCGCGGCCCTCGCGAGCGCCGCCGGCGACGAGACCCGCGCGCACGCCACCGCCCCCATCATCGACAGCCTCAAGCAGTCGCGGGTGCATCACCTGATCAACACGTACCGCTCCCTCGGCCACCTGGAGGCCCACCTCGATCCGCTGTCCGCCCCGCCCGGGCCGCACCCGAAACTTTCGCTCCCGCAACTGGAACTCGACGAGGCCGATCTCGATACCGCCTTCGACATCGGCACCTATCTCGGCGGTGGTCAGATGAAGCTGCGCGACATCCTCAGCAATCTGCGGCTTACCTACTGCGATCACGTCGGCGTGGAATACATGCATATCCAGGACGTGGATGCGCGCACCTGGCTGCAGGAACGCATGGAATCCACGCGCAACCAGCCCGACTTCACCGCGCCGGAAAAGGTGCGCATCCTGCGCCGCGTGCACAAGGCCGAGCTCTTCGAGCGGTTTCTGCACACGAAATACGTCGGCCAGAAGCGATTCTCCCTCGAAGGGGCCGAGACCATGGTCGCCGCCGTGGATTCGATCATCGAGCTCTGCCCCGACCAGGGCGTCGAGGAGGTGGTGATGGGCATGGCCCACCGCGGCCGGCTCAACATCCTGACGAGCGTCATGCGAAAATCGTTCGACGTCCTGTTCGAACAGTTTTCCGAAAACTACATCCCCGATGCCGTCGGCGGCGACGGCGACGTGAAGTACCATCTTGGATACGAGGCCGTCCTCGACACCGCCTCCGGAAAAAAGGTCGAGGTTCGCCTGGCCGCCAATCCGTCGCACCTGGAAATCGTCGACCCGGTGGTCGAGGGCAAGGCGCGCGCGCGCCAGCGAATCCTCGGCGACACGACGGAACGCCGCCGCGTATTGCCTTTGCTGATTCACGGCGACGCCGCGTTTGCCGGCCAGGGCACGGTGGCGGAAACGTTGAACTTTTCCCAGCTGCCGGGTTACCGCACGGGCGGCACCCTGCACATCATCGTCAACAACCAGATCGGGTTCACCACCAACCCCAACCAGGCCCGTTCGACCCGCTACTGCACCGACGTCGCCAAGATGATCGAAGCCCCGATTTTCCACGTGAACGGCGACGATCCGGAGTCGGTCTGCATGATCGCGCAACTCGCCCTCGAGTTCCGCGTGCGCTTCCGGCGCGACGTCGTCATCGACATGTATTGCTATCGCAAGCACGGCCACAACGAGACGGACGAGCCGGCGTTCACTCAGCCCCTGCTCTACAAGCAGATCGCGACCCACCCCCAGATTTCCGCGGTGCTGAGCCAGCAGCTGATTGCGGAAGGCACGATCACCCGCGAGGAATCGGAGGCCATGAAGGCGGAATTCACCGCCGCGCTCGAAAAGAACCTCGAGAAGGCGAAGGCCGCGGAAACGGCGAAGAGCGCCCGGCGCATCGCCGCCATCGAACAGCGGAAGTTCGCCGGGTCGACCGCGGTGTTCCAGCCGGATTACCATTTCAAGCACGTGGCGACGCGCGTGAGCCCCGAGATGTTGAGCCAGGTGGTGCGGGGACTCACGACCGTGCCGCCGGAGTTCAAGCTCAACCCCAAGATTAAACGGTTTCTCGACGGCCGCGTGCAGGCGCACCACGCGGGTGGCCCCATTGATTGGGGTTTCGGCGAGGCGCTCGCGTTCGGCACGCTCCTGCTCGACGGTTCACCGGTCCGGCTCAGCGGACAGGACTGCGAACGCGGCACGTTCAGTCACCGTCACGCGGTGCTGCACGATGCCGAGACGGGAGCGGTTTACACGCCACTGAAGAATCTGGATCCGAAGCAGGCCCAGTTTTGCGTCTACAACTCACTGCTTTCCGAGGCGGCCGTGCTCGGTTTCGATTACGGCTACTCGCTCGATTATCCCAACATGCTCTGCATCTGGGAGGCGCAGTTTGGCGATTTTGCCAATGGCGCGCAGGTGGTCATCGATCAATTCATCGCGAGTGCCGAATCAAAGTGGCAGCGAACGAGCGGCATCGTGCTGCTCCTGCCCCACGGTTACGAGGGCCAGGGTCCCGAACACTCATCGGCGCGCCTCGAAAGATTTTTGCAGCTCTGTGCCGAGGACAACATCCAGGTGGCCAACATCACCACGCCCGCGAATTTCTTTCACGTGCTGCGCCGCCAGATGAAACGCGAGTTCCAGAAGCCACTCGTCGTGATGTCGCCGAAATCACTCCTGCGTCACCCGGCCGCCACCTCGCGCGTGGACGATTTCACGCATGGTGGTTTTCACGAGATCATCGATGATCCCGCGAACGGCGCCTGCCACAGCGCCCGGGCCGTTCACGACAACGAGCCGAAGGCCGCGCGACTGATCCTCTGCTCCGGGAAAGTCTACTACGACCTGATTGATTACCGCGCGAAGCACAGGATTTCCGACGTGGCGATCGTGCGCATCGAGCAACTCCACCCGCTCCATCGCAAACGGCTCGACGAGATCGCGAAACACTGCGGCGACGCCCGACTCGTGTGGGCGCAGGAGGAGTCGGAGAACATGGGCGCGTGGAGCTGGATCGCGCCGCAACTCGAGGAAGTGTTCGGCCGCAAAGCCGCGTACGCGGGCCGCGACGCCTCCGCCTCGCCGGCCGTAGGCTCGCTCGCGCTGCACAAGTTCGAGCTGGCCGCGCTGCTGAAACAGGCGTTCACGGTTTGAGCAGTAGCGAGGAGCGGGTAGCGAGCAGCGAGCATATGTTCGACCTCTTCTGGTGCTTCATTCATCCCTGAACCCGTTCATCCAACAGTCGCCACTTCCTGCACTTCGCTCCTCGTCACTGTATCCGCCAACTCGCTACTCACTACTCGCCACTCGCGACCATCCGCCTTCTCGCTACTCGCTACTCGCTACTAATTCCTCCCCGCCATGGCTCAAATCGAAGTCAAAGTTCCGCCGATGGGCGAATCCATCAACTCCGGCATTCTCGCCAAGTGGCACGTCAACGACGGCGACACCGTCAAGAAAGACCAGCCGCTGTTCGAACTCGAAACCGACAAGATCACCTCCGAAGGAACGGCGGAAGCGGCCGGGCGGATTTCGTTGAAAGTGGCGGTCGGTGCCGAAGTGGCGATTGGCCAGGTGGTCGCCGTGATTGATCCGACGAGCGCAGAAGCGGGCACCAATGTCGCATCGGGTACGCCGGCCGCCATCGCGCCGAATCCGAACGCGGCCCCCGCCGGCCAGCAGCCGGAGGACGCCATGGCGCAATCGCCCGCCGTGCGGCGGCTGGCCGCTGAAACGGGCATCGCGCCAGCGTCCATCGCCGGCACCGGCAAGGGCGGCCGCGTCACCAAGGGTGACATGCTCGCGGCGGCGGAGACCACGCCCGCGGGAGCCAAGCAGAGTGCGGGCATGCCTG
>JBBRCR010000335.1:0-9694 GCA_038204695.1 Opitutales bacterium | reverse complement strand
GGTTCGATCACACCGGCGCGCTGGCCGTAGCTTAATCCACTATGATGATACGCCACCCGCGTCCGCAGCAGCTTGGCGAGCGCGGGCCCACAGAGTTGCTCCTGCTCGGGCGAGAGCGTCAATGGCTCCGCCAGGGGCAGTTCGCGCGCAAATTGCCGCG
Source organism: Opitutales bacterium (assembly GCA_038204695.1). Taxonomy (GTDB): domain Bacteria; phylum Verrucomicrobiota; class Verrucomicrobiia; order Opitutales; family Opitutaceae; genus ER46. The sequence continues at coordinate 9,534 of JBBRCR010000335.1, read as the reverse complement.
CCAGCCGCTCCGCATCACGCCGGTGCGGCGCGAACACGAGTACCGGCCCCATGTCCTCCCGCAGCGCGCCGGCCACGCGTCGCGCCCAGAAGCTCTCGATGCAGCGCGGCAGCCCGTGCGTGTAATCATCGACATCGACCTCCTCGAGTTGCACGGGTCGCTCACGATGCTGCACGACCTCCGCATCGCGCCCGAGCCGACGCAGCCACCCCGCCACATCGTCCGGGTTGGCGACGGCACCGGAGAGGAGCAACAACTGCAACTCGCGCGGCGCCGCCAGCAGAACGCCTTCGTAATGGTTCCCGCGATGCAGGTCCGCGATCCACTGATACTCGTCCACCACGAGAAGCTGAAACGGCGCCTCGCGGTTGCCGCGCCGCGCGCGAGCCGCGGGGGCGTCGCCGCTCGCCACCGCCTCGGGGCCGCGTGCGCCCAACCGCGCCCCGTCTTCCGGGTCCGCGCGTCCCCCCGCCATGATGTGCGCCTGCACGGCCTCGAGCGTGGCGACGACGATCGCCGCGCCGGGATTGACGCAGAGATCGCCGGTCATGATGCCGACGTTCCAGTCGCGCGCGCGCCACTCGGCAAACTTGTCGTTGGCCAGCGCACGCGTCGGCACCGTGAACAAGGCGCGTTTCGAAAAACTCGTCTGCTCCGCCCAGCGCTCGAAAACGTAAGTCTTGCCTGCTCCCGTCGGCGCATCGACGACAACATCCTTTCCGACGCGCAAAGCCGTGACGGCGAGCGCCTGCCAGCGATCGGGGAGCATCAGCTTCTGCAGACCAGCGAATGCGTCGGATAACACGCCCGCACCGTGGCGGGCCTCGGCGAGCGGGTCAAACGGGAGCCTGGAGTTTGCGGGTGGAATTGCGCGCTCGCTTTCGACGCGTCGCCCGTATCCCCAAATCCCAGGTTTGGCCACGACAGAACAGACGTCGTCGTGGCTGTGAGCGCCAGAACGTGGCCGCGAGCGCCAGCGAGTGGATGAAGCGCTAATCTCAGACTTTAATTCACTCGCTGGTGCTTATAGCAGCCACGGCTCGGACGCTGTTTCAAATTCACCGGCACCCAATCAGTCACCGAGACGATCACCGCGGGATATATAATGGCGCAGGCAAAGTTCGGTCGCACCGGATTGTTGACCGGGGTACGGACCGAGCGGACTGACATCGAGAGCGCGGGGTGGACCCGTGCGCGGGCGGCGAGCAGCGCAGCAAATCGCCGATCCGGTCGGCACGGCGCAGCGGGACTACGCTCACAACCGGCGCGAATTGGAAGGTTCGTACACGAAGTCGTTTCCCAGCGTGCACCTGACTCATGATATAACCTCGGATCTTAAAGCCAGGCGCGGAGCCGCGGAGCGGGTAAGCCGGGTAGCGCCGGTCTCCGACCGGCGAACGCCAGTCGGAGACTGGCGCCACTTCAAACCCGAGCTCACTCGAATTCTATGGGCTCAGCAGGTCTGCGGGTCGCGAGTGCTGCCCGCGAGAATCCGCCATCCGAAATCCGCAATTCCGCTGTCACGCCATCCACGGTCGTGCGCGGCCTTTTTCCGTCACGGCCTGGAGCGCCCGCTGTGCGATCGCGGTGTTCTCGACCACTTGAAAGTCGAACATGCCGACGCAAATGAAGTCGGCGCCGCTTTCAAACGACCACTGAAACGCGTTGCGCGGATGGATCGCGCCAGCGGCCAGCGTCTTGAAGGCGATCCAGGGCTTCTTCAACGAGGCCATCGTGCGAATCGTTTCGGCCGCATTGGCGCACCACATATTGTCATGGTGCCGCTCGTGCTCCGGTTGTTTGCCATTCACTTCGTCGAACGCACCCCGGTTTTTCTCCGGCGTGGCCGACCAGTAATTGTCGCGGTGCAGCGTCTTGACCCAGAAGTCGGGTTCGAACCCGGCGCGGACACACTTCTTCAGCGTATCCAGTGAGTGGGCACCGAGACCGGAGGGCACCTTCTGTTGCTGCATGAAGCCGAGAACCGCTTCGACTGCGGAGAGCTTGCCATCCCGCACCAACTGGTCGCAGCGGCCCCCCTGGAGATAAATCGCGTCGGCGCCCTCATCGACGGACTGCCGGATGCCCTCCTTGATATCCCCCGTCGCGCAATCGGAGATCCACCGGATCGCGCTGCCCTCGCGATTCCAGTATTCATTGATCACGCGGCCGGCCGCCGGATTGGTCAGCACCGCGTTGATCCCGCGGCGTTCGGCCAGCCGCAGCGTCTCAAAGATCTTTTCGTCCGTGTGGTACGCCTTCAGCAGCGGTGACACGTACATCAGGTCACGGCTGTGCGCCCAGCCGCCAATCAGATTCCCGCCGCAGATGACGCGACTGATTTCCAGGTTCTTGATCTTGCCCTTCGGGATTTGCAGCGGTTCCACGGGCGGCGAAGCAGTGCCTCCCGATCTCGGCGCGCCGCTCTGAGCCGCGAGCGCCTTCTCTTCCCAACTCTGCGCTGCAATCGCGGCACTTCCCGCCACGAGTGAATTCTTCAGGAACTTCCTGCGACCGATGGTCGTGTTCATGCGTTTGTCTCCGGTTGTGCCTTGGAGGATAGAGCGGGTTGCGGCCGATGCACAGTCGATAATCGGATGAAATGGGCGGCCTAATCCGGCCGCTTCCGCAACCCGCGAAACAGGATACACCCTGCGCGAAACCCGCATCCGCGGCTCGCCCGCCGGCGGCCGCAGACGCAGAATCGGCGCATGAGAAAATCACTTTTCGTGGCGGCGTCGTTGGTCCTCGTGATGTACGTGGGCGCCAAACCGCTTGGGTTAGTTTGATGCCACCGGACCACGTGCTCGCCGCCGGGGGCGAGGTCGCGATCGAACTGGTTGTCGTCAATCGTGAAGCGGCCGCCGCCCCCTTTGTCAGTCCGGCGACGCTTTCCGGTGATCTGAGCGTCGCCCAGCAATCGTGGCCGGTGCAGCTCACGGCCAGACCTTCCCTTGTCCAGTCCGTAATCCGTCCCGCGGGATTCGGACTCTTCACGGGGAAGGATTTTGATCACACGAGCGTCCAACTCGATCTCACGTTTCCGATTCGCACGAAGCTGCTGCATTTCGAGACCTACCTGCTGTTTCAATATTTCAACGGTTACGGCGAAAGTCTGCTCTCGTATCGCGAAAAAGCCGAAACGTTGCGCGCCGGCATCTCGCTCGTGCGATAGATAGGGCTTGGCGCTCCGCTCCTCGCGGGGCCCGGAGTTGTGGGCGCCGCCTGATGGGACCTGAGCGAAACGCCAGACCTGCCGGTACAATTCAGCTCGTCACCAGCGCCGGAAATTCCCGGCTGCGGACCTTCTCAATCGGCTGGCCCACGACTTCGATTCGGGAGAGCTCACACGGGCCAAGGCCGGCCTGCTCCGCCATCACGAGGTGATTGTCCCCCGGGAGGAAAGGCGCGGTTCCGCGCGGCGCCCGGATGTTGCTGAAGCCCATCACGGCGGTGCCCACGGTGTCGGTGGCGACGGGATTGAAACCGCAAATCAGCACGCGAGGAGTCGCAATTTTCTGCGGCGTGCCGCGCACCCACGGGCCCTCGGCGCGGTTCAACGTTGTAATTCCATCGATGATACCGAGGTGAATCGGGCGTGCACCGCAGATGTCCGTCACGATCCGCGGCACGCGGTAGCCGCCGTCATTGGGCACGTGAAAATCCTCCCTGGCGCCGGGCGGATCGAACGACACTCCGCTTTCACGCGCTTCCACCTCGTTCAGCTTGTGGAGCCGCCCCCGCCCGCGGACGCCATTCTCGGAGGGGGCATCGTCGCCATACAGCGCATTCGGGGTTACCCCGAACAGGTTTTTCATCGTCAGCGTGATCCCCGTCGTGCCGTGCGTCTTGAGTTTGCAGAGCGACACGAGGACGTCGGTGTCGGCATACGAGCGGTTCAACTCGAAGCGGTCGAACAAGAGTCCGCCGCTCGGAACTTTCAGCGAGGCGTAGGATTTGGCTGTTCCCAGATTACGCGTATCCTCGAACTCGACACGGCCGAGCGCCTTCAGCGCATTCACATCGAAGCCGGCGTCCACGAGTGTCTTCTCCAGAGGTTGGCGCAGGTTGGTTGATTCGACCAGGCGGACGCGGCGCGCCCCGGCGGCAAAAAAGGCGGAAAGCACGGTCACGACCGTCGCCGGATGCGTCATGTAACTTTCGCCGACCGGCCGGCCGTAGACTTGGTGGAACTTGGAGCCCGTCAGATTGATTTTCATGGTCACGGTCTTGCCGTTCAGCAACCCGCCGAGGCCGCCGAGCAGATCGAAACTGCGCGCCATCGCCGTCGGCAATTCGCGTCCGTACCCGGTGCAGGGTACGATCGCGACTTTGGCGTTTGCGCCGGCCACAGTGCTGGCCGCGCTGGCGGTTGGCCGCAGGGCCGCGCCGAGCAGGGCCGTCGCGCCCGCGCGAATGAACTGACGACGATCACAGGAGGGAGAGAGGTGTTTCACGGGCGAATGCGTTGTGGTGAAGCGTTGACGGGAGTGATGGGATGGGGTGACGAGGCTGCCTGCTCGCGCGGTTGGGCTCCGGCGGGCTGCGCAGCCGCCGGAGCGAAGGTGTGCGAACGTGCTATGCGCCGCCACCGTGGCACGATGCCGTCGGGTTACTCAATCCCGTTTCGGTGCACTGGATTCCCTGTGCCGGCCGTGCTCGGCGTGGCATGGGCGTCTCGCCCATGTTCTGGGTGTCACGGGCGTCCGCCCGTAAATTGACGCAAAGCGCCAACGACTGGGGCGGGACGCCCATGCCACTCCAGGCAGGCGGAACAGCGTCCGCCCGCCGCGCTCAACGTTTCTTCGACATGGCGCCACCGACCCATTCGCCGTTGATGACCGTCATGTGGGGATCCTCCGGCACGCCCCGTTTGCCGACGGCGATCATGCGCGTCAGCATTTCCACCGCCACCGCACCGATCCGACGTGGCTTGTCGTGGTTTCCGGGAAAGGGAAAACGTCCATCGGCCTGCGGACGGGCGGAACAGCTAACGATGGGGCGTGTGCCGATGATCGGCCGCATGCCTCCCAGTTCCTGGGCCAGATCGTCGTGTTCCGCCAGGAGCACATCGGGCGATTCGGCCGCGAGCCAGCGACGCAGCGCGGCGGATTCGAGGCGCTCGCAGAGGTGGGCGCGCACCAATCCCAAGTCGCCATAAATCCCATGCCATCCGTGCGCGGCGGTGATGTTGAATCCGCAGCGTTCATCGTGCCGGCGGTGAACCACCAGCCCCGGACGCCGGTATCCTGCTTCCCGCAGGCGTGAGCAAAGATTGAATACGTTGGCAAAATGGTTGGCCGCCACGCAGTCGAATCGCGGACTCGTGACGGAGAGGGTCGCGGACACCACCGAGAATTCCCGCCAGTCGAGCAGATCGTCCAAGCCACCGACCGTGGCCATCGGCAGAAGCACCAGCCCTTCCACGCCGCGGGTGCGCAGCATGCGCTGTAGCGTCGGACGTGAAATGCCATCACCGTCCACATGGATCACCTGGACGGCGAAGCCGGCCAGTCCGGCGGCGGCGATCACGCCTTCGAGCAGAAGGTCACAGAACGCCTCCCGGGACGCGGGAGCCCGCGTGGTGAGTGCGCATACATTGGCCGCCAGCTTCTGGCCGCGGGTGGCCCGCAGGTGGTGCATCAACTTGACCAGGCTCGGATCCGGGACGTAGCCCGCGTCCGTCGCAAGCTTCTGAATACGCCGGCGGGTCTCCGGCGCAATGCTGGGGTGATTGCGCAGGGCCAGCGATACGGCCTGAACGCTGACGCCCGCCCGTATCGCGACCGTGCGCATGGTGACCCGGGGAGACTGGTTCGCGGTGCTGCCGGGGGCGTTCATGGTCTTTACGGCAAAATGAAGTGCCCCGGGGGAGGTGGCTTGCCAAGGGCCAAAGCATCGCCGTCCGCCCGGCCCGTGAAAGAGTGTTTCCCTTCCTCGGGTTGCCGTTAAGGCTCGTGGTGCCATGCCGAACGTCAGCCATTTCTGGGAATTGATCCTGGGTACGGTGATCGCCCTGCTGCCCTTGATCAATCCGCTCGCGTCGGCGCCCACGTTTCTCGCCATCACCGAAGGCGACACCCGGGAGCGGCGACTGCAGCAACTCCGGATGGCGTGTGTATATATGATTGCAATCCTGGTGTGCTTCCTGGTCGGCGGAACTTTCATCATGAGCTTTTTTGGTCTGTCCATTCCAGGTCTGCGCATTGCTGGCGGGCTGCTCGTCGCGGCGCTCGGATTTGGCATGTTGATGGGCGCCCCGAAGTCGCCTTCGAATGACCCGGCCGAACTGGAAGCGCGCAAAAAAAGGGACGTTTCGTTTTCGCCACTGGCGATGCCGATGCTGAGCGGCCCAGGTTCCATCGCGGTGACGGTCGGCTTTACGTCCCTGGCCAAACAGTGGCTGGATTACGTCGCGATCATCCTCGGCATCCTGATCGTCGCGCTCATCACGTACGGCACCCTGCGGCTTTCGGAGAGTGTCGTCCGCGTCATTGGCGCCAATGGCATGAATGCGCTCTCGAAGGTAATGGGATTTATCATCCTCTGCATTGGCGTCCAGTTTGTCGTGAATGGTGTGCTCGGAGTCGCCACCGATCCGGCTTTGTTGCGCAGCATCCGCGACGCGCTGGAATAGGCTCCTGCCATTCGGGCGGCACGCCATCAGGGGCGGCGTGATCCTCCTGGCCGCTGCGATTGACCAGATGAACGTCCGCACGCGCGGGACGGCCCAAGAGGAGAACAGCGCTCTTTTTCATTACCGGGTCAGGGTCATGACGAGAGGGTCAGGTCATGACGAGAGGGTCGGTCATGACGAGAGGGTCAGGTTTTAACTCTTTCAGTTGGTCGACGCCGGTCGACGCGTGCCCAGAGTGAGCATACCCAAATTTTGGGTGTTGCGGTGCTGGCGAAACGTCCGCGACCCAGTGCTTGCTGGAGGATGGCACGCAAACTTCGGCTCGAATTCCCAGGCGCAATTTACCACGTGATCAATCGGGGCAACTACCGAACGTGGATTTTCGCGGACGCCGCCACGCGGTCGGCTTTCCAATACTGTCTTTTCGAGGCGTGCGAGCGAGCCGACTGGCTGCTCCACGCCTTCGCGGTTATGTCGAACCACTACCATCTAGCCGTGGAAACCCCCGCGGGGAATCTCGCAGCGGGAATGCAGTGGCTGCAGAGCACCTTTGCCAACCGCTTCAACCGCTACCGCCATGAGCACGGCCATGTCTTCCAAAGCCGGTATAAGAGTTTACTGGTCGAGGAAGGCGAGCCCCTCGGGACGGTTTGCGATTACATCCACCTCAACCCAGTCCGCGCCGGCATAGTCGAGCCGGTGAACCTGCTGTCGTATCAGCATTCGAGTTACTGGTTTCTCCATCAAAAAAGGCGCCCGGATTTCCTCCATGTGGAAACGGCATTGGCGGCGAGCGGGCTGGTCGATTCTGCGCGGGGCAAGGAGGGCTACGCGAAGTATCTGGCCTGGCAGGCAGCAGAAGGACCGGCCGGCAAGAACGAAGCGTACGTTTCGTTGAGCAAAGGCTGGGCCATCGGCAGCGACGGATTCAAGGCACGCCTGGTCAAGGATTATGACTTGGCGCCGAACACACGCGCGTGGGAAGTTGAAGGGGCGAAGGTAGTGAGCGAGGCTCGCTGGCTCCTCGCTCTCGAGCAGGCGCTGCGTCGCCTGGCAAAGAGCACCGCCGACTGTCTCGCTGATCGAAAGTCTGCGCCTTGGAAAATTGCGATTGCTGCCCACCTCAAGCAATCGACGCACGCGAACAACCGATGGCTAAACGAGCAACTTCAGATGGGCACGCCCGTCGCGGTCAGCCAGTACGTCAGCGCGTTCCGCCATCACCTTGGCCGAAATCAGTCCTTCATTGAGCAACTCACTGAAAAAGTTAAAACCTGACCCCCTCGGGCGATGTTTCGCTGCTCACAGATGGCGACAATTGAATGATGGCAGCGTTGCGGCGGGATCGAGTTACGAAACCAGCGCCGTCGAGCTATGCTATATATAGCTGTGACCGACAGACGACCTACTCGGGCAACCGGCACCGGCGTTTGTATGATTGTGGGGTTCTCAACTCAAACCGCGCCCATATCTTTGCGGCTTTCGCGCCGCAGGCCGTGGTCGCGAAATCCGCCGCTTTCTCCAGCAAAAGAACGCCCTCTGTTCCGGAGCCACCTTCTCCTCTCGACGGCTGCGTGCATTTTGCAGTCGCCGCCGGCTTTCTTATACAATACGCAAGCCGCGCTGCTTGAGTGGTCCAACGCGCCTTTCCGATTGCAAATGTTTCGGCCCCACCGGTGTCATTCCGTGCCAACGTAACCGGCGAGGCGCGAGGTGCCCGCCGGATGACCATCAATCCAGGCCAACTATGAACAAACCGCTGCTGCCAGCCGCGATTGCGGCTGCGCGTTATTGTCTTGTCGCTCTGCTGGGTACAGGCTTTGCCGTCGCCCAGCCGCCACTGAAACCGGGTGCCGCCAATTTGACTCCGGATCGCGAAGGAGCCACGAAGCTCGAAAAGGTCGAGGTGACCGGGTCGCGAATCAAGCGGCTTGACTACGAGACCCCGGCGCCGGTGGCGACCTACAGCCTCGAAGACATCGAGGCCAAAGGCTATACCAACATTGGTGATTTCATCCAGAGCATGCCGTTCAATTCCGGCACCGCTAACTCGATCTACCAAACCAGTAGCTTTCTGCGGGGTGCGGCGACGACCAACCTCCGCGGCCTCGGCTCGCAGCGTTTCCTGACGCTGGTGAACAACCGGCGTGCCGTGCCATATGCGCTGACCAACAGCGCCAACCGCTCCATATTCGACTTCAACAGCCTTCCCGTCGCTGCAATCGAGAGTGTTGAACTGCTGAAGGACGGCGCTTCGGCAATCTACGGCTCCGATGCAATCACGGGCGTACTCAACATTAAGCTGAAGAAAAACTACTCCGGCCTGTCCGTCGGCGCATATTATGGAAATACGTTGAATAGTGACGCCAAGGATTCCGGCACGGTCGAACTTAGTCTCGTGGCCGGCATGGGTAACGAGAAGACCCGCATCATGACCGCGGTCTCCGCCAAGACGGCGAACTCCAATTTTCTGAGCGATTACGGTACCAAGTCGACTGACTACAGCTATCTCGGCGCAAACAAAGGCGCCAATCTGAACTCGACCGCGAACTGGCCCGCCAATCTGACGTTCACCCGCACGCAAGCTGCTTCCATCGGGGTGCCCTTCCCCGACGTCGCGTCCACGGTCAGTAGCTGGAGCTATGTCGTGCGCGGCGGCGAACCCACGGCGGCTCCCACGCTCGCCGGTTTCGCGCCGGCCCCGGCCAATCCCGCCAACCCGAACTCAGCCCTCATCGGCAATGAGAACCGGTATAACTTCGCCCCTACTTATGCGATCATGCCGGCGTATGATTATCTGAGCAACTACACCTCTTTCGAGCATGTGTTCAATGATCGGATCCAGGCTTTTGGTGAGCTCACATATTCGAAGAACTCGACCTACTATGCATTCACCC
>JBBRCR010000334.1:0-9722 GCA_038204695.1 Opitutales bacterium | reverse complement strand
GGACGAGTCATGGTAGGAAGGAGCGGGGGGAGGAGCCAGGAGTCAGGAGCCAGGAGTCAGGAGCGAGGAGTGAGGAGTGAGGAGCGAGGAGTGAGGAGTGAGGAGCGAGGAGTGAGGAGCCGGGAGTGGTAAGTGAGTAGGAAAGGCGTGCAATGCGCGGTGGTTTGGATGCTCGCTACCCGCTACTCTTACGAAATGAACATCCGCGCATCGGCCGTCTCATGACGCGCGGCGGCGATGTCGAGCCAGGGATTGAACCAGCCGATCTCGTCGAGTGGGGTCGTGGCCGCCGCTGCAACAATTGGCGGAGTGGCGGAGAGGATTTCGGTGAGCAGCGATTGCGCGCCGTTTTGGCCGAGCCGCAGAAGCTTCATCGCAGCGGCCAGGATGGACGCGACATTCGCGTAGCAGACGCTCACGAGCGCCGCTTCGAGCGGCGCGCCGATGGCACGCGCTTCGAGCGCGGCGGCAACCGGCGTGGTGCAGAGCCAGCCATGATCGGCGGCGCGTTGGAGAAATTCAACCGCGAGTGGCGCGTTGCGCAACGTCGCCAGCAACGTCGCACGTTGATGTCCAATATTCTCGGATGCGGTCCGGCCTTCGCGGGCGGATTTCAACGCCGACGACAGTATGCACAGCTCGCCGATTTTGGCCCAGTCCGGTTCGCCGAATGCGCGCCAGGCGTGCGCCACGAGCGGCAGTTCAGAATGCTGCAATGATGGCAGCACGGCGCGAAGGAGGAATTGTCGCAGCGTTTCGCGATCGTGGACCACGCCTTCGAGCACAAGGCCTTCGAGCCCGAAAGAGTGCGCATAGCTGCCGGTGGGATAGAATGAATCACCCGCCTGGAGCAGTCCGATCAGCCAACCAACATCGGAAATTGGAGCGAGTGGCGCGATCATGGCCGGTTAATGGCGATGGCTGCGCCCGAGTTCGTCTGCGCCCGAGTTGCCCCGGGCAAACCGACCGGGCCGAAAGATTGCCGTGGTTTCCCGATACGGCACCTGGAGGCGTGCGAGCAAATTTCGAACGACCGGTTCGTTGGGGGCGAGCAGCCGCGTCGGCTCCGCCGCAAGTTCGAGATGCAGGTTGCCAATCGCCCAGCCGATGCCGGCGGCGGCCGATGGAGCGATCTGTAACGAGAGTTCAAGTACGGGCTCGGCAATTTGCTGGATGACATAGCGGGCGGTCATCGTTTCGAAAAACGTGTCACCGTGTTTGAGCGGCGCTTCGAGTTCAAAACCGAACTCGGTATTATCCTCGGCCCTGCCCCGCCAAAGCCGCTTCGTGAGGGTGATGCGATCGGCCAACAGTGGTGTTATCGGCAGCCTCTCGTCCGGGGTCGCGACCGGCGCGTGAATAAGTTCGAGCACGGACGATTGGTCAAAGGTGCAGCCAGTTGCGCAGCGCGCGCTCGAGGGCCGCACTATCTCCTTGGGATAGGTTGCCAACGGATCGGAGGACGAGTCTCGCTTCGATTGTCGCGATCTGAGATTTGATACCACACGCCACATTCAAGCCAGCCGCGTGCCAGTCGTTCAGGAGAACATCGACATTTTGTAGCTGCGACGAAATTGGAACGACGAACAAGTCGTCACTGCGATCGCTGTGGCCAATCACCACTGCAGGCCGCACTTTTCGGCTCGTCAGATCGGTAAACGGAATCGGCAGCAAGACGACTTCACTTCGGTCGAAGTTCATTGAAGACGTCGTCGGCTGTATTGTCCCACGTGTTTATGAGCGTTGACGCCGAATGATCGAGCCATAGCCGGCGCTCTCCGTCTTCCGCCACGGCCGACGACGCCTCGATTGTAACAAGAACCCGGGTGCGCTCGGGAAGTGGCAACGGTTCGGGGAGTTTTAGCACGCCGTTTTCATAAATGGCTTCGACGGTCTTCGTCATGCCGGGAAAAGTACGGACGCTGGTGAACAAGGCAAGGTAGCGGAGGTTCAACCGCGCACCGCGAGAGGCTACTCGCTACTGCAGCTGCTCCCGTGGCGACCGAGATCTGGCCATCGCCACGCTCAAAACAGAAAATAACGCTGCGCCATCGGCAGCACTTTCGCGGGTTCGCAGGTGAGGTGTTCGCCGTCGGCTTTCACCGTATACGTTTCCGGATCAACCTCGATTTTCGGCATCGCGTCATTGTGGACCATGTGGCGCTTGCCGATCGTGCGGCAGCCCTTCACCGCGACGAGTTCGCGCGCGAGTCCGAGCTGCTTCGGCCCCGTCTTGCTCGTGAGTGACGCCTCGCTGACGAACGTGAGGCACGTCCGGGCCAGTGCTTTCCCGGCGGCGCCAAACTGCGGACGATAAAACGTCGGCTGGGGCGTCGGGATCGATGCATTCGGATCGCCCATGTTGGCCCACGCGATGAATCCGCCTTTCAAAATAAGCTCCGGCTTCACGCCGAACAACGCGGGTTTGAAAACGACGAGGTCCGCGAGCTTGCCAACTTCAAGCGAGCCAACGACGTGGGAGATGCCATGCGTGATTGCGGGATTGATGGTGTATTTGGCGAGATAGCGCAGCACGCGAAAGTTGTCCGCTGCCTCATGTCCACTGGCGGCCTGGCGAATTGCTTCAACAGGTTTGCGGCTGCGCGCCGCACGGGCGGACGACGCCGTTTCAGCAGCTGGCGGCGCAGTAAGTTTTCCGAACTGCGTCTTCATTTTGTGCGCGGTTTGCCACGTGCGACAAATCACCTCGCCAATCCGGCCCATCGCCTGCGAGTCCGACGACATCATCGAAATCGCGCCCAAATCATGCAGCCGATCCTCCGCCGCGATCGTCTCCGGCCGAATGCGGGATTCGGCGAACGCCACGTCTTCCGGGATTTTGGCGTCGAGATGATGGCAGACCATGAGCATGTCGAGATGCTCATCGATCGTATTCACGGTAAAAGGACGCGTGGGGTTCGTGGAGGAGGGGAGCACGTTCGGCTCGCCGCAAACGCGGATGATATCCGGCGCATGACCGCCGCCCGCGCCTTCGGAGTGATACGTGTGAATCGCCCGGCCCTTGAACGCGCGCAGTGTCGCCTCGACAAAACCGGCCTCGTTCAACGTGTCGGTGTGAATCGCCACCTGCACATCGAGGTCATCCGCTACGCCAAGACACGTATCGATCGCCGCGGGCGTGGTGCCCCAGTCTTCGTGCAGCTTCAAACCGATCGCGCCGGCAAGCACCTGTTCGCGCAGTGGCTTCGGCGTGGAGCAGTTGCCCTTGCCGAGGAAACCCAGATTCATCGGGTAAGCTTCGGCGGCCTCGAGCATGCGGTGCAGGTTCCAGGCGCCGGGCGTGCAGGTCGTCGCCAGAGTGCCATGAGCCGGTCCCGTGCCGCCGCCGAGCATCGTCGTGATCCCCGAGCTGATGGCCTCGTCGATTTGCTGCGGACAGATGAAGTGAATGTGGCTGTCGATGCCACCGGCGGTGACGATGCAACCCTCTCCGGCGAGCGCCTCGGTGCCGGCGCCGACGATCATCGGATTCTTCTTCTTCGTTTTCGGATCCGGGTAAATCGAGCCGAGCCCGCTCTGAATGCCGGGGTTGCCGGCGTGCCCGATCCCGACAATCCGGCCATGCTTCACGCCAATATCCGCTTTTATGATACCGAGCAGTGGATCGAGGATGAGCGCGTTGGTGATGACGAGATCGAGCGACTCGGCGTCGGACGCGGTGGGGGACTGACCCATGCCGTCGCGGATGACCTTGCCGCCACCGAACTTGATCTCGTTGCCATAGCCTCCGCCCTCGGCAATCAGGTCGCGTTCGACCTCGACGAAAAGGTCGGTGTCGGCGAGCCGGACCTGGTCACCGACAGTTGGACCGTACATCTCGATGTACTGGCGGCGGGAGAGCGAAAGACTCATTTTGATTTCGAATGGCGGCCTCGCGGGGACAGTTGATCGAGCTTGCCGTTGATCTTCGCGTTCAGTCCGAACACTTCGCGGGTGCCGGCAAGCGCCACCAGCTCCACGCGTTTCGTATCTCCGGCCTCGAAGCGAACCGCCGTGCCGGCCGGAATGTTAAGCCGGAAGCCGCGCGCCGCTGCGCGATCGAAATCGAGCGCTTCGTTCGTTTCGAAGAAATGAAAATGCGAACCAACCTGGATGGGACGGTCGCCGGTGTTCACGACATCCAGGGCGACACTCGGGAGGCCGACATTGGCATCGAGCCTCGATGTATTGGGAGCGGGAATGATTTCACCGGGAACCATCGGAGTCGGTATTTTGTTTTATGTTATGCTTCGGGCACGCGTGAACCGCGGCCTCAGCGGATCGGATTGTGCACGGTGACCAGTTTCGTGCCGTCCGGGAACGTCGCCTCGACCTGCACGTCGTGAATCATGTCAGGCACACCTTCCATGCAGTCGCCTGGCTGGAGGATCGTCGTGCCAAAGCTCATCAACTCGGCGACTGTCTTTCCGTCGCGGGCTCCTTCCATGATTTCGTAGGTGATGATTGCGATGGCCTCGGGGTAATTGAGTTTCACGCCACGAGCCTTTCGCCGCCGCGCGAGATCCGCAGCGACCACAATCAGCAGTTTTTCGCGTTCGCGAGGGGTGAGGTGCATGGAAACAGTTGCGAGTAGTGAGTAGCGGGTAGCGAGTAGAACGGAGCTGATGCTATCAGGAAATCGATAACCGGTGCGTTGCTGTCCGGGTGTTTTGAAATGCTCGCTCCTCGCTACTCACTACTTCGCGCGCGTCACACCTGCAGATGTATCTTCACGACGTCGTCGGTGAGTGCGCTGATCGCGCCGGAGACCACGACGGCGCCGCGGTCCATCGCGTAAAACCGATCGGCGACCTCGCGGCAAAAATCAACGAACTGTTCCACCAGCAGAATCGCGAGTTTTCCCTCCGCCTTCAGCACCTGGATGGCGTGCTGGATTTCCTCCGAGTAATGATGTGCGAACCCTTCCGTTTTCAGCTTCTTCAACGTGTCGCCTATCTGATCGATGATGGACGGCTGAATGCCCTCCGTCGGTTCATCGAGGATTAACAGTTTTGGATTCGTCAGCAGGGCACGGCCAATCGCGAGCTGCTGTTGCTGGCCGCCGGAGAGCACGCCGCCTTTGCGGGAAAGCATTTCGTGCAGGATGGGAAATAGCGCGAATACGCGCTCCAGCGCCGCTTTGGCGCCGCCGCCTCGACGACCGTGTACCACGAGTCCCACGTGCAGGTTCTCTTCCACCGTGAGGTGCGGAAAGATGTCACGGCCCTGCGGCACGTAGCCAATGCCAGCGCGCGCACGTTCATCGGGCGCGAGACGATCAATGCGGGAACCGGCAAACTGAATGCTGCCGCTGCGAATCGGCAGTACCCCTGTGATCGAACGCAGCGTCGTGGTTTTGCCCACGCCGTTTCGACCCATGAGCGCGACGACTTCGCCGGCACGTATCTCCAGATTGACGCCGCGCAATATGCGCGAGCCGCCGATGAACGTCTCGATCGCCAACAGCTGTAGCAGCGGCTCGGAGTTCTGGCCTCTGATCTCCGTCCGTTGTCCGCCGGCGTCTGTCAGCTGTCGTCTGTCGTCTGTCCTATTCATCGTGTCCCGGGTTTGCCGCGACCAAGATAGACCTCGCGGACGGTGGGGTTGGACTGCACCTCGTCGAATTTTCCTTCACACAGCACGGTGCCCTGGTGAAGCACGGTCACTTGGCCATCCCGCGCGATCTGGCGTACAAAGGTCATGTCGTGTTCGACCACGATCAAACTGTGTTTGCCAGCGAGCGACAGCAGCAGTTCGCCCGTGCGATGCGTCTCCTCGTCGGTCATGCCGGCGGCGGGTTCGTCGATGAGCAGCACCTGCGGATCCTGCGCGAGCAGCATCCCAATCTCGAGCCACTGCTTTTCACCGTGCGCGAGCAGTCCGGCCTTCCATTCCCGTTTCGCGTCGAGACGGATCAGCTGCAGAATGTCGTCGAGTTGATTGCACTGAGTGGAAGAGAGCCGGTGAAAGAGCGCCGCGAAGATCCCCCGCGGGCCCCGCAGCGAAAGCACCAGGTTTTCCCAGACGCTGTGCTCTGTATAGACGCTGGGCGTCTGGAATTTCCGGCCGATGCCCAGCCGGTTTATTTCGTATTCACTCAACGCGGTAAGGTCATGGCTCTTCGAGGTGGCGCTGCCAAAATCGATCTTCCCTTTGTCCGGCTGGGCGCGCCCCGTGATGAGATCGAAGAACGTCGATTTGCCGGCGCCGTTCGGCCCGATGACGGTGCGCAGTTCACCTTCGTACAGATAGAACGTGAGGTTCGAGATGGCTTTGAACCCATCGTAGGTTTTGGAAACGTCTTCTACGCTGAGCAGTGGGTGCGGCACGGGAGATCGGGTGTTTGGTTTGGTCTACACTTTGACGACGGCTGGCTGTGGGGCGGCGACGGCGGATGGCTCGGATGGCGGCGCGGTTTTGCGCAACCTTTCATACGCGGCCTTGACCCGCGCCGGCAGGCTGACCAGGCCGCCCGGCAAAAAGAGCACGATAACAATAAACATTCCGCCAAGGATCAGCAGCCAGAGATCCGGAAACGCCCGCGTGGCGTAGCTCTTCAGCGCGTTGATGCTGATGGCGCCAATGATCGGGCCCACGAGCGTGCCGCGTCCGCCCACCGCGCACCACACGACGGCCTCGAGCGATTTGTCCGGGGTCATTTCGCTCGGATTGATAATGCCGACCTGCGGCACGTAGAGCACACCACCGGCGGCGGCGATTGCGGCGGCGAGCACGAATACGAAAAGCTTGTAATGCGGAGTCGAATACCCACTGAAGAGCACGCGATTCTCGCCATCACGAATCGCCCGCTGCACGAGTCCGAATTTCGTGCCGCTGAGCCAGCGGCAGCCGACATACACCGCGAGCAGGGTGGCGGCGGTGGCCATGAACAACGCGCGCTGCGTGCGGGCGGCGAGCAGATCGTAGCCCAGGAGGAACTTGAAATCGGTGAACCCGTTGTTTCCGCCCAACAGCAGATTATTGCGGAAAAACATGAGTGATGCCCCGTAGGTGAGCGCCTGCGTCAGGATCGAGAAGTACACGCCCTTGATGCGCGAACGGAACGCGAGAAATCCAAATGCGTACGCCAGCCATCCGGGAACGAGAAATGCCATCGTCAGCGCAAACGGGAAACTCGCGAATGGTTTCCAGAAACTGGGCAGCTCCGTCCATCCGAGAAACACGAGGAAATCCGGAATCGGCTGCTTGTGCTGCCCGAGGTCGCCGATCATCCGCATGAGATACATGCCGTGCATATAGCCGCCGAGCGCGAAGAAGAGCGCCTGCCCGAGACTCAGCAGCCCCGTGTAGCCCCAGAGCAGATCGACCGAGATCGCGAGCAGGGCGTAGCAGAGATATTTGCCCCAAAGGTTGAGCGTGAAGTGGCTGAGCACGCCGGACGAGTTGAGCAGCGGGAAAACGACGAGGAGCAATAGCGCAAACACGGCCACCGTGATCGTCTCGATGCGACGACGGGCGGGGGAGTGAGTGCGGGGAGCGAGCAGACTCATGTGGCTGGTTAGTCCAAACTCCGGCTGCGCGTGGCGAAAAGCCCGGCGGGCCGCCATTGCAGAAACAGGATGATGAGTGCGAGCACGAGAATCTTTCCGAACACAGAGGAGTCCTGCGCGAGGTTCTGCAGAAAACTTCCGATCAGCGGAAAACCAGCGAGCCCGGGAGCCCAGGTCGGCAGGTATTGCTGGAGCACTTGATCCAATCCGCCGATTCCAAACGCGCTGATCACCGTGCCGAAAAGATTGCCTACGCCGCCCACGACCACGGTCATGAACGCGTCGACTATATAGCTCTGGCCGAGCGAAGGGCCCACGTTGCCGATTTGGCTGAGGAATGCACCCGCGAGTCCCGCCAGCCCGCTGCCGAGTCCAAAAGTCAGCATGTTCACGCGCTCGGTGCGGACGCCCATGCACGACGCCATCGTCCGATTTTGCATCACCGCGCGAATCAGCAGCCCGAGCGGTGTCTTGGTCAGCAGGAGCCACACGCCGAGCACGATCAAGAGCGCGAACCCGATCACGAAGACGCGATTCCAGCCGATGATGATATCGTTTATCGTCCAATTGCCGCTCAAGTACTGCGGGCTGGATACTTGCACGTTGTTCGCGCCGAAGGTGAGCCGAAGCACCTGTTGCAGCACCAGCGATACGCCCCAGGTGGCGAGCAGGCTCTCGAGCGGCCGTCTATATAGGAAGCGAATCACCCCGCGTTCGAGTCCAATGCCCACGAGCGCGGCGGCCAGAAAGCTCGCTGGAATCGCCGCGAGAAAATAGCCCTGGTAGGCCCAGCCGCCGAGATGCAGCCCCGGAATTGCCAGGCTCAATCCGAAACACGGAATCGTCACGCCGGCCCCGAAGACGGCTTGCATGACATAGGTTGTATACGCTCCGACGGCGATCATTTCGCCGTGCGCCATATTGATTACGCCCATCAGGCCGAACGTGATCGCGAGGCCGAGCGCCACCACGAGCAGAATGCTGCCGAGGCTCGCGCTCCGAAAAAGCGTGCCAAAGAAATCAACTGATGATCGATGCGCGTCGATCGCCTTCAATGTTGCCCGGCAGGCCGCCGCGACCTCTTTGTTGCGCGCCGTCTCGGCGTTTCTCAATGCGGCCTGAATCAAATCATAGCTGGCCAGCGAGCGCAGTTCCTGAAGCTCGCTGAGTGCTCGAAGCTTCACGGTATCGCTGGCGTCCTTGAGCCGAATCAGCGCAAGGGCTTCGCGCAGTGCGATGCGCACCTTGGGATCGCGTTCGATCGCGAGTCGCGCGTCGAGCGCGGGAAGTTTGTCTGCATTCTGCGCGAAGCCGATCGCCTGGATTGCCTGCCGCCGCTTCGCGGGCTCGCGCGCCGCGACTTCCGCCAGATCGAATACGCTTTTCATCGCCCGACGGAGCGCGGCGTCGTGCTCGACTGCCGTGAGATCCCCTGCCACCAGACGGAGCGGCCGGCCGTTTGCATCGCGCAACGGTTCGCCATTATCGACGCGAAGGGCGGCCTGAGCGTCCTGGGCGTCTTTCGGTCCGACGAGTTGCACCGGAGTTTTTGCACCGTTTGCCGACACATGAATGAACAGCTGATCGGAACGCCATGCCGTCAGCAGCGCGGGGGTCGCCTCGTCATCCTGCCCGGCGAGCGAGGCGATCAGGGTGCGCTTCTGCGCGTCGTCTTCAGCGAGGATCGCTTGCACGAGCGTGTGCCGCGGCGCATCGGCCGCGGCGGCGCTGCCAGCGAGCCAGGACGAAAACAAAATGCCAAGGATGACGGGAAGGGGTTTCACGAGCACGACGCGGGATGCAGGAACTTTGCCAACAATGAAAAAGGCGGGCTGTTTTTTTTAGCCCGCCCGCAGCCCCCCGACTCACGAGGGCTGATTCCGTAGCAGTTAGAGTTGAAAGTGACGCGCAGCGACCGCCGCTGCGCGTGACACTTTCACTCTCACCGTCTCACTCACTCTGAAGGGTCTACTCGTTCGTCGCGACGGAGCCCTTGGTTTTGAATTTTCCTTTGAGCCACGGTTCACCGTAAACGTCGTTGAAGGACTTCAGGATCTTGAATTGTCCATCGGCCTTCGTCTCGCCGATGAATACATTCTTCGTCAGGTGCATGTTCTTTTGCGTCGTGACCTTCCCCGCGGGTCCATCGAAGGACACGCCCGATTTCCACGCCGCCCGCACCTTGTCCACGTCGAAGCTGCCGGCCTTCTC
>JBBRCR010000333.1:0-9723 GCA_038204695.1 Opitutales bacterium | reverse complement strand
GCGCTCGTGGGGGGGCGTGACGCGATTGGGGCTGCGGAGCTTGGCGATCGTGCCGGGGGGTCAAGGCCTGTAAGTCTTGCTGGCGAGCACCACGCCCGGCTCCCGTTCGTGCAGGTAGATTTGCCGCACCGGGTGTGGCGGCTGCACCAGGTTGCTCACCTTCAGAAACAGCCGCACAGCCTCGGGATCGTAATACGTGCCGGATCGGGCGAGCAGAATCTCAATCGCCTCGCGCTTCCCGCTCCCGCACTCGACGAATCCCACCGCGACCGCCAGACATCTCGCGGGCCAGGGAATCGCATCGCCGGAGAGGCCATCCGGGTATCCACGACCGTCATACCGTTCGTGGTGGGCGCGGATCACCTCGCCCAGCTCGACGCTGTCGTCGACCAGCGCGGCGAGCGTCTGGCCATAGGGCGGATGACACTGGAGCATGGCTTGTTCCTCCGCCGTGAGGTTGTCAGGGCGGGACCGAAACGCGCGCATCGCTTCGCGGGGCATTCCGATCATGCCCAGGTCGCAAAGCCAGGCGGCGGTCCGCAGCGTGTGGCGCTCGGTTTCGGTGAACCCGGCCTGAACGGCCATCTGGGCGACAATGTCGACGAGGAGCTTCGCCTGCCCGCCGAGGATCGCGTCGTAGGTCGTCAGGATTCGCCGGCACAACTCCAGCGAGTGCTCGTAGTTTTCACCGAGCTGCTGGTTGGCCAGGTCGAGGCGCTGGCGCTGTTCCTCGAGGTCGCGGACCCTGGCCTCGAGCGACGTATTCGCCTCGCGCAGTTTCGTGTTCAGCACCTGCGTCTCCGCCTGCAGGGCCTCGTTGCGCGTCAGCAGTTCGTACCGTTGGATGGCATTCTGGACGGTGGCGATGAGTTCCTCGCGCAGCCACGGCTTGGCGAGAAAGCGGTAGATTTCGCCCCGGTTGATCGCGTCGATAATCGTCGGCAGCGCCATGATTCCGGTGACCAGGATGCGGGAGGAGAGGGGCTGGGCCCGGCGGCACTCGACCAGGAAATCGAGCCCCAGCATATCCGGCATCTGCTGGTCGGAGATAATCACCGCGAACGGCCGCGTGAGTAGCGCCAGCGCCGTGAGCGGATTGCCGCAGGACACCACGGGGAAACCCGCCCGCTCGAGGGTGAATTTCAACGCCGTGAGCACCAGCGGCTCGTCATCCACAATCAGGATGGCGGGCGGGGCGGGGCCGGGGCCGCATGGACTGGCCGGGGGTAAGGGGGAATCGCTCATGGGGAAACCGGAGCGGAGCAGCCCGCGCTCGTGTAGTGCGCGGTAAGATACGCGGCCATGCGGTCGAGCGGAAGCTGTCGCTGGGCGCCGCCGTTTTCCCAGGCGGCCCGGGGCATGCCGTAGACCACGCTCGTCGCCTCGTCCTGGGCGAACGTGGTGGCGCCGCCATCGCGCAGCCGGCGCAGGCCGTCGGCGCCGTCGCGCCCCATGCCGGTCAGCACACCGGCGACCACGTGCCGGGCGGCCACGCCATCGGCCATCGACTTGAACAGGAGGTCCACGGCCGGCCGCTGGTGCCAGACCGGCGGACCGTTCACCACGCGGGCCCGGTAATGATTGGTGTTCCACTGGAGCAGCAGGTGAAAGCCGCCGGGCGCGACGAGGGCGAGGCCGGGTTCGAGCCGGTCACCGTCAACCGCCTCGCGCACCGCAAATGCGCAAAGCTGGTTCAAACGCACCGCGAACGCGTTCGAGAACATCGCGGGAATATGCTGCACGATCGCGATGCCCGGCAGCCCGTCGGGCAACGCCGTGAGCAACTCGCGCAATGCCTCCGTTCCGCCGGTCGAGGCCCCGAGCAGGATGATGTCGCGCGGGCCGATCCGGCGGGTCGCGGCCCGACCGGGCGGTGGCCGCACGGCGGCGGAAACGCCCACCCGCAGACGCGCGCTGGCGGCGGCCCGAATCCGGGCGATGAGTGGTGGGCCCAGATCGCCAAAGGAGTAGGTGCCCGCCGGCTTTCCGAGCACGTCAAACGCGCCGAGCCGCAGTGCCTCCAAGGCGTGATCCGACCCCGCCTTGGTCAGCGAACTCATCACGATCACCGGCATCGGCCGTTGCGCCATCAGGATCTGCAGGAACGTCAGTCCGTCCATCCGCGGCATCTCGAGGTCAAGCGTCAGCACATCCGGCTGCAATTCCTGTATCCGGTCCCGTGCGACGTAGGGATCGACGGCCGTTCCCACGACCTCGATGTCGGGTTCGGCCCGCAAGGCCGCGGTCACGAGCCGCCGGACGACGGCGGAATCATCGACAATCAACACGCGGATGGGTCGGGATGACATGGTAAAAGGGCGCGCCTTACGCGGCGCGGCGGTAAACCGCCGGCAGGGTGGTCTGCAGGCCGTGGTGCAGGTGAGTGAGGCTTTCGGAGTGTCCCACAAAGAGGTAGCCTCCGGGCACCAGCCAGCTCGTCAGTCGGTTGATCAGTTCCTCCTGGGTGGGCCGATCAAAATAGATCATCACATTGCGGCAAAAAATCGCGTGGAACGGTTCGCGGAACGGGGGGTTCCCCTCGAGCAGATTGAGGTGCGCAAATGACACCCGCTCGCGCAGGCTGGCCTGCACGCGAAATTTTCCCTCCTGCGGACCGATGCCGCGTTGGAAGTGGGTGCGCAGCGCGTCGCCGGGCAGCGCCGCGAGATTTTCCTGGCTGTAAATCGCGGCGGTCGCCTTGGCCAGCACCCGGTGCGAGATGTCGGTGGCGGCGATTTCCCAGGATCGCGTCATCCCTGAACGGGCGAGCGTGATCGCAATGGAGTAGGGCTCCTCCCCGGACGAGCAGGCCGCGCTCCAGACGCGAAACGGACCGCGGCCTTTCGCCAGCGCCGGCACGGTCTGCTCGCGCAGCACATCGAAATGCGCCGGCTCGCGGAAAAAGTACGTGTGGTTGGTGGAGATCGCGTCGATCAGGTGCGGCAGCTCGCTGCCTCCCGCGGCGGACTGCAGCAGAGCACAATATTCCCCCACCGTCGCCAGCCCCGTCGCGCGCAGTCGTTTCCCCAGTCGGGCCGATACGAGTTGCCGCTTGTCGAGACCGAGGTTGATCCGACTTCGTTCATAGACCACCTGCCGAATATATGCGAACTCGCTGTCCTTCATACGGAGTATCTTTGATTAATCGGCGCATTCGCCGTGGGATTGAGTCCCTTCGCATCACCCGGCCGCGATTCCGGCCGGTGGAGGGCCGGGGCGGACGCCCGTCAGCCCGGCAAATTTTTCCGGCGGCGCCACCCCGGATCGTGAAACCGGTTATTGAATACGTTTATGCCGCTGGATCGGAGCCGGTTGCAGGCGACGCCGGAACGGTGGCACCGGGTCTGCTCAACCCGCCTCTGCATGATCGAGCCCATCTTCCAATCCGACACGTATCAGGTGGCGCGGAAGCTTCTCGATGCCGTGGCGCTGCGCCATGAGGCGATCGCCACAAACGTCGCCAATGCCGAGACGCCCGGCTTTCGCCGCCTCGATGTGTCGCCCGACTTCGCCACCCAACTGCGGGCGCAGCTGCAGTCCGGTGAGCTCGCCCGCCGCAGTACCACGCCGCAGCCCTCATTGATCGAGGACCCGCATGCCCGGAGCATCCGGCCCGACGGCAACACGGTCGAAATTGAACGCGAACTCCTGGCGATGGCCCGCAACGGGGTCGAACACGAGTATCTGACCACGATTGTCTCGAACAACTTCAAGCAGCTGAAGCTCGCCATCACCGGCCGCACTGCCGGCTGACGCTGAGCGGCAACTCTCCTACGCATGAACCTCATCTCCGGCGTCGATGTCACTGCGGGCGCGCTCAATGCGCAGAAAACCCGGCTCGATATCGTCGCGCAGAACATCGCCAACGCGCAGACGACACGCACCCCCAACGGCCAGCCCTATCAACGGCAACTGGTCTCCTTCGAGACCCAGCTCGTGCGGCAGGCCGCCGGTGGCGGGGCGTCGCTTCAGTCGGTGAAGGTCGGGTCGATCACCGCTGACCCCACGCCGGGCGAGCACGTTTACAATCCGCAGCATCCTCACGCCGGCGCCGACGGTCTCGTCGCGATGCCCAATGTGAATCTCTCCTTCGAAATGGTCGACCTCATCAGCGCCTCGCGCGCTTACGAAGCAAATCTCTCGGTCGTGAAGAACGCCCGCCAGATGGCCGTGCGCACGCTCGAGATGGGCCGCTGATTCGCCGCCACCCGTTCGCGCCCCGTGCCTGAAACGCCCCGCCTCCATGTCGCCTCTTGGTTCCATCAATCCGATTTCCGGTTCTGCCACGGGCGCACTCCTGCGCACCGACGCGCCGCTGCCGAAGCCACCGCTGATCACCGGTGCGGCCGCACCCGCACCGGCGGAGGCATTCGGCCAGGTGCTCGATGGGCTCGTCGGCTTCGTCGACGCCAAGCAGGATGCGGCGGCCGCGGTTACCCAGCGGGTGCTCCTGGGCGAGGGATCACAATTGCATCAAAGCGTCATCGCCATGCAGGAGGCTTCCGTCGCGTTCACTCTCATGGTCGAGGTCCGCAACAAACTCGTGGAGTCCTACCAGGAGCTGATGCGGATGCAGGTATGAGAACGCGCGCTGAACCCTTCCCGCAGACACCATGAAAGCCCTTGCCCGATCCGTCCTGGAAATTTGGAAGCAGCTCGGCCTCAACCAGCGGGTCTCGCTGGCGGTGGCCGCGTTCGCCGTGCTCGGCGGCATCGCCGGCGTCGTCGTTTGGTCGCAGCGCCCGGATTACCAGTTGCTCTACGCGCGGCTCGGACAAAAGGACGCGGCGGCGGTGATCACCGCGCTGCAGGCGCAGGGCATTCCGCATCAGATCACCGCCGGCGGCACGGCCGTGCTGGTGCCCGCCAATGCGGTGCACAAGGTGCGGATGGAACTTGCCAGCAAAGGGCTGCCCAGTGGCGAAGGCATCGGGTTCGAGATTTTCGACAAGGGACAGTTCGGGCTCTCGGATTTTATCCAGCGCACCAATTTCATTCGCGCGATGCAGGGCGAACTCGCCCGCACCATCGCGCAACTCCAGGGCGTGCAATCGGCGCGGGTGATGATTGTCCAGCCGGAGAATCGTTTGCTGCTGAGCGATCAGGGCGTGAAGGCCACGGCCTCCGTGTTTGTGGATGTCGGTGGCGGCCGCCTGGAGCCGGATCAGGTGAATGCGATCCGCCACCTCGTCGCGAATTCCGTGCAGGGACTCTTGGTCGATCAAGTCGCCGTAATCGACAACCGCGGGCGAACGCTGTCGGAGGAGTTGAAACAGGATCCGGTCCTCGGCACCGCCTCGTCCCAGATTCGTTTTCGCCAGCAGGTCGAGGATTACCTTGCGCACAAAGTCGAGACGATGCTCGGCGCCGTGATCGGTCCGGGCAATGCGGTCGTCCGCGTATCGGCCGAAATCGACAATGAAGCCTCGACGCTGACTTCCGAAAAATTTGATCCCGACGGGCAGGTGATTCGGTCGCAGACGCAGACGGACGACACCACCAACACCACCGAGGGCCGGGCGACGGGCGGCGCGGCGGGCGTAAGCGCCAACATCCCGGAAACGAGCCAGAATGCCGCCGCCGAGGCCGGCCGGCCTCCTTCCACCTCGGAGCAGAACCGCAAGAACCGCACGACCACCTTTGAAATCAACCGGACAGTGACGAGCGTCACGCGCGCGCCCGGCACGTTGAAAAATGTCTCCGCGGCAGTGTTCGTCGCTCCCCGCCTGAAGGTGGCCGCCGCGCCCGCGACCCCGGACGCGCGCACCGCGGGGCAGCCGACGGCGGAGGTGCAGAAACGGACCGAGGCCGAGCTGGACGCGCTGCGCCAGGTGGTGGTCAACGCGCTGGGCGTGAAGCTCGCGCCGGGGCAGGCGGTCGCCACGGTGGTATCGCTGCACGAGCTGGAATTCCAGGCGCCGGTGGTTTCCGCAGGGGGGACGCCGGGTGCGGTGAGCGGGGAAACGCGGCTGCAAGACTGGACCGCGGCGGCGAGTCCGTGGGCCGCGGTGATCGGGGCGGTGGTGATGCTGATCGTTTTCCTGCGGTTGTTGAAGCGGCAGAAGCCCGAGCCGGTCCCGATGGAGTTGCTCGCGATGCCGGCCGAGCCCGGCCAGCGGGTCGCGAATTCCGGCGCGGTGACGCCCGAACTGCTCAACGAGTTGATCAAGCAGAAGCCCACCCACATCAGCGCGACGCTGCGCGACTGGGTGGCGGCGGGGGCGGCGCCCGCGGGCAAGAACTGAAGTCGCATGAACGATCTCGATTACAGCCGTCTCACCCGCCAGCAGAAGCTCGCCCTGTTTCTGATCATCATCGGACCGGAGTCGGCCGCCGAGGTGCTGCGGCCGTTCGACGATGCGGAGGTCGAACACATCTGCCGGGAGATGTCGGCGATCACGCTCATTTCGGCGGAGGTGCAGACGCTGGCGATCGATGAATTTTCGCCGCTGATCGCGCGCGGCGCCGGTTGCGCCATGGGCGGTCTCGCCTATGCGCAACGCACGCTGGAAATGGCCAAGGGCGATTACAAGGCGTCGACCATTGTCGGCCGGCTCGGCTCGCTGGCGGGAACCTCGGTCGACGTGATCAAGGATGTATCCGAGCTGGATGGACGGCAGATCTTCAATCTCGTGAAGAACGAACAGCCACAGACGATCTCGTTCCTGCTGTCGTACCTGGAAAGTCCGAAGGCGGCGGAAGTGTTTTCCCTGCTGGGCCCCGAGTTGCGCGAAGAGGTCATCGAGCGGCTCGGGACGATCGAAAGCACCTCCCTGGAGCTGGTGAGCAAGATCGCCCGCAGCCTCGGCAAGCACTACGACATGAAAGCGCGGCCGGCCTTTCACCACAGTGGCGGCGTGCGCGCGGTGGCGGATTTGATCAACGAGCTCGACAAGGATTTGAGCAAGAACCTGCTCGCGCGCCTCGAGGAGCGGAACGCCACGCTCAGCGCGGCGATTCGCAAGAAGCTCTTCAGCTTCGAGGATCTCACCCGGCTGCAATCGATGGATCTCCAGCGCGTGCTGCGCGAAATCGATTCGGGCCATCTCGCGACGGCGATGAAGTCCGCGAGTGAGCCGCTGCGCGACAAGATCTACAGCGCGATGTCGAAACGCGCAGCCGAGGGCCTGAAGGACGAAATCGAGATGCTTGGTCCGGTGCGCTTCAAGGACGTCGAGGCGGCCCAGGACAGCATCATCCAGGTCGTCCGCCGGCTCGACGAGGAAGGCCAGATCGCCATCGAGTCCGAAGGCGGAGAAAGCCTCGTGGCCTGACCCGCCGTCCGCCCATGAACTCCACCACGCTTGTTTCCTTCGACCGGCCGCTCGCCGGTGCCGCGCTGGCCGGCACCACCGTGCCACGCCACACGGATATCGAGCTTGCCCAACAGGCCGAGGTGGCGTACCGCCGGGGCTTCGATGCGGGCCGGGCGCAGGGCGATCAACAAATGGTCGAGCTCCGTTCGCAGGTCGAACAGCTCCGCGACGGGTTGTTTGTCCGGCTCGACGCGATCGAGCCGGCGCTGCTCCGCCAGTTGCGCGACACTCTGCCGGCGCTGGTGGTGGATCTGGCCCACCGGCTCATGGCCGGCTTCGAACCGTCGCCTGAAACCGTCGTGCGCATCTGCGAGGAGACCCTGGCGCAGATCTTTCCCGAACGTGAAGGCATCGAACTGCTCGTCTCACCGCGCGATGCGGCGCTGCTCGTGGAAATGGCGCCGCCTTGGGCCAGCCGGTTTCCCAACCTGCGCGTCACGGCGGCGCCGGCCTTGCGGCCCGGCGACTGCCAGGTGCGCAGCCGCTTCGGGCTGACCGATGCGCGATTCGAGACGAAGCTGGCCGGCTTGCAGCACAGCCTCGCTTCCACATGAGCGCCGCGCGCCATCCATCGCAGAACGACGGGAGGCGCCCATGACCGGGTCGGTGGGTCCTTTGATTGACGTCCTCCGCACGCAGGTCCGGCACCTGCCGGCCGTCCAGCGCGTCGGGGCCGTCACGGGTGTCGCCGGGCTGATTATCGAGTCCGACGGCCCGAACGTGGGGCTGGGGGAGCTCTGCCAGATTCGTTCGACGCGGGTCGGGTTCCAGGTCCGGGCGGAGGTCGTGGGTTTTCGCGAACATCGCGTGTTGTTGATGCCGCTCGGTGAAACCGCCGGGCTGCACGTTGGCTGCGAAGTCGCGGCCTGCGATCAGCCGCCGCTGCCGCGGGTCGGACCGGAGATGCTGGGCCGGGTGCTCGACGCCCTCGGCCGCCCCTACGACGGGCGGGGATTGCTTCCGCTGAATCCGCGCGGGGGCCACGGCGCACTGCCGCCGCACCCGCTGCGGCGACGGCGGATCCAGACGCCGCTCGTCACCGGAGTGCGGGCCATGGACGCGTTCGTGCCGTTGGGCTGCGGCCAGCGATTGGGACTCTTTGCCGGCTCCGGCGTCGGCAAGTCGACGCTCATGGGCATGATTGCGCGATCGTCGCAGGCGGACGTGGTGGTGATTGCGCTCGTGGGCGAGCGCGGACGCGAGGTGCGCGAATTCATTGAGAAGGATCTCGGGCCGGAAGGCATGAAGCGCGCGGTCGTGGTGGTTGCCACCTCGGAAACCCCGGCGCCGCTGCGGCTGCGGGCGGCGTTCACCGCCACGGCGATCGCCGAGGCATGGCGCGACGAGGGCAGAAACGTCTTGCTGATGATGGATTCAGTGACGCGGTTCGCGATGGCGCAGCGCGAAATCGGGCTGGCGATCGGCGAGCCGGCCGCCACGCGCGGCTACACGCCCTCGGTGTTCGCGCTGCTGCCGCGTCTGCTGGAACGTTCCGGCGCCGGTGAACAGGGCACGATCACCGCGCTGTATACGGTGCTGGTGGAAGGCGACGACATGAACGAGCCGGTGGCGGACGCGGTGCGCGGAATCCTCGACGGTCACATCGTGCTTTCGCGTTCGCTGGCGCATTTCAACCATTACCCCGCGATCGATGTCCTGGAGAGCGTGAGCCGGCTGACGCGCGACGTCTGTTCGGCGGCCGAAGTGGCGCTGGCGGCGAAGGGCCGCGAACTGCTCGCGCTGTATCGACGGCACGAGGACATCGTCTCGATTGGCGCGTACCAGAAGGGCTCCAATCCGGCGCTCGATCGGGCGATCGCGCTGCACGATCGCCTGAATGAGTTCCTGCGGCAGGCGGTCGACGAGAGCACGCCGCGCGACGACACCTACGCGCGGCTGCGCGGGATCCTCGCATGAAACGTTTTCGCTTCGCCCTCCGTCCGGTGGCCGTGTTGCGCGCTCATCGCGCGCAGCTGGCCGAGGAGGCGTTCGGCCGTGCGGTGCAGCGGCAGGCCGCGGCGGCGCAGGTGCTGGCCGGGGCGCGCGCGCGGGTGGCCGGGTTCGAGGCGGCGCTGCTCGCCAGCCGGGGCGCGGGCGGCCGGGCCGCCCAGGTGGCATATTTGCTTGCTGGATACCAGCGGGAATGCACCGCCGAGCGCGGAGCGGAGGAGGCGCTGGCCATCGTCGAGCGGGAGTTGCAGCAACGGCGGGCCGAGCACCTCGAGGCGCACCGCGGGATGAAGGCGGTGCAACGGCTCGAGGAGCAGGCGCGGCAGACGCACGTGGCGGCGCAGCAGCGCGCCGAGCAGGCGGAGCTCGACGATCTGAGCGGTCGCCGTTCGGTCCGGTCGCTGGCGCCAGGGGCTCACGCCCGGCCGGGGAATTTTACCGCATGAAACCGCGCCTT
>JBBRCR010000332.1:0-9776 GCA_038204695.1 Opitutales bacterium | reverse complement strand
CGTCACGATCGTCTTCACTCCCAAAAAAAGACATCCGCTCCGGCCCATGAAACGATACCTCGCTTTGATCTGCTGCAGTGGCTTTTCCATAAACCCCTCCCGTCCGGCTCCCTGAGAATCCAGTTTCCTATCAGCCCCCGCCCCAAAACCGGGTTTTGGCCGTGACGGAAAGAAACAGCGTCGACCTGGACTGTAGATCGTGCATGCAGGAGCGCGGTTCTGTCCGCGAGGCAAGCTATACATCATCGTTACACTGGTGCTTCATAAGCCCGTCTTTCAGTCTGATGCCGGAGGCCGTGTGTGGTGTCATTGGTGGCGAGTCCGCGCAAGCGGTGCCGACCCCGGTTAGGAGTTTACTACATCCCTTTTCACCCTTCGGGCCGTCGCGGCGAGAGCCAACCACGACCATGCCGAAAAAGAAGTCCTCTCGTCCTCCGAAGCCGCCGGTGATTCCACAGACCGTGATTCATCCCGATGCCGCCGGCATCGATCTGGCCTCCGAAGTGCATTACGTCGCCGTGCCCGCGGGCCGCGATCCGCAGCCGGTGCGCAGCTTCGGGACCACGACCGATCAACTCTGCGTACTGGCCGACTGGTTACAGCAGTGCGGGATTCGCACGGTGGCGATGGAGGCGACCGGGGTGTATTGGATTCCGCTGTTCGAACTGCTGGAGGCGCGCGGATTGGAAGTGTGTCTGGTCAACGCCCAGCATGTGCGCCACGTGCCCGGCCGCAAAAGCGACGTGCAGGACTGCCAGTGGTTGCAGTTCCTGCACTCCGTGGGCCTGCTCCACGCTTCGTTCCGGCCCGCGCTGGAGGTCTGCGCCGTGCGCACGCTGCTCCGGCATCGCGACAGCCTCGTGCAGGTCGCCAGCACCCACTTGCTGCGCGTGCAAAAGGCGCTCGATCAGATGAACGTGCAGTTGCATCGGGCGGTGACCGACATCACCGGCACGACCGGGCAGGCCATTCTCGATGCGATCGTCGCGGGCGAACGCGACCCGCAGAAGCTCGCCGCCTTCCGCGATCACCGCTGCAAGAAAAGTGTGGCCGAGATCGCGGCGGCGTTGAAAGGCGACTGGAAGGTGGAGCAGCTTTTCGCCCTGCGGCAGTCGTTGGCGGCGTGGCGTTATCACCATCAACTGGCCGACGAATGCATGCTGGAGATCCACCGGCTGGCCGCCCAACTCGAGAGCCGCACGGAGGCGGCGCCGCCCCCGCCGACCCAGCGCGGGCAGCCCGATGAAGCGGTACGCTCCCTGCTCTTCCAGAAGTTCGGGGTCGACCTTACGGCGGTGGACGGCGTCAACACGCACGTCGGTTACACCTTCCTCACCGAGGTCGGTCCCGACTTGAGCCGGTTTGCCAGTCCCGAGCACTTCAGTTCGTGGCTCGGTCTGTGCCCCAACAACAAAGTCAGCGGCAACCGCAAGCTCAGCGTCCGCACCCGTCCGATATCCAATCGACTGTCGACGGCTCTGCGCATGGCCGCGCAATCGCTGAATCGGGTCGAGTCACCGTTGGGCGACTGGTTCCGGCGCATGCGGGCCAAACTCGGTCCCGCCGGCGCCGTCACCGCCGCCGCGCACAAGATCGCCCGCCTGCCTGCGCCGAGCCTTCGGCAGGCAGGCATCCTCTACACCATGATCAAGATGCGCACCGCCTACGATCCCGCCAAGCTCGGCAATCCCGAACTAATCCGTATCCGAAAAGAGCGCTCCCTGCGCAAGCAAGCCGCCCTCCTCGGTTTCTCCCTCCAACCAGCCGACGCAGGGGCTGTTTCTTAGGAGCCCCCACACCAAAACAAGTTTTGGCCCCGACTCGAAGAAACAGGGCTGTTTCTTGAGAGTAATGTGAGAGCGCGCGTTCGCGCTTCCCGGTTTGCTTTCCCGCATTCGATTCCTTTCGCTCGCCACACGCGACGTACCTCTTGCCTCAGAGCATGTCGTTTATCCCGCCCCTCCGTCAGACCGTGAAATCCATGACCATGCACCTCCGTTTCTTCCTGTCCGCTTTCGTTCGCGTTGGCATTACCAGCCGGCTTCTTCGGTGTCCGCTCGCCTTCTTCACTTCGGTGACGCTTTTGTTCGCCGCGGCGTCCGCCCCCGCCGCCGAGGGCGGGGTCATCACCGGCTCCATCAGCAATAGCGCCACGGGCAATCTGCTCGAGGGCGCCAAGGTCGAGGTCGTCGGGCTCGGCCTGACCACCCTCACTGACAATACCGGCCGCTTCGTGCTCGGCAACATGCCTCGGGTACGCACGAACTGGTCGTTTCCTACATCGGCCTGGATCCCTCCCGCGCCTCGGTCACCGTCACCGCGGGCCAGCGGGCGGTTCGCAATTTCGATCTCACCACGGCCATCTACCAGCTCGACGCCTTCAAAGTCACGGGTGAGCGCGAGGGCGACGCCGCGGCGATCACCGCGCAGCGCAACGCGGACAACGTGAAGAGCATCGTCGCGATGGACTCCTTCGGGAATCTGCCAAACATGAACGCAGGCGAGGTAGCCATCCGGCTGCCGGGCGTCGCCGGTGAGTTCAGCGACGAGAACCTCGTCACCGGTTTTACGATACGCGGAATGGGCCCGGGACTTAATTCCATCACGCTCGATGGCGCGCCGCTGACCAGCCAAGGCGCGCTCGGTCGCAACACGAACATGAACAATCTCACCGGCACGATGTTCGACCAGATGGAGCTAATCAAGGGGCAGACGCCGGACAAGGGTGCCGACTCACTCGGCGGTACCATCAACCTGAAGAGCCGCTCGCCGCTCAGCATGAAGGAAAAGCGCCGGATCAGCTACAGCGCCAGCGCGCGCTGGGCACCGCCGTTCTTCGAGCATGTTCCCTTGCGGGAGGCGCATCGCATCCATCCGTTGTTCAACGTCGCCTATCAGGAGGTGTTCGGCGTGTTCGGCGGCGAGCGCAACCTCGGCGTTTCCGTGAACCTATTCTACAGCGAGAACGCTGTCGGTGGGTTTCGCACCATTCGCGATTTCCAGAACACCACCGAGCGGCCGGCCTATGTCTGGGACTACCGGACGTGGGACAACTACAACAACCGCAAGCAGCGCAGCGTGAACGTCAAGGCGGACTACCGGCTTTCGCCCACAACGAAGCTGTCGATCAATGCGGTGGTGAACGACGCCACCGAGTCATTCCGCCGGCAATACGAGACCCGCGCCTTCACCACGCAGCAGGTCGGCACCACGGGCACCATGGGCATCCTGCCGGGGTACACCGATCTCATCACGCAGGTACGTGCCGCGCCCGGCTCGACCATCGACGTGACGATGACCGGCCCGGGAGATTTCTTCAACCGGATGCGCCGGCTCGATCTGGGGGCGGAGCATGAGTTCGGCCGGCTGCAGTTCGACTACAATGCCGTCTACACGCAGACGAACATCAACGGTGGCGGCGGCGGCCGTGGCGGCATCCTCGTCAACCGCATCACCGCCGTGGGCTGGATTCTGGATCGAACCGAATCGGATCTGCATCCACGCTTCGTGCAGACCGAAGGCCCCGATTTCCAGGACCCGGCCAACTATCGTCCGACGACGTACACGAACAACAAGCAGGAGAACGACGACCAGATGAAGGAGGTGCGGGCAAACGCGCGGTTCGAGTTGCCGACCCGTTTCACCGCTCACCTCAAGGCGGGTGCGTTGTGGCGTGAACGTTACGTTGCGCAGGAGAACGATGCGCTCCGCTGGAATTTTGCCGGCACGACCGCGCTGCCGTCCGATCCTTCCATTCACTCGTTCGACACGGTGAAGACCGGTCGACAGATCCCGCGGTGGGAAAACATGCAGCACTTTCAAAATCGCGCGCCGGTCAATCCGGCGATCTGGCGCGAGGATCGGTATTTTCACGAGCAGACCGAGTATACCGGGAATCGTGCCGTGACGGAGGAGATTACGGCGGGTTACGTGATGGCGCAGGGCCGAATCGGCCGCACGGGGTTGCTGACCGGTATTCGGACCGAACGCACCGAGACCTCGAGCTGGGGCTGGGTTCGCGCCCGGGTGCCCAGCCCGGCGGCGCAGCAGCAGTCTGATCCCGTCGGCTCGGCCGAGCGCGATTATGCGAAAAACTTCCGGGAGCCGCGTGGCAGTTATACAAAGTCGTTCCCGAGCGCCCACCTGTCGCACGACGTCACTGCAAATCTCAAGGCGCGGGTGAGCTGGTCAACCGGCTTTGGCCGGCCCCCGTTGAACAACTCGCTGCCGATCGAGACGGTGAATGAGGCGCAGCAGACTCTCACCAATCGGCAACCCGAGCCTCCTGCCGCAGGTCGCGGAGAATTGGGACGCGTCCGTGGAGTACTATTTCGAACCGGTCGGCGCCGTATCCGTCGGCTGGTTTCACAAGACGATCGAGGACTACATCGTGACGGGGGTGAACGTGGGCACGATCGGCACTGGCACCGACAACGGTTTCAACGGCGAATATCCCGGCTTCGCGCAGCTAACGACATCCAACGCCGGCACGGCCACCGTCCAGGGATGGGAATTCGCTTACCAGCAGCAGTTCACCTCGCTGCCGGGCCTGTTGAAGGGGCTCTCCGCCTCCGCAAACTATACGATTCTGCGCACCCACGGGGACTTTGGCGGCACGACGAATCTGAGTACGGACCAGGTCGCGGAATTCATTCCCGAGACGGGTAACGTGAGCCTGGCGTGGCGCTACCGGGAGTTCAGCACGCGGGTGCTCTATAATTTCGTGGGTGAGCACATCACCGCCTACACCGCCGCCACGGTCGGCCGGAACCTGTACCGTTACGCCTACAAGACGATCAACGTGGGCGCCGCGTATCAGTACCGCCCCTGGCTGGCCTTCACGGTCGACCTCGGCAACCTCACGAACGAGCCGCAGCAGCTCTATCGCGGCAACCCCGACCAGATGTCCACCACCATCAAGAACGGGCAGACGATCACGTTTGGCGTGAATGGGCGGTTTTGATCGCGTCGGGCCGACCGGACGCAAATTCCCGGGGTCCTCGGTCCGCAAACGAACCCGCCACAACCCTGATCCGCCATCCACCGGAGCGGTCGCTGCGTCGCGTCACCGCCCGACTTTCCCTCCCCTAAAACATCCCCCACCATGCCCCGAAGCACTTCCCTCGCCGCGCTGCTGCCTGGTTTTGCCCTCGCCCTTGCGCCGTTGGCGGCCGTCGCCGCTGATGGCACCGGAATGATTGAAGGTCGCGTGCTCAATGCGCGCAGCGGCGAGTGATCTCGAACACGTGCGCCTCACCGTCGAGGGCACCCAGATTGAGACCTTCTCCGACGCTGACGGGCAATACCGGCTAACGGCCGTCCCAGCCGGCAGTGCCCGTATCCGGGCATTCCATACAGGACTCGAACCGCTGACCGGCACGGTCGTCGTGGCAGCCGGCCAGATCGCGCGGCACGACATCACGCTGGGCGGTTCCGGTAGCGATGGCCAGGTCGTGACCCTGGATGCCGTCCATGTCGCCAGCTCGCGCGAGATGAACGCCTCGGCCATCGCCATCAACGAGCAGCGCTACGCCCCTAACATCAAGGCGGTTTCCTCGACGGACGAATTCGGCGGCGTTTCCGAGGGCAGCGTCGGCAAACCCCTCCCAGCCCGACCCCCGGAAGATCCAGTTTCCTTCCAGCCAAGTCCCCAAAATCGGATTTTGGCCGGGACAGGACAGAAACAGCCCGATCATTGTCCACCAACGGTTAACAAATGCTGTTTCTTGAGAGCCCCACACCAAAACAAGTTTTGGCCCCGACTCGAAGAAACAGCTTTCTTTGTTTATCAAAGGTTTACAAAAGCTGTTTCTTGAGAGCAATGCGTCTGCAATCTCGCCCTCACCTTGAACCTCCCGGTAAGGCGCGTCACTCCGTGCGTGCCGTTGTTCGAATTTCCCCCGGCGGCGCGCAGGGGACTGACGCGCCCTACCGGACCTCCGTTCAGGGATTCAAGGCGCGAAGTTTCCCTTGGGAGAATTCTCACCCTGACCCTCCCCCAGGGCGAGGGAACAGCCAACGGTCGTCTCAGAGAATTCGGATGCCTCTTGCGCTCTCGCCGCCGTCGCCGGCATTGCTTCCGAACGCCCGGAACACCCGGCGCTTGTGAATTCAACTGCGACGGCGATCGGCTAATCCGGGCAAATCAGCAATAAACGAGCAGGGCCGGATTGCTCCGGCCCTGCCCCGTTACAGAAGAATCAAGTGACGGACTTCAAGCAGCGAACTTTCTGCGCAAGGCTGCGAGACTTGCCAAGCCAGTTCCCAAGAGCATCAGAGTCGCTCCACCATCGGGCACTGAGAGCAGCGTGGGGCCGAAGTATTGTTTTTCGTTGCTGAGATACTGTCCGGTTGGAAACGTCAAAGAGGGGCCATTTGCGTAATTGCCAACGATGTAAGTAACGCCAGCCAAGCCAATAACCGCCGATTGGGTGACCATAACGGGATCAGAATTGGCAAGGTAGAGGGCGCCAATTGTGTAACCACCTGCTAACAAGGTTTGAGGCGCAACGGTCTTATATACCCATTGCCCAAACGTATTAGCTGAAGCGGTCGTGGGGTCACCAAGGTTCACGGTTGCGGAGGCTAGCAAAGTCCCGCTACTGTTCCACAGTCCGACCTCATGACTGAAGCTTAATCCAGCTACATTGACGTGAACTGCACTCAACGGGTCTCGTGTCGCCGATATCGTGTCGAAGACGCCTAAAGCGTTGAACGTTACCGACGATCCCAAGGCTATACTGAACGAATACCCCAGAGTGTAAGACGTCCCCCATGTGTAAGAGGACGTGTCGTCATTTCCGATGTCGATGATCGGGATTGCGACCCCTCTTGCCATTGGCGCTACGAGTGCGAACGCGAAGCCTGCTGCGAGCGCAAGCTTGAGTGGTTTCCAGGTTGTTATCATACTCGCTTCCTTTCAGTTGTGGTTGGGTAATTACGTTGATTATTTTACCCGTCCGCGTTTTTGGCGCTCTACGCCTTCAGGCTCATGTAAGTCAGCAGTATGTGTGCCACGGCTGGGGACTGAACATCATTCCTTATGATTTGTATGCCATTAACCATTAACTCACAATGGTTTGAAGCCTTAATCATTATTTCCAGACTCGATCGATTGCGCCGTAGCCGGGGACCGGAAAGTGTAACCGCTACCGACGGTTTTTCCTTTCGCGGGCACTCGATGCGCAGCAATTTTTAACAAATGCCAATAAGTACGGATGTTTTCATCCGTAATTACCGAAGTGTGTTCAGCGCCAACTAGAACGTGAGGCAACACGACACTGGTTTCTAATTGGCGTTCTACAGAAGTGTAAGCAACGCCGACGTTTTGCGGCCACTTCGGCGTTCCCGACGCGGTAGAATACCGATTGAAGTGAGATTTCGCGGTGGGGCAGAAGCAGGGGTCAAACCCTAATGTCTGATATCCGTTGCGGTCCGATTTTATGACTTTGGCCCCTCCCCTTAAACCCCACCTGGCCCAACCTTGGAAGATCCAGTTTCCTAGCAGCTGCCTGGAATACGAGCGTCGTTGGTGACGCTCCTAACCTTGGGAGCGGCCGTGCTGAGCGGCCACGCCACCCCTGTCACGGGTTCGTATACCTTCTTGGGCTCGACCTCGCCCACCAGTCAGACCGGACCGTGGAATATGACTAGCACCGACAGTACCTTCGGGGTTCTTAGGTTCGTCTTTGACGCGCCAGTCATGTTTCAGGACATCACCAGCCTCGATTTTGGCTACGACGTGAATCTCGGTGGAATTGGCGGTGGTACGCCCCGTGCCGCGTTCGTTTTGGATAACAACACTTCATTCCTCGTTCACTGGGGTCCTGCCGGATCGTTCGTCGACCCGCAGTCGGCAACAATTTTAATACCGGGAATCTCCTCTCTCTGACTGATATGGGGCGTTACGACCTCGGAGGTATCGGCGGCAGTGCCTACACCGATCGCGCCGCGGCCCTGGCTCTGGCTGGCACGGAGAATGTTGTCCGCATCTCGGTCGTTATCGACAGCTATGGTGGGAATGACCGGAACATCGACATCAACTCTTTCAACGTCAGCGCGGCCACCGCCACCGTGCCGGATACCGGCAGCACTCTAACTTTGTTCGGACTCGGCGTGGCGGGCTTGGCCGGCTTCAGCTTCCGCCGGCGGATTCGATCCAACTAACGGACTCAGCTCTCTCGCTGTCTCGCAGCCCATCTCCACAAGGGATGGGCTTTTCGTTTCATCGGGGTTCGAGAAGGGGTCGCGTTGCGGAAATTGATATTTCGTCGCATCGGTTCGCGGTATCAATTTCCGCAACCTGACCCCGTCCGGCCGAGCACCTAAACCTGAGGATGAGAAACTGCTTGCCGCGGAGCGGCGCTGGGTTCCAGCCCATGCCGGCGTTCTGCGTCAGACCGAACAGATCGCCGCTGCTGATGTGCCGAAGCTGGTTCGCCTCGAGCGGCAGGCTGCCAGTCGGGCCGGCCGCGGTCGTGCGCAGCGCGTAGATGGCGGGGTTTCCCGAATCGAGCAGCGGATCCATGTGCGGGGTGAATCAGGACGCCCCGGGGAATCGGGCTCAAGCGCGGAAGCGCGGTTTGATTCGAACAGAAGGGAACGAAGAGAACTTCACCGGGCTCAGCTCATTTTCAGACAGTTGAAGCCCGCCAACTCGAAGTGCCGGTCAAACGTGAAGGCCCGACTTATGCGGTGCCGGCGCATCAGAACAAACGACACTGCATCGGTGAAGCTGACTTTCTGATCCGCAAACTTCTCCAGCCAATCCACCGCCGCGCGTTCATCCTCGTGCGTCGGGCGCAGGATGCGCAGCGCGGATGACGCGTGGATGATGCGTGCCCGCTCGGCGGCAAACCGGTAGTCGGCGCGCCGGGCCAGCAGCGTGATGGTTTCGTTCAACACCAGGTTGCTGGTGCAAAGCGGCAGTCGCTTCGCCGTCAGATGCGCCCAGCCGGCGAGCGCGGTGGCGTGGTGCTGATCATCGGGCAGGTAGCGTCCGAGAAACGCTCCGGTATCGATGAAGGTCATCCCTCAACGTCGTAGAGATAGCGGTCGTGATTGCCGGCCAGATCGGCCGGGGTGCGCCCGGCAAAGCTCGCCTGATCGGCCAGCAGCGGATCGCGCGCCGGGTGGCTCACGGAGGAACGGGCCGGTCGTTTGCGCCGGGTTTCCTGTTCGGCGCTCTTGATGATGGCCGTCACCTGTCGCACCACCTTGCGGGCGGTCGCGGGGCGCCACTGCTTGAGCTTGGCATCGAGAATTTGCACGATGGCGGTCATTCTTTCCGACGGAAACCCGGAAGCGGAAATGACGCAAGCACGGCATCGACTCAGCGCCGCGGATCACCCGCCGAAGACCTGTGCGAGCGCGGAGGGGAGCAGGGCGGCGAGATCGGATTCAATGTGACCCAAATCGGTTTCGGCCGCCCGGAGTTTTTCGCTCACTTGCGAAGAGCCGGAGGAAGGTATGAACCGGCATGATCGCCATCGGTGATACCGCCCTTGAAAAACATGGCCGTGCTCACCTCGGAGCCGATTGAACAGTAGCCGGACGGGTAGTAGCCGGACGGGGTCATGTCGCGGATCGCGGATCCGGCTGGCAGTCACAACGGCAAACTGACGCGAGCAATCGCTGGCTCGCCGGCAACCTGAACCTCGCCACGGCCGCGGCATTCAGCCACAACCTGACCTGCTTTCACCGCGGGCCGCATGAGCAGAATCCTTGGTGGGTGCGACTGAATACGCGATCCGCGACATGACCCCGTCTCCGGTCCC
>JBBRCR010000331.1:0-9824 GCA_038204695.1 Opitutales bacterium | reverse complement strand
CAGGAGGTCTGAGGCTGGGAATTGCTCGACCTCGCCGGCAAGCTCAACTGGCTCCCCGGCGGCGGCATCAATGCCCAGCCGGCCGGTGCCCCCGGCACCCGCGCGGTCGAGATCCGCTACCGCGTGCTTTGAGGCAAAGGCGGCGAAAAAGCTGAACGTCATCACCGTTCGCGACGGCAGGTTCGCGTTCGCGGCCGAACGCACTGCGACGGGCGGCGGGCGCATTGGTTTCCGACGGGTCGCAGTACGCGAATTGTTCGAAACCGACTGTGACGAGGTGTTGCAGCGCTGCCTGACCCACGGCCGCGTCGTCCACAAAAACCGCGGCGTCGTCGGAGTCCAGGTTGCGCGAGCTGGTCTCGACACAGAGGATACCATTCTGCCGCACGTCGCGATGAAAGTCCCTGGCGCGATCGAAGAGAATGGCGCCGTCGACGCGCATTTCCGCAAGCTGCCGCAATGGTGACGGTGGCTCCGTGCCTACCGCGGCGGCGCAGGATGGCGGACTTCGAGGATCACGTCGCGCCAGATCAGTGGTTTGTGTTCCGTGGCACCGAGCTTCACCTCGATCGCGTTGTAGCCTTCGCGCACCGCCTCCGGCGGGGGTGCGAATTCGAGCCAGTCCATCTCCGTGCCCACGACCGCGAGGGGCAGGCCGTTGAGACTCACGGCCAGCCGTCCGGGCGGGACCGCACGATGGAACTGGAGCCGCAGCCGGAGTGTAACAGGAGTCCCAATACGAAGGTCCTCCCCCACGCGCAGGCGGGCCTGCGCGGAGAAGCCGGGAAGGATCTTGCGGGCGGCGGTGGGATTGAGCGTTTCGACCTGTTGGAATGCCTGGTGCGGCAGATTGCCGCCGGCGGAGATGCCCACGCCGCGGATTGACGCGAAATAGTCCTTGTCGAGCCTGGCCAGCGCCGCGCGGTCGCCGAGCTTGCGCCAGGGCGGCCATTGCGGGTTGAACCGGTTGAACAGGTAGACGCCGTCGGCTCCGGCGGACCAGACATTCGCGGCCCGCCCGCGAACGGCGTGGTCCGTCATCCGGGCCGAGACCGCCGCCTCATCCTTCATCCGCGCCTCGTCGAGCGAGGGATAAACCTTCACGCCGTGTTTCCGGGCGAGCGCCACACTGTATTCCCAGTCGTTGAGCTGGAGGTAGCCGCTGACGACCATGAGGTCGAGCAGGTCTCCGGCCAGCCACGTTTCGAGGTCCAGGCCGATGGCGCGGCAGTAGTCCACCGAGTCGGGCACGCGCATCGCGATCAGGATCGGACGGCCGCGCGCGCGGCCCACCGCATCCGCCATCGCGCGGATTCGGCGCATCAGGCTGGTCATCTGTTCGCGTTCCTCCGCTGTCGCGGGATCGCCGCGGGTGGTCGACGGGAAGAACACCGGGTGGCGGAAGAAATCCAGCTCAACGCCGTCGACGTCGTACTCGCGGCACACCTCCTCGACATAGCGGAAGGCGAGCTCGCGGATCTCGGGCCGGGCGTAATTCACGCCCGACCAGGCGCCATGCTTCAGTTTCTCGCGATATCCACCGAGCAGATACTCGGGGTGCCCGGTCTTGAGTTTGTTGGCGGCGAACAGCACCGGACCCTGGCCGTTGGTCGTGCTGCCATCATGCGTGTCGTTCATCCGAAACGACCAGAAGATCTCCATGTGATTCCGGTGGGCGAAGTCCGCCATCACCCGCAAGGGATCGATGCCGGCGGCGGCGAACGCCTCCATCTGATTATGCTCAAATCGCTCGCCGCGCGCGAAGTGGACCTGGCCGACCTTCGTGAGATGCGTGAAGTTGCCGAACCCGGCGCAGAACGTGCAGTAGAAGATCGCGTCGACCTGCGTGCCGGCGAGCCCGGTCGTTCGGGCCGCCAGCATGTCGTCGACCGAGGGGCGTTTGATCTTCGTGACCGGATCGTTGCCATCGTTGTTGAAGATGATCCGCCGCGGCCGGTCCGCGGCCTGGCGCCGCCACTCGCGGGCGGCGGAGTTCACCGGAGCTTCCACCGCGATGGCGCCCGAGGAGAATCCGAGGGTCGCGAGGAGGAAGGGAAGGAGTCGTGGTTTCATGAAGGTGCTCCCGTGGGCTGCGTGACAGGAGGGAGGACACGCTCAATTCTCAGGCATTTACCAAGGCTGGTGACGGGAGTGTGAGGTTTTCAACGCTGTGATGTATCTGATGGCGAAAAACGAAGTGTTTCCGGCGATCCGGCTGCGCAGCAAAACCTAGCCAGACTAGGGAGACTTCGTCGCCGTATGTTCGGCGGGTTGAGGTGCGTCTCGCACCGTCTGATCGTTGATCAGCCATGCGACGATACAGGTGAATACAAGGATCGTAATCGTGCCCAGCAGCCCAGCGCCGCGCAATCGGCCCTTGGCCTTGACCAACCCGGAAGCTCCGTCGCCTGACAGGTCAACTCCGCCGAGCAGTTCGATCAGCCGCCGGCCCTTCTTTTCGTCTGCATTAATCCACGCGGTGAGGATCATGGCCCAAAGCACTGCAACGAGTACCGTACCGATCAGAAACACCCAGATGATATTCACCTGCGTCGTCGCAAATACGGCGGGCGCCACGTGCAGCATGCTCTCAGGCAGCGAGGCTCCTACCGGTGCTCCCAATGCGGCAAATGCCCCGCTGGTGACGAACTGCCGAATTTGCGGGGCAGCGGGATGCCGCGAATCTATTGTGAGGAGGCGATTATCGGCCGAGATGGCCAGAACCGCCTTGTCGGCATCCACGCCGACGTGGCTGCGCACCACCAGTTTCAAAGTCTCCAAGTTGAAGGGAAACGAATTGGGCGGCAGCGCAATATCCTCCGTTTTCCGGTTCCGCTGCATATACAGAGGTCAACAGGCTCAGCGCGACGGCGGCGAGAGCGGCCGAAATTCTCGCCAGGGACGAGAAGCGTTTGAAGCAACGACACGTATTCATTGTGGGGTAGACTGAACAGGGTCTTCTGACGGGATATGTGGGACGGGGTGTGACCAGAAACAATACGACACAGCAAGTATTGGTTGTAAACACCTGCGCCGCCGCCCGCGGCAAGGGATGAGATGGATGACTCTCTGAAACGCATTGCCGACCAGCCCGGTAACGTCGAATGCTTGCATCCAGCTTCGTTCCACAAAACTCCCACATGATTTCACTGACCAAAAGCCTGCTGTGCGGAGCCGCGCTTGCGGCCGTTTGCTTTTCGCTGACGGCGGCCGCCGCCGTCGAGTGCGGCCAGCCTGCCCCGGACTTTACCTTCACCGATCTCGCCGGCAGAACGCATAAACTCTCCGACTACCGGGGGAAGGTCGTGGTGTTGGAGTGGCTCAACCCCGCGTGTCCGTATGTGGTGCGGCACTACCGCAGCGGAAGCGTGCCGGGCACGCAGGCCGTCGCCGCCGCGGGTGGCGCCGTATGGGTGCAAATCAATTCAACGGCGATGGGCGATCTCGATCCGGCGAAGTCGGCGGAGTGGCAGAAGAAGCAGAACGTGACCGCGACAGCATATATACGAGATCAGAGCGGAAAACTGGGGCGGCTCTATGGTGCGCAGACGACACCGCACCTCTATGTCATAGCGAAGGACGGCACGCTTGTATATCAAGGAGCCATCGACGATCTGCCGCAAGCGAGCCAGGCCAATACCATGTCAGCGCACAACTTCGTGCAGGCGGCGCTCGCCGCCTTGAAAGCCGGCCGGCCGGTGGAGAAGCCCAAGACGGAGCCCTACGGCTGCGCCGTGAAATACGGCAGCGAGGGCTGATGACCAGGACGGCGAGCCCTCCGCGTCGGCCGGCTTGATGAAATCCGTCGAGGTTTCCCAATAAAGCCCGCGTGCTTGAAGTGAATTTCCGATCCGGTACTGTTCCGGCCATGGTAGCCGCGCGCATTCTCCCGATGTCCGTCGCCAATTACCTCGAGTTCGAGGAAACCGGCAGCATCCGTCACGAATATGTCGCCGGAGAAATCCACGCGATGGGCGGCGCCAGCAAAGCGCATAACAAGATCGCCGGTAACGTATTCGCCCGTCTCCATGCCGGCCTTCGCGGCGGCCCGTGCGAAGTCTTCATGTCCGACTTCAAGGTTCGTCTCGAAGTCGCGCAGGCCGATTTTTTCTACTATCCCGACGTGGTGGTCTCCTGTCACCGGGACAGCATTGAAAAATATTATCTCCGCTCTCCCACGCTGGTGGTCGAGGTGCTCTCACCGTCGACCGAGACCACCGATCGGCGCGAGAAGCACACGAACTACCGGCAGGCGCCCACGCTCGAGGAATACGTTCTCGTCGCACAGGATCGCCGCGAAGTGACGATTTTCCGCCGCGCCACGGGCTGGCAGGGCGAGGTGCACCGTGCAGCCGACGCGACGGTCGAGTTTCGCTCAATCCGGCATTCGATGACGATCGCCGAGATCTACGAAGGAGTGTTCTGAGCGCGCCACCACCCCGACGGAAGCGACAGCCGATTGACGGGTCGCGCGGGCTTTCAGACCAGGGAATTAGTCCGTCACCAGGCACTCCGCGGTCGTTCTCGCAGGCATGCAGCCCCCGACGATGGCGCCATGACGTTCCCAAGCCGGCAGGCCCGTGGAGCGAAGGGCGTTGTCATGGGAAAACGAATCGAGCGGTCGGACGGCGGAGCGACGAGGGCGACTTCGCTCCCGTGCAACGGAGGCATCGACGCGAAACGCACGGCGCGATAATCCGTCAACTCAACCCATGGGCTCCCAAACTCCGCTGTTGACCTGCGCCAGTCTCGCCAAGCGCTACGGCGGCGTCCATGCCCTCACCGGCGTGGATTGGGAGCTTCGCGCGGGAGAGGTTCATGCGTTATGCGGAGAAAACGGCGCCGGCAAGAGCACGCTTGCCCGCATTTGTTGCGGGATCACCGCCCCTGACTCCGGCGAGCTGCGCTACGACGGCAAGCCGGTGGTGTGGTCCGGCGCGGCGGAGGCCCGTCAGGCGGGCATCGGCATCATCTTGCAGGAACTGGACATGTTTGCGCGCCTCACCGTCGCGGAGAATATCGCTTTGGGAAACCCGCGGCTGGAACCGCGCAACTGGATTTCTCCGCGCAGACTGGAGCAGGTTGTGCGAGGGCTGCTCCAGGATGTGCGGTTGGACGTTGAACCGGCCACTCGCCTGGCGCGATTGAGCGTCTCGCAATGGCAGTTGGTCGCAATCGCCCGTGCCCTCGCGCTCGAAGCCCGGATCATTTTCATGGACGAACCGACCAGCGCCCTCACGGACGATGCGGTCGAGCGGCTCTTTGAACTGATCGCGCGGCTGAAGAACCGCGGCGTCGCCGTCGTCTACGTGTCCCACAAAATGGCGGAGATTTTTCGCATCAGCGATCGGATCTCCGTCATGCGGGACGGCGCGATGATCAGCACGGAGGCGCGTGAACGGACGAGTATTGATCAAGTGATTCAACAGATGGTCGGCCGGCCGGTGGCGCCGCGGCGGGCCACGGCTCCCGCGCCGACGACGGCCCGGCCGTTGCTCGAAGCGGCCGGGCTCACCAGTCGCCGCCTCCGGAGCGTCTCGTTCGAACTCGCCGCCGGCGAGATCCTCGGGATCGCCGGTCTCGTGGGTTCCGGACGCAGCGAACTGGGGCGGGTTCTCTTTGGGATGTCGCCTCTCACCGCGGGCCGGATCGTCCTGAACGGACAACCCTATCGTCCGACCGACGTGGGGTACGCGGTCAGGCGCGGGCTCGCCCTCGTGCCGGAAAGTCGCCGGCAGGGGTTGGTGCCGGGCATGAGTATCCGTGAAAACACCACGCTGGCCTCGCTGCCGAAATTTTCCCGCGGCGGCTGGATCCACCGCGAGCGCGAGACGGCGGCGACGACCGGGGTCCTGGCGGTGTGTCGCACGAAGCGGGCGAACGACGAACTCGCCGTCGCCGCGCTGAGCGGCGGCAACCAGCAAAAGGTTCTGATCGGCAAGTGGCTGCTGACGCAACCGGTGATCTGCTTCTTCGATGACCCGACGCGGGGCATCGACATCGGAGCCAAGGATGATTTCTACCGCTTGATCGCCGAACTGGCGGCCAGGGGAGTTGGCGCCATCTGGGTGAGTTCGGAGTTGCCCGAACTCCTCGCCAACGCCCACCGCATTTTGGTGCTGCATGAGGGCCGGTGTACGGGAATCATCGCGGCCGCCCGTGCCAGCCAGGAGGACGTCATGCGTCTTGCC
Source organism: Opitutales bacterium (assembly GCA_038204695.1). Taxonomy (GTDB): domain Bacteria; phylum Verrucomicrobiota; class Verrucomicrobiia; order Opitutales; family Opitutaceae; genus ER46. The sequence goes on along the minus strand of JBBRCR010000331.1, from coordinate 3,633 downwards.
ACCGGCCACGCGGCCTAGACTCACCCGGAAATTTCACACCGTCCGATGACAATATCCCACACGCTGGCGCAGACCCCGGGAGTGGCGCCGGTTTTTGATCGTACCGCCAGATGGCACAGATAAACACAGATCACGGGAGCGCTCTGGATCTGTGCGCATCGGTGAAATCGGTGGCTGAATGGGTCTGAAGCAGAGCCTCGCCGGAACACCATGTCGCCCCGATTCTGGAATGATCTCCGACATCACGGACGACCGTTTCTGGGCCTCGCGCTCGTGTTCGTGCTCGGAGTCGTCCTCAGCCCGCGCGACTTCAGTGGCGACCTGATTTTCCTTTCAGCTGGCAACCTGACCGACGTGCTGCTCCAGCAGTCCGAGATTGGGATCATCGCGCTCGCGATGACGCTGGTGATCATCGGCGCCGGGATTGATCTTTCCGTCGGCAGCGTTCTCGCCTGCTCGGCGTCGGTTGCAGCATTGCTGCTCATACGCTGGTCACCAGGGCTGCCGATCGCCACGCAGGTCGCGGTGGCGGCAATCGTGGCGCTGCTGGCTGGCAGTGCCCTCGGCGCGCTGAACGGACTGGTGATCACGCGACTTGGGCTCCAGCCGTTCGTGATGACCCTCGCCACGATGATTGGGGTGCGGGGGCTCACAAAATGGATGACCGGCAACACCAACATCGATTTCGGATTCGGTGACACGGCGTCGGCGCGTTTTTCCGAATTGTTCTCGCAAAAGCCGCTGGTGATTGCCGTGTGGGCGGTGCTGGCCGTCGGCGCGCATCTGGTGCTCACCCGCACGCTGTACGGGCGTTACCTGCGCGCGATCGGCGAGAACGAACAGGCGGCAGTTTACACCGGCCTGCCGGTCCGCATGGTGCGTTTTATCGCGTACACCGCATGCGGGTGCTTTGCCGCGCTGGCCGGCTTGATCCACGCGGCCCGCAGCCACCAGGGCAATCCGAACGACGGCATTGCGTACGAACTCGACGCGATTGCCGCGGTGGTGATCGGTGGCACCGCGCTGGCGGGCGGCCAGGGCACGATCGTGGGAACCGTGGTCGGTACGCTGATCCTCGGGTTGCTCACGAACATGCTTCGGCTCCGCATGATCGACAGCAATTTGGAGCTCATGATCAAGGCCGTGATCATCATTGTCGCGGTCTGGCTCCAGCGCCGCAGCCGCACCTCCTCTTCCGCATGAAAATCCAACGTCTCGTCCCCCTTGTCGCCGGCATGCTTGCCGGCACACTGATCACCGGCTGCAGTCGGAAATCAACGACCGCTTCTGATCAAGCATCCACCGGGCGGCAGTACACGGTCGTGTTTAGCCAGTGCAACAATGCGGAGCCCTATCGCGCCGCGCAGAATGCCGAGATGCAGCGGCGGTGGGACGCCCAGCCCGACGTGCGGCTCGTGATCATGGACGCGCAGCAGGACAGTGCGAAACAGATTGGCCAGATCGAGACCGCGCTCCGGATGCGTCCCAACCTGCTCATCGTGGCGCCCAACGAGCGAGCGCCCCTGACCGAGGTGATGGGCCGCGCGATGCAGGCCGGCATTCCGGTGATCTGTCTCGAGCGCGACATCGTGCAGCCGAACTACACGACGTGGATCCGCGCCGACAACCGGGCGATCGGCCGGATGGCCGGCGAGTTCATCCTGAATTATCTGAAGAAGAAACACGGCGAGCCACGCGGGCGGATTGTCGAGCTCGCGGGGCTGAAGGGCGTCGAGGGCGAAATCAACCGCCAGGGTGGCGCGCACGACGTTTGGGCGCAGTTCCCGGAGATCAAGATCGTCGCTGAACCTGTGGCGAACTGGCTGCAAAGCCTGGCGAAGGATCGAATGACCGAAGTGCTGGCTGCCGTGCCGGACATCGATGTGGTGTATGGCCACAATGATCCGATGGCGATGGGCGCGTATCTGGCGGCGCGCGAGAAGGGCCGCGAGAAGGAGATGATTTTTATTGGGGTCGACGGCCTGCCGGGTGACGCCGGTGGCATCAAGAAGGTCGAAGAGGGACTGCTCGCGGCGACATTTGTCTACCCGCTGTGTGTCGACAAAGCGGTTGAAATCGGCGCCCGCATCCTGCGCGAGCCAGACTTCAAACCCGAGAAGGTGTATATGATGGACTCGCGGATTGTCACCGCTGAGACGATTCGCACCGGTGGGCGGCCGTGATCGTTGGTTTTGCCGCAGATTCGACGGGGGCGGAAAGCGGCGACCGGGTCGCGATTTTGCGGCCATTGATATCAACGGTTTCTTTTCCCGATTCGACCGGGGCGGAAGGCGGCGTGATGACATCGTTATAATAGCCAGAGGGGACAAGCGCGGTGGCCTCGGATCCATCACCCTTCCATCGAGCATCGGCCTTTTTGCCATACGAACCAGCCGCGCGGTCTGCAGCGTGTCCTTCTCGCCAAACGCAATCACGAGCCGGTGATCCAAGGCACCGCGGCGTTGCAGTTCGATCTCGGCCGATGGTTCGGCTTCCACCGCCTCGTCGGCACGACCGCTTACCCGGAGCGCGCGGCGGGCAGCGAGAATTTCCGCGACTCATGGCTCTATGCGCGATTCAACGCCGACCCGTTTTGATGCGAGGACCATCCCGGCCTCCGACGGGTTCCATCACGTTTCTTTGCTCCTGATGCATTCAAATCGGTCCTGGATTTGCGGCCATGTTCGTCGCGGCCGCCGCAGCTCCCGCGACGCTGGAGTCAGTCCACCGCGGCGCCACGAGCGGCCCGTTCCAGCCCAGCTGGGACGCCATTGCCGCCGCCTACCAGGTGCCCGCGTGGTATGAGGACGCCAAGTTCGGGCTCTTCATCCATCGGGGAGTCTATTCCGTGCCGGCGTTCGCCACCGGGTGGTATCCACGGGAGATGTACATCCCGAAAGGCTCCCGTCGTGGCATCCACGAGCAGCATGTGAAGACGTGGGGGCCGCCGGACAAATTCGGCTACAAGGATTTTATTCCGATGTTCAAGGCCGAGAAGTTCGATCCCGCGGCGTGGGCCCGGCTCTTCAAGACGTCGTGGGGCCATATCCAGAACCAGCAATACAAGCCTCGGTGAATGCCGCGGCAGTTCCGGCGCGCATCCAGCGGGTGTCGCTGCTCGGACACGCGGGCGACCTGGCGTGGCGGCAGAGCGATGCGGGAATTGAAGTGACCCTGCCCGCCCGCGCTCCGGGGCCGCATGCCTGCGCGCTCAAGATCGAGTTTTTCCCGTAACGAGCCTCACGGATCCGCGGCGCGGCCCGGAGGCTTGGCCTCGCCCGGATGTGTTGCGTGGACTCTGCAGGGCCACGCTAGAATCCTTGAAGTCGGAAAGGTGTTGTTAACAGGTCGAGTTTTTCGAGGCCCATACAACCGCAGATAACGCAGATGGCGCAGATGATGAAAGCGGTTCTGCGGTTATCTGCGTTCATCGGCGCTATCTGCGGTTAAGTCTGAGGCGCTGCCTCGCTAGTACCTTCAGACCTGAATGGCGCTTAACTAGAGCTTGTCCCAAAAACCGGCGTTTTCAAAAAACGCGAGAATTCGGCGCGCAGCATGAGCGGCGGACCGCCCCGATGAGGGAGCTTTGGGCGGAACAGCGTCTCGTGGCACCGATTTCGGGCCGCAGGGTCT
>JBBRCR010000330.1:0-9841 GCA_038204695.1 Opitutales bacterium | reverse complement strand
GCTCCTCGGTTCCGGCCCTTCCGTGGCTCTCTTCGCCACCCTTGTCTTCGCCGCGCCCGCCGTGGCCGCTCCCTGGTTTCATGAGCCACCCCGGATCGTGCAAACGCTCTGGCGCGAGCCCGATGTCCAGGAGGTGGATATCCCCGCCATTCTGGCGCACCTGCGCGCCGTGCGGGCCAATTGCATCGTGCTGAATGGCGGCATCTACGGGACGCGGCCGGGCCAACTGGGCGGTGTTGACGTGGGCAGCGTGGGACCGGTCGTCGATTTTCTCCTCGGCAAGGTCTTCGTCGATGCAGACGAGGATCCCGCGTTCGCCGGCACGACAATACGCTTTCTGAAGGCGCTCGATCCGTCGAAACCCGCGGTGCTGCTCACCAGCACGAACCGCAACCGGTTCCGAACCGTGGCGGAAAATCCGGTCGAGGTTGAAACGGCGCTTTGGGAAACAGTCGCGGCCGGCGCCGGGATCTGGAACGCGCTGGTCGCGGGGCCGAACCCGGATCGATTCCTGGATCATCGAAACGCGCGCACGGCCGGCCCGGCGTTCGCCTTTTTGGCGGAGCATGGCGCCGCCCTCGCCGGGCAGCGTCCGGTCGCGGAGATGAAAATCCTTTTTTCGGATACAACACGCGCGCACTCTCCCGACGGATTCCGCGCCGCCGTGCAGGGCGCCGGGCGTGTTCTCGCCGAGGAGCATGTGCCGTACGGTTTCCTGCCGGCGGCGCAGCTCGGACCGGCGACACTTGCCGGCGTCAAGGCGCTGCTCCTGCCCAATGTCGCGGTGATGTCCGAATCCGAGCTGTCCGCGATTCGCGAGTACGTCCGCGGAGGCGGCACGATCATCGCCGACTTCCAAACCTCACTTCATGATGAGAGCGGAAAGGCCCGCGACGATTTTGGGTTGGCCGATGTCCTCGGCGTTTCGTACGCGGGCGGCGTCTTCGCCGCCCCGCGCGACAGCCCGCACAAGATCCGGCAACGGCACCCGATGCTTGCCGGCCTCGACGCCACCGAAATTCTGCTCAACGGCGGACGCACCGCCCGCTGCCAGGCACGCAGTGCAACGGTCATCGCCACCCGGGTGCCGCCGCCTCGGGGTGCCGTGCCGGAACATTCCTGGCACCGCACGCTGGAAACCGACGAGCCGACGATCACCATCCACCGTTTTGGCCGCGGGCAGGCGATCTATTTCGCCCACGAGATTATGCGGCAGAGCTTCGAGGACGGGCACATGGATTTCGCCGGGTTGCTGGCGCGGGCGGTCAATCTGGCCCGAGGCGACGGTGCAGTGCTGCGCAGCAACGCGCCGCCCAGCGTACGCTCCTCGCTGCTCACTGACGGCGCCGGCCGCTACACCCTTTCGTTCGTGAACCACACGTCGACGCCCTACCGGCCCATCCGCACCCTCGTGCCCGTGTCGCACGTGGATGTCACGCTCCGGCTGCCGGAACGAAATCTGCAATCGTGGACGGTGCTCAGTGCGGACACACCGATGGACATCAGCACCGACGCCGATGGCGCGATCCAAGTACGCGTTCCGCTGTTGCGGACATTTGCCTCCGTGTCGCTGCAGATGCAGCCCACGGCTGCGGACCGCGAATAAGCCGCCAGTGTTCGTCACCATGAGCATTCGAGCATTGGCACCGCAGAGACGGGGAGCGGCGCAGAGGAGTCACGTGAGAAATTGGCGGCGGATGACTGGCGAAGCGCCTTCGAAAATGATTTCTCTGCGCTCGCTCCCTGCCTCTGCGGTGCAATCCATTCCCACGACGGAAGACACCCGGCGCGAGCGCTGTACCATGCCTAACCCGGCGCGATCGGCTCTCGCGTTCCACGCATGGCCGGTGATTTTCCGACGAACACGGCGACAAGCCCGCCGAAGCTGTTACGCTGGTCCCAGCCCATTGCCGCCCATGTCAAGCCACCGCTTCCCCGTCGTTTCGCGCGTCCTTCTGGCGTTGGCCCTGGTCGCCACCGCCTGTGATGGCCGGGGCGCGACCGCCGCCGGCACCGCCACCCCGCCCAACTTCGTACTGATCCTGGCCGACGATCTCGGCTGGTCCGACGTTGGTTACCAGGGCGCCGATTTGATTGAGACTCCGCGGATCGATGGACTCGCCCGCGAAGGTCTGCGTTTCACCCAGGCCTACGCGATGCCGGTCTGCTCGCCCACCCGATCGATGCTCATGACCGGCAAGCACGCGGCGCGGCTGGGCATTACCGTCTGGATTGAAAAGACGATCCAGCCACCGGCCGGCCAGCGGCTCCTTGAAGGGACGTCCAATCACGATCTGCCGCTCTCGGAGATTACACTGGCTGCGCGGTTGCGCGACCGTGGGTACTTGACCGCGCTGCTCGGCAAGTGGCATCTGGGCGACGGCCGGCATTTTCCCGAGGCGCATGGCTTCGACGTGAACATCGGCGGCACCCACTGGGGTGCGCCGGCCACATATTGGTGGCCGTATCGCGGTCCGGTCGAATCGCGTTCGCCGACCGGTGCGGTGCAGCGATCCGAGTATCGGTATATCTCGCACCTGGAGTTCGGCCGGCCGGGAGAGTACCTCACCGACCGGCTGACGGACGAGGCGTTGCGGGTGATCGACCGCGCCGGCGGAAAACCGTTTTTCGTGTATCTCGCCCACCACGCCGTCCATTCGCCACTCGAGGCGAAGCCGGCCGACGTGCAGTACTTCGAATCGAAGCGTCGCCCGGGAATGCGCCACCAAAACGCCACCTACGCGGCGATGGTGAAGAGCCTGGATGAAAGCGTCGGCCGCGTGCTCGACCACTTGCGGGCACGGAAGCTCGAGGACAACACCATCGTTATCTTCACCAGCGATAATGGCGGATTCATCGGCCAGATCCGCGGCCAGTCCACACCCACCACGAACAACGCCCCGCTGCGCTCGGGCAAGGGCTCCGTCTACGAAGGCGGAATTCGCGTGCCGTTCATCGTCAAATGGCCGGGCCGGACGCCGCGCGACGGCGTGTGCGAGCACCCCATCTCGCTGGCGGACGTTTATCCGACACTGGTCGCAGCGGAGGATGCCGTCACCGCGCTCGATGGTGTCGATTTGAAGCCGCTCCTCGGGGATCCGGCAGCGAAGCTATCGCGCGAGGCGCTGTTCTTCCACTTTCCGCACTATTACGCGACTTCCTCGCCCGTCAGCGCGGTGCGGGCCGGCGACTGGAAGCTGGTCGAGTATTTCGAAGATGGCCGGCTGGAGCTGTACAATCTGGCCAGCGATCCCTCCGAGGAGTCGGACGTCGCGCAACGCGAGCCGGTGCGAGCGGCGGCGCTGCGGGCGCGGCTCGACCAATGGCGCCGCGAGGTCGGCGCCCAGCTGCCCACCCGGAACCCCGCCTACAAGGGAAGGGCGACTTTCCAGTCGCCCACCACCGGCAGACCATGACGGCGGCTGGAAAGCCGCCGCTCCGGCGAATGCCGATGCGCAAGAAAGGTGCGGCCGGCGCAGCAGTTGCCGGCGCGTGGGAATGCAACCCGGTGCACTCGGCCTGAATCTCCGCGCCCCGGGCTCGACTCCGCCACCACCACGGGCCGCTTACGACGCCAGCAAGGCGACGCCCGCTGACGGCGTGCGTCCCGACGCATCCCCTTTGGCCGGAGCCGCGCCAATCTCGGGATGCGCGCGCCACTGCGAGGGCGCCATGCCGATCAGCCGGTGAAAGAGCCGGTTGAAGTCGTGCGGCTCGACATAGCCGACGCGCCAGGCGATTTCCTTGATCGTGAGGTTGGACTCCAGGAGCAGGTTCTTCGCGTATTCCATTCGTAAGCGCAGGAGCATCTCACGCGGCGAGCAGCCAAAGGTCTTGCGGAACCCGTGCCGGACGGAGTCGTAGTTGGCCGCTCCATACAGCCCAGCGAGGGCGTCGTTCGGTTTCCCGACCGATTCGTTCACGAGTTGCCAGAGCCGCAGGACGTCGGCGCTGGCATCGGCCGGCACCGGGCCGATCTGCGGGCTCGAACGCTCGACCCAGCGCTGGATGTTCACGAGGAGCAATTGCAGCCAGGCGGACGCCGCACTGTGATAATGGGAACGCGGCACCGTCCGTTCATTGAGGAGTTGCCGGAAGAGCCACTGAAACGTGTTGTTCTGCTCCGGATTGAGCGACCAGATCCGCTCGGCGGCATCTTCGGCGCTCAACGAGCTCATCCGGCGGTAATGGTTCGCGGCAAAATGAATGACCCAGAAACGCGGCCGCTGCTTCGGCGCCGCCACCGCGCCATGCTTCTCGCCGGCGCGATAATGCAGCAGCGTGTTGCGCTTCGTTGGCCGCCAGCCCGTGGGATGCTTGATCATGCAGTCGTCATCGGTCACCAGCGTGAACTCGTCGAAGTCGTGGGCATGCCAGTCGAACGACTCGCCGCCCTCAGTGGAGATGGTCCGCAGCGAAATTAAATGCGGGGTGCCGTTGGTGGTGTGGTTCGTCATGGGGAATGCGTCTCCGGCGGTTGTTTCGCGGAAGATTTTTTCTTGCCGGGTTCCTTGCCGGCCCGCTCGGTGCCGGCGGCCTCACGGGCGCCGCGAAGGTTGTCCCAGAGGGGCGGGACAAGCGTGGCGTTCCACGCCTCCCAGCGGGATTGCAGTTCTCTGACCCGGCCGGGCTCGGCCGCGGCCAGGTTGTTCGCCTCACCGATGTCGCGCCCCAGATGGTAGAGCTTGACGTCCGAGACGGGTTGCGTGCGCCCTCCCAGCCGGGTGTCCGCATTCGTGTCGTAGCGGACCAACTTGTAATCGCCCACGCGAATCGCCATCTGCTCGCCAAACCGCCAGTAGAGCGCCTGGTGCGGCGGTCCGGTCCGCGCGCCGGTCAGGAACGGCAGCAGGTTCACCCCATCGAGCTTCCATTCCGGCCCGGCCGTCAGGCCCGCCGCGGCGAGCGCCGTGGCCGTCAGATCCATCTGGATTACGGGATCGGCGAAGACCGCTGCGGGCAGCGATCCCGGCCACGCGATGACGCACGGGACACGGATCCCGCCCTCGAGCAGCGTCCGCTTCGAGCCGCGCAGGGGATCGTTGCGCGAGCCGTTGATGGTCGTGCCGGGGAGGGTCGGACCGCCGTTGTCGTTGACGAACAGCACCAGCGTGCGGCGCTCCTGATCCGTATCCGCCAGCTTCCGGCGCACCGTTCCGATCGCCTCGTCCATCGCGAGCATCATCGCGTTGTACGTGCGCCGCCGGGCGTCAGCGATGTGCTGGAATTTCGCCAGCCGATCCGGTGTTGCCTCCATTGGGTCGTGCACCGCGTTGAAGGAGAGATAAAGAAACCATGGCCGGCCGCGGTGTCGTTCGATGAACGACACCGCCTCGCGCGCGAACGCATCGGTGGTGTAATCCATCTCCCGCACCGGCACGTCGCCCCGCAGAATATTCTCGGCCGTGAAGTAGCTGTGGCCGCCATCCAGAAAACCGAAAAATTCATCGAAGCCGCGTCGCTGCGGACGCATCTCCGGCACCGTGCCCAAGTGCCACTTCCCGACCAGCCCGGTCACGTAGCCGGCCGCCTTCAGCCGATCTGCGATGGTGGTTTCGTCCAGCGGCATTCCCTGGCTGCCGCGCGGCTGAAATTCATGGCCGAAACGCTGCTGATAACGTCCCGTGATCAGTCCGGCGCGAGTGGGCGAACAGTAGGGAGCGGAAACATACGCATGGGTGAAGCGAACGCCCGATGCAGCGAGCGCATCGAGATGCGGCGTCGGAATATCCGTGCATCCGTGGAAACCGACATCGGCATAGCCCATGTCGTCGCCGACAATCAACAGGATGTTCGGCGCCCGGCCGGAGGCGGCCGCCACGCCTGCCGTGAGGAGGGTAAGGCAGGGCGGGATGAACAGGACCAGCCGGGAGAAACCTAAGGGCATCGGATGACGGGGCAGTTGATGGCTCGCGCGGAAAAACGAGCACATCGTTGCCGCCGAAGCTACACCATCGCCCGGGCCCAATGGAATGAACCAATGCGCGAATTCGCTTGAGATTTTTGACCGTCAGCCCGGAGCGAAAAACTCCGCCCTGGAACGTTCGCGGTTTATCCCGTTCCGCCGCGTCCGAAATTCGCTCGGCGATAAGCCCTCCTCACGCTTGAAGGCCACGCTGAGATACTCCATGTGCTCGAACCCGGTTCGTTCCGCGATGATATAGAGCGGCAGCTCGGTTTCGTTGATCAGCTCCTTCACCCGCCGAATTCGCGCTTTCATGATTTCCTCATGCGGACTCCGATCGAGCAGCTTCTTGAACCGGCTTTCCAACACCCGGCGCGACATCGGAACTTCGCGGAGCACATCCGCCACGTTGATCCCCTCGCACGCATGCTCGCGGATGAAGCGTACGGCGCGCGCCACCAGTGGATCCTTGATCGCGAGGATGTCCGTCGACTGCCGGCATACGATGCCGACCGGCTCCACGAGATGCACGTCCGGGGGAACCTCCTCGCCCGCCATCATTCGATCGAGCAGGGCGGCGGCGAGGAAACCCATGCGTTTGCTGTTGAGCGCAATGCTCGTGAGCGGCGGCGAGGCGAGCCGGCAAAACAGTTCGTCATTGTCCACTCCGAGCACCGCGACTTCGTCCGGCACGCTCAGGTCGAGCGTGCGGCAGACATCCAGGAGATGATGCGCGCGGGTGTCATAGGCGGCCATGATTCCAACCGGCTTCGGGAGCTTCGCCAGCCAGCGCGCAATCTGCGCGTATTCCCGCCCGAGATCGGGCGACGGTTCCGGATCGAAGCTGGTGCAGGTGAAGCTCGCCTGGCGGGCCAGCGCTTCGAAATGGGCCTTCCGATCCTGCGACCACGTATAACGCGAATCGCCACAGAACGCGAAACTCCGCAGGCCGCGTTCAACCAGGTGATCAAACGCGAGCTTCGCCACCACGTCCTGCGCCGTATCCACCAGGGGAATCGGAATCAGGCGGGAAGCGTCGAGATTCACCGCCGGCCGCCGGGCCGAGGCCACCGCCTGCGCCACGCGGCGGTTCTCGATTCCCGCGATGATCCCATCGCCTTTCCAATTCGCCATCCACGGCGGCGGATCGGCGCCCCGCGAAAGCTCGCACAGGTGAAACGACCAGGGCCGGTGTTGCTGCGTGTAGTCGACAATCCCCTCCAGGATGCTCCGGCCATGCTTGTTCGACGATTCCAGCAACAGCGCGACCCGCGGCCGACGCGGACCGTTCGGCGGCGAGGTCTCCGTCCGTGAGTCGTTGCCTGAAGCGGGTCGGTCGCGTGCCATCGGATAAAACGGAGCCCATCTAGGTTGCACGACCGCGGTTGTCGAGTGCAGCGCATCAACGGGCTGATGGTGCCCCCCGCGGTTCCCCAACCTCAACGCAGCCCGACCCATTTTCCGCCCGACTTCGCACTGCGGATCGCGGCATCGATGAAAGCCATTCCGTCGACGCCGTCCTGAATCGTCGGAAAGTCCAAATCCACGGGCGGCGACCGCCCGGCAATCCCGGCCTCGAGGGCGCGGAAGATCTCCCGATAGATGTTTCCAAACGCCTCGAGATAACCCTCGGAATGTCCGGCCGGGATGCGCGCCGCGCGCCGCGCCGGCTCGGCCGTATACTCATGCCCGCGCCGCCATGTCTCGCGCGGACGCGCCGCGTGTTTCACCACCAATTCGTCGGCGTTCTCCTGATGCCACTCGAGCGAAGCCCTCGATCCATACACGCGAAGGCTGAGATTGTTGTCCTCGCCGATGCAGATCTGCGACGCGATCAGCACCCCTCTTGCGCCTCCGCGATAACGAAGCAGGACCGTGCTGTCGTCGTCGAGCCGGCGCCCGTCCACAAACGTCGTCAACTCGGCGCACACCGCGCTCGGTCGCAGCCCGGTGACGTAACGAACGAGGTGCTCGGCATGGGTGCCGATATCGGCGATGCAGCCGCCTGCCCCACTCCGCTTCGGATCGGTTTTCCACGCCGCCTGGGGATGGCCGGTCTTCTCCAGCCGGGTGGCCAGCCAGCCCTGCGGGTATTCGACAATTATCTTCCGGATTACGCCGAGCGCACCGGTGCGCACCAGTTCACGCGCCTGCTTCACCATCGGATTGCCGGCGTAGTTGTGGGTCAGCGCGAACACCCGGCGCGACTTTCGCACCAGCGACTGGAGTGCCCGCGCCTCGGACAGCGTTCGCGTCACCGGCTTGTCGCAGACCACGTGAAACCCGGCGCGGAGAAAGGTTTTCGCCACGGGGAAATGCAGGTGGTTGGGAGTGACAATCACCACGAAGTCGAGCCGTCGCTCCGCGGGCATCCGGCTCTCCGCCCGCGCCATGGCCTGGTAGCTCGCGTAGGTGCGCTCGGGAGCCACCAGCAGATCGGCGCCCGAAGCCCGCGATCGTGCCGGATCGGACGAAAACGCGCCCGCCATCAATTCCGCCCTGCCGTCCATCGTCGCGGCAATGCGGTGCACCGCGCCGATGAAAGCGCCGCGCCCGCCACCCACCATCCCGAATCGTAATTTGCGCCACGGCATTTTCAAAACGTCACGGCCTTCTCCACAAACGCATAGCAGAGCATGTGCAGGATCTGCATCTGCGTGTCCTCGACGCGCCCGTAATGCGTGTCGTCGATCACCACCACCTGATCCGCGAGGTCGGCCGCGCGACCGCGTTTCGCCCCGACGAGGGCGATCGTCTTCAGCCCGTTCGCCCCCGCCCACTCCAGCGCGCGCACGACGTTCGGGGAATTGCCGCTCACCGAGGATGTGATCAACACGTCGCCGGCCTGCGCGTGATTCGTGAGCTGGCGGACAAACACGTCCGCATACGCGTAGTCGTTTCCAATCGCAGTCAGCCAGCTCACGTTGTCGTTGATCGAGAGCACACGGAAGGGACGCGGCGCGACCTCGGAGGCATTCTTCCCGAGATCGGTGACGAAGTGCGAGGCGTTGGCGGCATTGCCGCCGTTGCCGCAGACGAAGATGCTCCGCTTCGCGATATTGGCCTCACGGAGGACGTCCACGACCGCCGCAATCGCGTCCGGCCTCACGCGCTCCAACACGCGATGCTGGGCCGCCATGTAACGATGGATCCACGTTTGCAACCCGGGGTCCGACCCGTGCCGCAATCCAAACGACCATGCGCGCCGCCTCGCGAGCAACGCGGCGCCAATCGGCACAACCATCTCCCCCAGCACCGCCAGCACGACCGGCGGGCCCGGACGAAAGGCCTCCATCAGAAATCCGTCGAGGTGCCGCGCCACGGCGGCACGCCATGGTTCTCCCAGCAGCGAGACACCACCGCCGAGCACGATGATTTCCGGATGCAGGAGGTGCACGGCATGCGAAAGTCCCTGGGCGTAATCCCGAGTCGTGTCGTTCAGGATCTCACTCGCGGCTGGGTCGCCATCCGCCAACGCAACGGTCAACAGCTGTGCCTCGGCGCCCGCCGTCGCACCGGTGACCAGCCCCGCGAGCCGGCCCGCAGGGTCCGCCTGCACTTGGTGTCGAATCCGCTCGTCGAGGCTCCAGCCGGATGCCCGATCCTCCACCGTGTGACCGGCGAAATCGAGGCGAACATGGCCCAGTTCGAGTTCACCCGGCGACCGGCCGCGATAGAGCTCTCCATCGATGACCAGACCCGCTCCGACGCCGCTGCCGGCATTCGAATAGAGGACCAGCCGGTGCTCGCGTCCCGCGCCGAGCATCGCCTCGGCAAACGCCGCGGCCTTCGCGTCGTTTTCGACCACGACCGGCACATGCCCGAGTTTGCCGGCAAGCCATTCGCAGAGCGGAAATCCCTTCCATCCGTCGACCTGAAAACTCTGCGCGACCACGCCGGTCCGCCAGTCGACCGGCCCGCCGAAGCCCACCCCCA
>JBBRCR010000329.1:0-9855 GCA_038204695.1 Opitutales bacterium | reverse complement strand
GCTTTGTCCACTCCGGTGTCTCGTCCCCTCTGTTTTTTTTTTTTTAACCACAAAAATCCCCCCCCCCCCCCCCCGCCCCCCCCCCCCACGGCACAATAACATTGCCAGCGCCCGCGGGACGTAACTTAACGGTTACCTCAGTGCGCCGTCCACTTCTGCCGGCCGTGCCATCCACGAGTCCGGTTTCACGGCGAACGCGCGGCACATTTCCGATGAACCTCGTTTCCGCCCCATTGCCCGCGGCCGCCGCCGCCGAGCCCGCTGCGACTTCCAGCGCGCTCCCTGCCGCACGATTGGCATCGCTCGATGCACTGCGCGGTTTCGACATGTTCTGGATCGTCGGTGGCGCGGCCCTCGTGAACGCGTTCGGTGAGATGAGCGACAACGCCGTCACTCGTTTCCTGCGGACGCAACTCCAGCACGTGAAATGGGAAGGTGTGCGGTTCTTCGATCTGATCTACCCGCTGTTTCTTTTTCTGGTCGGCATCTCCATCGTACTCTCGCTCGACAAAACGCTCGAACGCGATGGACGGAAATCGGCGGTTCTCCGGATCCTGCGCCGCAGCCTGCTGCTATATCTGCTCAATTTCATTTACAACGGAGGCTTTCTCACCCGCTGGCCGGACATGCGTGTCGTCTCGGGCGTCCTCGCGATGATTGCGGCGAGTTACCTGTTGGGAGCACTGATTTATTGTTTTTTTGGTCGCAGCCTCAAGCTGCTCGCCGGGATTACCGTGGCGCTCCTGCTCGGCAATTGGGCGATTCTCGGACTCGTTCCGTTTCCCGACTTCACGCTGGATCCGCAAACAATCGCGACGCTGGCCCAGCAGGCCGGCTCGCAGGATCCGGCGGCGATTTCAGCGATGGTGACCAAACGCATCCATGGCGTCTACGATCCCGGACACAACCTCAGCAACTACCTCGATTATCGTTTCATCCCGGGGAAGATGATTGCGCGGTATTACGAGAACCAGGGACTTCTCAGCCCGTTGACTTCGGTGACGCTTTGTCTCGCAGGAATCTTCGCGGGCCGGCTTCTCACGAACCGACAGGTGACTCCCCCACGCAAAGTCCGCTGGCTCGTCCTCGCCGGAATCACGGCGGCCGCGGTCGGCTGGCTGTGGGGATTGGAGCTGCCGGTCGTGAAGCGGCTGTGGACGTCCTCCTTCTGCCTCGTGACGGCTGGCTACAGTGCGCTGTTGCTCGCGCTGTTCTACCAAGTCGTCGACGTCTGGAAATTCCAGCGCTGGTGTCAGCCTTTCGTGTGGATCGGTGTCAACCCGATCACGATCTACATGCTGGTGAACCTGGTGAGCATGCCAAAACTGGCCGAGAGGCTCGTGGGCGGCGATGTGAAGGCGGGGCTTGAAGGGGTCACCCAAGGTCTCGGCGGCTTTGTCATCGCGGCCGTGAGCCTCGCGCTCGTGCTGCTCGTGGTGCGATTTCTCCACCAGCGTCGGATTTTCCTGAGAGTGTGAGCAGTTCAGGGTCGGTCCAGGCTTTGAAGACCTTTTCGCGTGGCGCGTTGATGATGCGGTTGAGCCCCAATTCGCGCTTTGATGTCGGCGCGTCATCCATTGGGCTGGTAACGGCAGGTTCTTGGGCAGCGGGGTTCGAACTCATGTGGGAAAAGTCAGGCCGAGCGTGGCAATGCCCGTTCGCTGCGCACATTCCCGCCGTCAGCGGGCGCGATCGGGCCGGGGAAATTTTCGTGCGGCGAACCATGCACCGGCCATGCCGCGCGGCAAGCAACCGTCCTCCCAGCCCGCATTTTTCACGGTCTTCCAGCCCTTCAATGGAGACGGCCCGCCGCCCTTTTTCCCCATCCAAGCCCACTTCGGAAAGTGTGATTCTTTTTCTTTGCTAGCCCCGGGCTTCCGGACATCACTGTGGCCTCTTCGGTTTCGGCACCCCTGCCGACCCGCCAGTTCCCACCCAATTCAGCGCTTCCCCACGGCGCCCCCAAAGTCCTCCATGAGCACTTCCGTCGGTCCATCCGGCCCAGCGTCGCAACCGGTCATGCCCCAAGAGTCCACGCCGCCGTCTCCGACGCATGCGTCACGCGTCAAGCCGAAGTACCCGGGGATTCGCGTCACCTGCAATGGCAACCAGCTCGTCACGCAATACGTCGAGACGCGCATCACCGAAGGCGGGGTATTTTATCCAATCACGCCGTCCACCGAAGGCGGTGAAATTTACCAGGGGTCCTATGCGCAGGGTGAGCTCAATGTCTGGGGCCAGCAGAAAGTTGCCATCGAAGCCGAAGGCGAACACGCCGCGCAAGGCGGCGCCACCGCGTTCGCGGTCTGCGGCCGGCGCACCGTCAATTTCACGTCCGGCCAGGGCATCGTCTACGCGATGGAGCAGTATTACCACGCGCCCGGAAAGCTCTCGACGATGGTCCTCGAGGTCGGCGCGCGCGCATTGACCAAACACGCGCTCAACGTCCACTGCGGCCACGACGACATCAACGCCGCTCTCGACACGGGCTGGACGATGATGATCGCCAAGGACGCCCAGCAGGCCGCCGACCAGGCGATCATCATGCGCAAGGTCAACGAGCTTTCGCTCAACCCCGGCATGAACATCCAGGACGGCATGCTCACCACTCACAGCGAGCGGATGTATCTCGCGCCCGAGGCCGAGTTCCTCCGGGAATATTTGGGCGCGGTCGACGAGATGATCGAGTGCCCGACCGCGGCGCAGCGCGAGCTCTTCGGCCCCACGCGCCGCCGTGTCCCGCAAATGGTCGATCTGCGCAATCCCGTTCTCCTGGGCCCGGTGCAAAACCAGGAGCATCACATGAACGGCGTCGTCGCGCGCCGGAATAACTTCAACGAGCACATCCTGCCCATGCTCGAGCAAGCGTGCGCGGGATTCGCCCAGCTCACCGGCCGGCACTACGGATTCATTCACGAATTCAAGACGGCGGACGCCGACACGGTGTTCGTCTCGCTGGGTTGCGCGGCCGACAACATCGAGGCCGCCTGCGATTACCTCCGTGAACAGCGTGCCGCCAAGGTGGGTTCGATTCACGTCAACGTCATCCGCCCGTTCCCCGAAGCCGCCATCATCAACGCGCTCCGTGGCAAAAAGAACGTGATCATTCTCGAACGCACCGACGAAGGTCTGGCCGGCGACAATCCGCTCGCGCGCGACATCCGGGTGGCGCTCGGCAAGGCCAATGAGGCCTCGAAGTTTTTGGCCGGCCGCACGCACACCAATGGAGACGCCGGCCCGCTGCCGCCGCTCACCCCGGAGGAAACGCCCCGTATCTTCCGCGGCGCCTATGGCATCGGCTCGCGCGACTTCCGCCCCGAACACACGCTGGGAGCCTACGAGTTCGTCGTTGGCCAGGCCGCCCGCACCGATGGCCGGCGCGCCGCCGATGGCGAAACGTATTTCGTGCTCGGCGTCGATCACCCATACGCCGTCATCAGCAAGGACACGCCGTCGCTCCTGCCGGAGGGCGCGATCGCGGTCCGTTTCCATTCGATTGGCGGCTGGGGAATGATCACGACCGGCAAGAATCTCGGGTCGATCATCGGCGACTTCGGCCAGTTCATTTCCGAGCGCAATCCCACGTACGACAGCGACGGCTTTCTCGTCGAGAAGCTGTTTGTCATGGCGAATCCGAAGTATGGCTCGGAGAAAAAAGGCGCGCCGACCAATTACTACCTCACGGTGGCGCCGTCGCAAATCAAGGTGAACTGCGAGCTCAACCACGTCGACGTCGTCCTCTGCTGCGACCCGAAGGCCTTCACGCACACGAATCCGCTCGAAGGCCTGAAGAAGGGCGGCTCGCTCGTGTGGGAATCAAGCGAGACGCCCGAAACCGCGTGGGAGCGCGTGCCCGCTAAGTACCGGCAGTGGATTCGCGAGAACAACATCCGCATCTTCATCCTGCCCGGCTTCGAGATCGCGCGAAAAGCCACGAACCAGACGGAGCTGCAATTGCGCATGCAGGGAAATTCGTTCCTCGGCGCGTTCTTCCGCGTGTCACCGTTCCTTCAGACCTTCGGCATCGACGAGGAGCAGTTCAAGAGCGTGGTCCACCAGCAGTACGTGAAGAAATTCGGCCGGTTTGGTGACGCCGTCGTGGCTTCGAACATGACCGTGATGACCGAAGGTTTCGCGCGCGTGGTGGAGATCAACTGCGGCCGCGACAGCGACCCCGATCGTTCATCGATGCGCAATCCGCCGCTCAAGCCGCTCGGCACGCATGAGATCATTCCGACCGCCGGCTGCGGATCCGCGGGCTGCTCGTCGATCCCGATGCCCGCGGCGCAGGTCCCCCGGGCGCCTTTTCAGACGCTGGCGAAATTCGACGGCGAATATCGCAATGGGCTCGGTTATCATCAGCCGGCCGGCGCGCTCGCGTCCGTGGGCGTGATGGGTGCGGGCACCGGCGCGACGCAATCCAAGTACGTCGCTCGCCGCGAGACCCCGGTGTATATAGCGGAAAATTGCACCCAGTGCATGGAGTGCATCACCGCGTGCCCGGACACCGCGTTGCCCAACATGGCCCAGGATGTCGGCACCGTGCTGAAAACCGCCGTGAACAACTACGTCACGGCCATCGCGGATCGTCGCGCGTTCGGCACCGAATTCGCCGCACTCGAACAGCGCGCGCGCGCCCGGATGAACGAGGCCGTGAAGACCAAGGCGAAGGTCCCGTTCAACGAGATCATCCGCCAGGAAGTCACCGCGCTCACGACCGTCAGCGAACAAGGCAAGGCCGAGCTCACCGTTATTATCGACAAGCTGCCGCTCGCCTACGGCAACGTCCCTGCGATCTTCCGTTCGCTCGAGGCGAAGACCCCCGGCGCCGGCGGCCTGTTTGCGATTTTTGTTTCCGATCTCTGCAAAGGCTGCGGCGAGTGCGTGCAGGTCTGCGGTGATCACGATGCCCTGCGGATGACGCGTGAGACCGAGGAGCTGAATGCCGATCTCACCACCGCCCAGGTTTTCTCGCGGCTGCTGCCCGACACGCCGCAGAAATTCCTCGGCCTATATAACGATCAGGATGCCGCGAGTTCCCGCGAGGCTGCCCTCCGGAATCACCTGATGGTTCGTCGCAATTACGAGGCGCTGGTTTCAGGTGATGGCGCGTGTGCCGGCTGCGGGGAAAAGAGCATCCTGCGCGCCGCCGCCAGTGTGACGGAAGCGTACCTGCGGCCGGTCTATCACGCGAAGGCCGCCCGGCTCCGGGCCAAGGCAGCCCGCCTCGATCAGGAGGGCGTCGTCCGACTCGAGGCCTTGCAGCAGCGCGCCCCCGCGGAATACGAGCTGTATCGAAAGACGTTTGCCCACGTCATCGCCGGCCTCGGCGGGGAGGACGACGAGGACACCGCCGGCCGCATCAAGGCCCATGAGGCAAAGCAGGGCCCGATCACGGCGGAGCAGATCGTCGCGGGCCTGGCCGCGGTGCTGCGCCAGGACGCGTTCAATCATCACGAATTGCAGGCCGTGGATGGCCGCCGCGCGAATGGCATGTCGGTGATGATGATGGGGGCTAGCACCGGCTGTAACACCGTGTACGGTTCCACTCCGCCCTCGAACCCGCACCCGTATCCGTGGATGAATTCACTTTTCCAGGACGGCGCCACGATCTCGTGGCTGATGGCGGAGCACGTCATCCTCCAGCACGCGCGCCGCAGCGTTGTGCCCGAGCGACTCGCCGACGCTCTGCTGGAGCGAGTTGAAACGGTCGCCAGTGAGGCGGACTATTTCACGCTCACGCATCTGGACGACGCCTTGATGACCGCGCAGGAGGTGCGGGAGCTGCCGAAGGTCTGGGTGGTCGGCGGCGATGGCGCCCTGGGTGACATCGGCTTCCAGAACGTATCCAAGGTCATTCTACAGAACCGGCCAAACGTGAAGATCCTGATGCTGGATACGCAGGTGTATTCGAACACGGGCGGCCAGAACTCCGATTCGTCGACGATGCTGGGCGGGTACGACATGAACCAGTTCGGCGTCGCGTCGCAGGGCAAGCTGATCGAGAAAAAGAACGTGGCCGAGGCCTTCACCAGCGGCCACGGCTCACCATTCGTCGCGCAGGTTTCGATGGCCAACGCCGCCAAGCTCTACAAGGCGATCCTCGATGGGCTGGAGTATCGCGGCACGGCGTTCTTCCAGAGCTACACGACCTGCCAGCCCGAGCACGCGGTGGCGGACAACATGAGCGCCGAGCAGGCGAAGCTCGTGCGCGACGCCCGCGGCATGCCTGAGTTCGTCTACAACCCGCGCCGCGGCGAAACCTCCCAGGAGGCGTTCGATCTCAAAGGCAACCCGAGCCTCGATCGCGACTGGTGGCGGACGAAGTTTGCGGCCAGCGGCGAGGAATATGAATTCACGGTCGCCCACTGGGCCCTCACCGAGGGGCGGTTCCGCAAGCACGTGAAGGCGATCCGTGCCGACGAACATGCGAAACTGATTCCGCTTTCGGACCAACTGGTCTTCATCACGCAGGACGATGTGATTCATCGCCGCGTGTTTGATCCGGCGCACCGCAGCTATGTCCCGAATTTCGGCTGCACGATCAAGACCGAGCACGGCGGGAAGATTGGATATTATGCGGTCTCGCGCCAAATGGTGCTCTTCGCCGTGGAGCGGCGGAAAGCCTGGCGGATGCTCCAAAGCAAGGCCGGCGTCGTGAACAAGGACTACCTCGCGCAGAAATCTCTCCTCGCGAAGCTCGACCGCGGTGAACTGCCCCTCACCGAAGCCAGACCTCGCGCCCGGGAACTCATCGGCGCCGAACTCGCGACTCTGAAGTAGTAGCCGTTTCGCCCTAAAACTTCACCGAACGTTGGGTGACGCCCCGCGTAGCGCGGCTCGAATAGCTGCGAACGCCAGCAAGTGGCGCGCAACCACTCCGCGCAGCTGCGATCGTCTGCGATTGGAACGAGCCATCCCGTGAGTCCGAGCGCCAGCGAGTGGCTGCGCGAGGAACAGGCTCACTTCTGCGCTTGCCCCACAGATTTGCCACCGCGTGTGGTGTCCCCAAAGGGCGCGGTTGACCGGAAGGGCGACTTTCCAGTCGCCCGAGACCGGTCGATCAAACGTACTCGGCGGCTGGAAAGCCGCCGCTCCGGCGACTGCCGACGTGCTTGGCAAGAATTGTGCGCAAGCGCAGGGCTCACTCGCCGCGCGCGATGCCTCGACGCGCCCAGACATTTCCGCAAGCTCGAGCACGCGACGCGCCCCGTCTTGGACGAGTTGCGTCCCGAAAATTTCGTATGAGTGCATTGTCACGATTTCGCCGCGGCACCATCCTCACCGCGACACTGCTGCTGCCGTGGATCACTACTCCAGCCGTCGGCTCGGAGACGGTCGAGAAGAAGATCGGTCCGACCGGCACTGGGCCGCAGGCCGTCCGCATGCCTTTTATCGGCGGAGTCGGCGGTGTTTACTTTTTCGCTGAACCCGGCGAGCTGATCATCGAAGTTGAGAAGTGCGACCTCAACCGCCGGGATGCGCGGACGGAATTGCGGGCGATTCTCGCTGGTCCCGATCGTCGCATCTTGCAGGAGGCGATCATTCCCGATGACGGCAAGCCTCGCGGGAGCGGACGCGGCCCCGTGCAGTCCGCCCGGCTGTCGACTCACGTCGAGCGCACGGGCGTGTATGCGCTGAACATAACGGTGTCCCAGGATCGCTACGGCGAGAACATGGTCTGGCGCTTCCGGAGCAACTGCCGAAAATATCTCATTGAGACAGCACGCGGCCACAAGGACGCACGGCACGAGGAGCCCATCGTCCTCGCGGAACCGGGCGCGCCGGCGGAAGTGTGCTTCTGGCCGCGGCGCGAGGCGTTCCGCGTGGAGTTGTCGCAACTCCCGAAAGGCGCCGCGGCTCCGCAGATCGTCGACTCCAGCGGCGCGACGCTCGCGAGGTTGCGCACCGATCCGAACGGCAAGGCGGCGCACGCGTTCTCCGCGAGCGTCAATCGAGCTTTCCCACCATGGCGGCTTCAATTCCCCTCGGCCGAGGCCTCCATCAGCATCGACGGCGTGACCCGCTGGGATGCCGGCGATAGCCACCCCGATTGGTGCGCCTGGACCCCGGATGCCGGATCGTGGTTTCCGCTCCTGGAAAATCGCTGGCTGCTAACGCCCTATCGGCCTGTCGCCTTCGGCGAACCCGGTGAACTCGTTGAAACCACTTTCCAGATACGCAACGACTCCGACCGGCGCCGGAGCATTCAGCTCGCTCTGGAATTTCCGGAGAACGCCTGGCCCATGAAGCTCCCGGTTGACCGCGTCGAACTCGCGCCGCAAGAAACGCGGGCCGTCACCGCGACGGGCACGCTGCCTCGTCCCGGCCAAACGCGGACGGCGCACGTGCGCGCCACGCCGCTCGATGCATCGGGCTTTTCCACGTATTCGACACTGACCCTGACCGCAGGACCTGCGCCGGCCGCCCGGCCGCTCGCGATGCCACTCGTGCTCACACCATATCAGCACGAAAACGAACAGTTCGGCTATCGTCCCGACTACCCGCTTGAAAGTCAGATGTATTTCGACGCGACCAATCGTCCGTTCATCCGGACGAGCACCGGCCTCGCCATCCTGCAGTCGGGAAAGTGGTCGGATATCACGATCGATGCGCGTTCTTCGCCGGCGAGTACGAAAATAGCGTTCGATCAGCAGAACCGGATCTACGTTCTCTCGAGAATCGGTGAAAACACCGCACTGCATTATTCATCGGACAATGGCCGGACGTTCTCCGCCGTGACGGTTCCGCCGCGGGAGCGGCCGGCGCGCGCGTTCGACCTGGAGGTTTTCACCGGAAACAATCCTCTCGCCGGCCCACCGCCCATCCTGCGCTATACGCAGACGGCGAAGGATGAAAAGCTGTTCTGGCGTTCACTCAACGACCTCGAGCTGTTCGTCCCACGGATGGAAGACGGGCTCGTCGTGCTCGGCAAACCGATCCTCCTCACGCGGCAGTGCATCGGTCTCTCCACTCATTCGGGCATCGTCGCATCGGTCGTTTCGCGAGGCGGGAAAGTGCACGTCATCTGGGGCGAGGCGACCGATCCCGATAAGAAAGTCCCCGGTGTTCCGGCCTATGCGGCAACCTACGATCGCGACACCGGTCGGCTTGGTGAGCGCACGTTACTTGGCTACGGCGCGCCGGCGAACGATATCCATAATTCGCCGAGCATCACGATGGATGCGGCGGGCTATCTGCACGGGCTCGGCGGCACGCACGGCAAGCCGTTTCCTTATGCCCGCTCACGCGAGCCGAATGACGCGGGGCCCGGCTGGACTCCCGCCATCGTCACGGGAGAATCGCTCAACCAGACCTACATCGGCCTCGTCTGCGGGGCGGACGGTGCGTTGCATGCGGTTTTTCGGTTGTGGCGCGCGAACACCGAACCGCATCCCGCCAGCTCCCATGCCACGCTCGCCTACCAGCGCAAACGCCCGGGCGAGCCCTGGGACCCGCCGCGCATCCTCGTGGTGTCGCCGTTCTCCGAATACAGCGTGTTCTATCACCGGCTCACGATCGATCGGCGCGGCCGATTGTTCGTTTCCTACGACTATTGGTCGACGTTTTGGTTTTATCGCAACGACCTCCCGGCGCGTCGCCGCACCGTGTTGCTGTCGCCCGACGGCGGCGAAACGTGGCAACTGGCCACCGGCGCCGATTTGCGCTGAGTCCCGCCAGGAATAGCCATCTGCGACGCGTCGCCCGGCATTCGCTCCCGGGCAGGCGAACGAGCAACGGCTAAGGGCAGAGGCATCGCCGCGATTTGCTTGCGCGTGCATCCGTCAAATTCCTCGTCGCTTGCTCTTCCGCTCCGCCGCGGCAGCGTCACGAATTTAGTATATGAACACCACC
>JBBRCR010000328.1:0-9857 GCA_038204695.1 Opitutales bacterium | reverse complement strand
GTGCCGGTGGGCACCATGAAAAAGCTGCCGTTGGTGTTCACCTGGGTTGCCGTCACTTGCGTTGGCCGGGCGGTAGGATTGGAAACGACAAAACCGGTGCCGACGGTGCCGCGGCGGAAACTGCCGAACGCGGTTTGCGTGGAACGATTGTCGAAATCGTTCTCGTTGGTCACGGTGCCATTCCACGGATAGGGGGCGAGGCGGCGCAGGTCAGCGCTTTTGGCATATTCGCGATCACCGGCGAGGAGCGGTGTGCGATCAAAGTAGTCGTAGATGATACTGAGACTGGTCTTGTCGAAATTGAAGCGGCGGCCGAAAGACGCCGTGAATTTGGTTTCCTTCAGCGTGCTGCCCTCGGATTGGCCGTAGCGCACGTTGAATTCGAGACCGTTGTAGTTGCGTTTGAGAATGGTGTTAATGACACCCGCGGTCGCATCGGAGCCGTAGATCGCGGAAGCGCCGTCGCGCAACACCTCGACGCGTTCGATGGCCGCGGTGGGAATCTGGTTCGCGTTGGTGATGAGCGCGGGGGTCTGGCCCTCGGAGCTCGCGACAGGAAACGGCGCGAGGCGGCGACCGTTGATCAGGACCAGAGTGTTGCCCGAACTGAGCCCGCGCAAAGCGACGGTGGCGAGGTCTCCGCGGGCACTGCCGGTGAGGGCCTGCGATTCGCCGAGCTCCGGGATGGCAGTGAGCTGCGGGATGTATTCGAGCATCTCGACAAACGTCGTGCCGCCGCGCGCTTCAAGATCCTTCGCGTCGATTACGGTTACAGGCAAAGTGGTCTCGACGTCGGTCCGCCGGATATTGCTGCCGGTGACGGTGAACACATCGAGCGTGACGGTCGCGGTTTCCTATTTGCTCGGGCTGGCAGGAGCGACGGATTGAGCGCGGAGTGGGACCGCGGCGAGAACGAGCGCGAACGCGATGAGCGCGCGCGGGGGTGATACGTTTGGTCTCATGGTGGGGCTGGGCTTGAACGGGCGGAGGTGGGCAGCGCGCTGCACACGCGTGGCGGATAACAATCGAATTTACGCGTTCCTATTGACGGCGGCGCAACGGCGCCGGTGGGAATTGAACGCCTTTTAGCACAGAGAATCATAACAACCGGAAAGCCGCCGCAGCTCGGCCACTCCACGCGTGGGTGTGTTCCCAAATGCGCGTTGTTGCGCTTTCGCAGAAGGGGAATTCTGGCCGGAAGCGGCGCAGGACCAAGGCGCGGTGTTATGAAATCGCGTCTTTACCGGATTGAGGTTTCGCCCGCGATACCTCGACCTTCATATTATTTTCGATGCGAGGCCTCGGCGGGCCCGATTCCCCGCAGTCCACCCCTCACCATGAAGTTCACCTCCACCCTAATCCTTCCGCTCAGTCTGTTGGTTTCTTCCGCAGCGGTTCCACCCCTGATTGCAGCCGATAGTCCTCCAAAACCATCCGTCGTGTCCGTCGATTTCGGCACCGCAATCCGAACGTGGGACGGTTTTGGACTCAACTACATCGAGGCCGGTCATACTAACGACCCGGTCATGGACTACGAAGACTACGGTGGCTTCAGTCGCCTCTCCGAAACGCAGCGGCAGAAGGTCATGGATTTGCTCCATGGCTCGCTCGATTCTTCAAAGCCAGACGAGGGACTTCAAATCGGCCTGCACAAAATATTTCTCGAACCCCATCACCAGTCTGCGCTCGATGCGCCGTTCGTGGGTGCCAGCGACTCGACGCCGATGACGCGTTACTTCCTCCAAGAAACCCTGAAACGCCGCAAGACGCGCGGCGCGGGGTTGGAGATCGTGACGACGTATTACGGTGTGCCGGCTTGGGCGACAGCGGGAAACCTACTGCACTGGCGCGATCCACACCCAGAGCGACTCACGGCACTCGCGGGCTACATGGCAAACTGGCTCAAGTTTTTGCGAAGCGATATGATCGGCGCGACCTACGCGCCGACGGCGCGGATTCGTTACGTCAGCGTGACCAACGAGGGTGAGGATTTCACGCGCTGGAACGACGATGGTTCGGTGAAACCGGGCAAAGACTACAACCTCTACTGGTCTTCGAAAAAACTCGCGGCATTCTTGCCCGTTCTCGGCACCGAGCTGCGCCGGCAGGGGCTTTCCGACCTCGGCATCATGCCCTGCGAAACCTCCGGTTGGGACGGATTGGAAGAGGCGCGCGGCGACAGGATTGCCGCGACGTTGCTGGCCGATCCACAGGCGGTCAAAAACATCGGTATTATCGGTGGTCACAGCTTCGGCGCTTCCGGTGAAGCCGGCGCGCGGGCGGTCGCGGCGTTTCGGGAGAAACTCGGTCCGCAGTTGCGGGCATGGACCACATCGCACGATTGGGCCAAGGGCGACACCGCCTCCATCGAGAGCATCCGCTCGCAAATTTACCGCGTCGGCGTGACGGGAATTATTCCCTGGGCCGTCACGAAATTCCCCGCTGATTGGCAACGCTACACCGGCCGCCCGCCTAACGAACAATGCTGCATTCTCGTCAAGGCCGACGGCACATTTGTGATTCAGTCGGGATATTATTTCTACAAACAGGTGTCGCGCGCCGGGCAGCCGGGCATGAGCGTGGCCACCGTGAATCACGGCACCCAAGGATCAATCCGGCTGATCGCTTTTGGCCGCAACGGCACGACCCATCGTGACGCCTTCGTCGTCATCAACACCGGTGAAACCTCGGCAGCGAGCGAGATCGTGTTGAAAGGCACAGCGGCAACCCGCTGGTCGACCTTTAGGACTCGCGACGGTTTGGCTGACGGTGAAGCGTTCAAGCCGCTCGGCGAGATGACCACTGAGGCGGGCGAGATTTTGCGTTACGACGCTCCGCCGAAATCGGTGACTACCTTCTTCGCGCAATAGCACTCGCGCTTGGCGGCATGACACCAATCACTCGACTGCTCCTCGGTTGGTCGCTTGCCGCCGCCTCGGTTGCGGGCTTGCCGTTGCGTGCGGCGGACGACGCCTGGCAGAAGATGGCGCAGTTTGAATTTCAAGCCGCCTTCGACGTATTGTCTCGCACGGGCAAATCGACCAATCGACTGGAGAGCGTCGGTGCCGCGCTGGCGGTGTTGAACCGGCAGCCGAAGACTGCCGGGAATACCGCCGAGGCGGAGGCAAGGCTCGCTGCGGTCATTCGCGAGAACGCTCGGGACGATGCCGGACTGTGGGCGCGCTACTTCTTGGCGCGACTGGAGCAATGGCACCGGGCGCCGGCTCAGCCGGCCGCCGCGGCCAAGATGTATCGGGCGCTGATCGCGGAAAATCCTACCCATGCGGCCGCGCAGCGCGCGCTCGTCAAACTCGCGGTGCTGCTGATCTACGAGGCCGCCGTCGAGCCGTCGCGTGATGCAGGCTTGCTGGCCGCAACGGAGCTGCTGCCCCGCGCCACCGATCGCGAAGTAAGGGTTGAACTTCAACTGATTCTCGGGCGCGCCTTGCTCTTCTTTCGCAAATCGGAGCGCGATGCGCTGCCCCATCTCGAGGCGGCGTTGCGTGAAGGGATCGCAAATCGGCAAACGCGCGCCTCCACTCTCTACTCCAGCGCCGAACTCGCCCTCGCCGTGGGCCGCCGCGAATCGGCGTTGCAACACTTCCAAACTTTCCTGGCCGAGAACCAGCGCGATCAGCGCGTCAACTACGTGCGGGAACAGGTGGCTGCGCTCGGCGGCGGAAAGGAGTCCGCGAAATGAAACGCGAGAATCGCTTCGCCGTGATCGGCGCCGTCTTGCTCGCCACGGTTTTCATGTGGGCGGCGGCGAAAGTTTTTCTGCGCGCCAGCCCCGTGCTCGTCGGCGGCGCAAAGAAGCGGCTCACCTTTGCGCACTACCTCGTTTACGAATCGAACCGGAAGTTCTACGACGAGATTTTTCGCGAGTATGAACGCCTGCACCCGGACGTGGAGATTCATCAAATCGACGTGCCTCCTCCGGTGTGGCCCGCGTGGCGGCAAACGCGGTTCACGGGTGCGACTGCGCCGGACATCATCCAACTCGGGCGGGGCATCACGGACGAACAATGCGCCCTCTACCTCGTTCCATTGACCGAGTCGCTGCGCGAACCCAACCCCTACAACCGCGGCACCGATCTGGAGCGGGTGCCGTGGCGCGAGACGTTTGTCGACGGCCTCGATGGCAGCCCCGACACGCTGCGCGCTCAGCTCATGGACTACTATGGAGTTTCCAGCTACCTCAACATCGAGCGCTTCTACCTCAACCTCGACCTCTACGACAAAATCACCGGAGGGGCGCCGTTGCCCCGAAGCTACGAGGAATTCGTCGCGTTATGCGAGCGCACCCTCACTTACGCGCGAGATCAGGGCACGCAGCTCGAGCCCATCGCAGGGTCGCTCGAGTTCATGCGCAACTTCTTCGATCGCGCGGCGGCGCAGCAAACCCAGCGGCTGGCGCGGCGCATCGATCTCGAACGCGACGGATTCGTACACAACAAGCACCGCGAGATCGCGCTCGGCCGGCTGCGGCGCGAATGGGATTTCGACGAGCCGGGCGTGCGCGATGCGTTCGGGATCATCCGCGACATCGGAAGGTTCTTCCAATCCGGGTCCCTGAGTGCGTCGCGAGACGAGGCGGGATTTCTTTTCAAGCAGGGTCGCACGCTCATGATTTTCTCCGGTAGCTGGGACGCGAACTACTTTATGTCCGACACCACGTTTCGGGTCGGGGCGCTGCCGCTGCATCTCCCGCGGCCGGGCGCGGCCCGTTTCGGCCGCAGTGCGCTGGGCTCGCTCACGGAGCTGGCGTCCGTGCCGTCGGGCGGCTTCGCCGTCACCAAGAACTCGCGCCATCCCGAAGTGGCCTTGGATTTTTTACGTTTCTACACCAGCCGCGCGGTGAACCAGAAATTTGCCAACGACTGCCTGCGCGTCCCGGTCATTGTCGGGGCCACGACGCCGAAGGAGATTGCGGCCTTCGCTCCCGACGCCTCGGGCTACGCGTGGGGGTTTACGTTGAGCGGCTCGTTGCGGGCGGAGGGTTGGGGCTCGCTGGCGACGATGCGCCTTTTCCAGACCAGCGTCGATCGGTTGATGTCCGGCACCGGCTCCGTCGAGGATTTTGTCGCGCGTTTCGGCGGTGGTTACATCGCCGCGATCCGCCAGGACTTGCAGGCGACCGCGCGCGAGGGCACGCGCGCGCAGCAACGCACGGACGCCATGATTTTTGGTCTCACGCAAATTGCCTCGGCGCCGGAACGCGAACGCCTCTCTCGGATCGAGGAGAACCAGACTTTGCAAGAGGCTGAAATTTACCAGACGCGGCTCGTGCTGGCGCAAAGCGCGCGCGATTGAAAGGAGGCCGGCAAGTTCTGGGTCGGCCGATTCACCTTCGCACTGTTCGGTCCCATCTGGCGTCCGAAAAAACCCGCGTGATCGTCTGGGCGAGATTGGAGGGCGTCGAGAGCACCGCTTGATGCAACGGAGTGTTGGGTGGAGAGACTGCATGCGCGGCAAACCCGTCCCGCCCGCGACCTTTGACTTGCCCCGCGAACACCAGCGGGCGTTTTCCAAGGGCGAGCGCACGGGCGGCGACCGCCCCCGGCCCCTTTCCCGCAAGCGACTGAGATCGAAACACCCTTCGCCGGTATTCACGATGTCGGAGGCCTGAAACCGGGATTCGAGATCGAGCCAGGCCGCGACCAAATCGAAGCCCGGCAACAGTCGCGCCTTCGCCGCCACCATCAAGCCGAAGGAGATTCCCCCGGCTTAGGACAAGAGTGCGTGAGGCAGACGCCCGTTTTTCATAACAACCCACCAGACCTGCCTACGCCAGCACGCGAACCTGTCCCCGCTTCTGTTGTGAAAAAACCCATCTCCTCGTTCCTCGTTCGACGGCGCGGCATTCCTTCGGAATCTTTCAACGCATGAATTCCATGCCCCAATTCACGAAAAATGTTCGGGCCGAGCTGGAGGCCCGCCGCTCGCTGTTGGCTCGACGACCGTTTCCAGTGATCGACGGCGACGCTCACGTGACCGATGTCAGCGCTCTGCGCGGTTCGGTGTTGGCCGCTTATCGGGCGACGCCTCACTACTATCATGGTCGGCCCATCAGTGCCGAAGAACTTGTGGCCGAGATGGACATGGCTGAGGTCGATCTCGCGCTGGTCTGGCAAAACCCCGCGGCGACTCTGCGCGGCAAAAACAAGTCTCGCAACGGCGCCGCGCTCCTCGCGGCCAATCGCTACATCCTGGCTTCCGCGCGAAAGTTTCCGGAGCGCCTCATCCCGGCCGGCTGGATCGATCCGGCCGGACTTGGTTTGTCGGCCGCGCTGCGCATGACGGATGCTCTGGTGAACGATCTCGGATTTCTGGTGATAAAAATGAACCCCGCGCAGAATCGTTTTCCGATCGATAGCGCGGAGGTGTTCGCGGTGGTGGAGCGCATCGTCTCGCACGGTGCCATTCCCGCGTTTCACTTCGGCGGCGACACCTCGTTTACGCCGGCTTCAGGGCTCGCCCGACTCGCGTCTCGTTTTGCGCCGAACCGTATCATTGCAGTCCACATGGGGGGCGGCGGCTCTTCCTACAATGAAGGAGAAGCACTCTATCGGGAGGCGCGAGAACTTGGCCTGAAAAACCCGAATCTCTTTTTTGTTCAGAGCGCGAAACGCGATTGTCACATCGAGAGCGATTTCATCGCCTACCAGTTGGCGGGAGCGCCCTATTGCCACAACATCGCCGTCGGGAGCGATGCACCGTATGGACGGCTGAGCTGGAACTTCGGTGGCTATCGCGCGATGTTCGCGAGCCTGCGAAATCGCCGCCATCCTGATGTGCGTTTGGCCGAGCAGCCGAAGCTTTTCAAACCTGTGGCCGAGGCCAATTTTCTGGGCGGCAATCTCTCACGCTTGCTCGGCGACGGATACGCGGCATGGCTGGAATAAAGCTCGCGGGTATTTAGGCTTATTGCCGCAAATCCGACGACGTATCGGCGATGAGCCGATGGCCAACCGCGTTTTGCAGATAACGCTCGATGACCCGCCGCAAAGGACGAGCGCCATAATCGGGATGAAAGCCCTCGCGGAGGAGAAACTCCAGCGCTTCGCCTGAAACCTCCACGTCATATCCGAGACCGCGTAGCCGTTCGGTCTCCCGGCGCACTTCTAGAAAGCAAATCTCCCGCTGCACCTCGGCGTGAGCCAGGCAAAAACGAGCACCTCGTCGACACCGTGCCTGCAAGTCGGACTGAATACACCCTTGGTGGTATGCGTGCGCCAGAGCGGCGAGGGCTGCGCACTCCTCCGAACCTGACCAGTGGGGAGGACCGGATCACGACAGGTTCCTGGAAGCTCGTAAACTTCCACCAGCGAGACTCCAATCCTGCCGCCGACGCCGGCCACTTGCGCCGGGGCGAAGAGTCACGAGGAGCGCGGCATCGCGGCTACCCGCGGAAAAGGAAAAGCCGCCGACTTGCTGCGCAGCGAGGGCGACCGCGGCCACGTTAGCGCTGCCGCTCCAATCGTCGTTAGCCGCTACGGCGATCTCGCCCTCGACGACCTCATCCGCGCCGGGAAAATCCGCTATACGGGCACGAGCTGTTTCGCGGCGTGGCAGATCGTCGAGTCCCTCGCGGTCTCGCGCGCGCTGCGGTTGAACCGCTTCGTGTGCGAGCAGGCACCGCTCAACCTGCTCGACCGCTCGATCGAACGCGACCTGCTACCGATGGCGCAGACGTTCGGCACGGCGGTGATGGCATTCGGCCCGCTCGCGGGGGGACTGCTCACGGGCAAATACACGCGCGGCCAGCCCGCGCCCGAGGGCACGCGTTACGCGCAGCAGAATCATCCCAACGCCAACTTCAACCAGCGCCTCAACCCCGACCAGCCGTGGTGGGATGCGGTTGGAAAACTTCTCCCGTTCGCCGCTGCGCGCGGCGTGCCGCTCGGCCAGTTCGCACTCGCGTGGGTGCTGGAGCGACCCGGCGTGACGTGCGCCATCGTCGGCCCGCGCACGCTCGCACAGTTCGAGGAAAACCTCCGGGCGCGCGACGTGAAACTCGCTGTCGAAGAACTCGCGGCGATCGATGCACTCGTGCCACCCGGCCAGCTCGTGGTCCCATATTATGAAGTCGCCTCGCCGCTCGCCGACATGGAAGGAAAAAATTTCGGCCCGCATCTTCACCGCGTTTAACGCCCATGAAATCTGAACTCCCGCTTGCCGTGCTCCTGATGGCCACTTTTCACGCGACGTTTCGTTGCCTGCTCGAAAAAGCTGGCGTTCGGCCGGTGCGGATTCCGGCGAGATCGCCCAACGGCAATGCCCATTTGGAGCGCTTTCATCTGTCGTTCAAAACCGAAGTCGCCGTCCGGATGATATTTTTCGGCGAGGAGCATCTCCAGCGCACGGTAAACGAGTACCTCGTGTACTACCATTCGGAGCGGAACCATCAAGGACTGGCGGGGCAGATCATCGAGCTGGGAAAGGAAATTGGGCAGCGACAAGGGAAAATGCGCCGACGGGAACGCCTCGGTGGCATGCTCAACTACTATTACCGTGACGCCGCGTAAGGGATTCGAGTTCTTGGACAGGACGCGCTCCGCACACCGCAGGCACCCTATGTGGCTTCGGCAGTCACACCGGCGGCATGTCGAACACCAGCCGCTCAATCCTGCTCCGCTCGGCGTCATTCAGCCGGCGGAACGTGACACTGGCACGGACCATCTCGCGTAGTCCGGTGAACACGTGTTCGACCGCATCACTTGTGCGCTCCACTCCGGGCCGAAGGGATCGCAAATGATCGCGCGAAAGGTTGCTGAACTCCGCCAGCGGCCTGCGCATCATGACGAGCGCATCCATCAGCGCCGCGTCAAAGTCGCTCGCGTCGGCGTAGAACGCCGCAAACTCGATGCGGGCGGCTGTGACCTGGGCGCAGCCCCCGCCCTGACCTGGGAGGGTAAAGGTGAGAAGCAGGAAAGATCTGCAAATTACCCTTGATTTGGTTGTGGGGCGCCCGGGCTTTCGATTCATGCCAGCCGTCCGTTTGCGGTTACGTTAGCGGGGGATCCTTGGTTGTTTTCGATCGGGGGTTGGAGATGCAGATCGCGGAAGACGCGTTGGTGCTCAGAGGACGCCAATCGCGGGCCAATCAGCCAGATGGCGTTGCCGCGTGCGTAGCTGACTATCAGGGAAGCGTTCGGGGTAGGTGCGTTGCATTCGCGCCAAAAGGTCCACCCCCCGTCTGGTCTGGTTCAGCTTCAAGCCAACCACTCATCTCAGGCCAGACTTGCTCGAATGGATCTTTTCGAGAGCGCCAGGTTCTCGCGGGCCGCGGCATGGGCGCATGGGTCGGTCGAGCGTCGCCCGCCTTCCACGCGAGCGCGAGACTGCCCAAAAATTCGATGAGGTCGGCATCACGTGCAGCTGGCGTTGTGCGTGATCTCACCTTTGGCGATGGCGGCTAAATGATGCTGCATGGTGCGAATCGCATCGAGGGTACGAGCGTCACATTCTCGCCAAGTCCATCGAAGACTCCGTACAACTGTTGCCCCTCGCTGTCGCACCGAAGCCAAACGCCAGCGCCGTCAGCCGCCGATCGGGGCGAGATCAATATCGCCCGTATATGGCCTAAATGCGATTTCTTGCTGCATCTCCGTGCATCACGGTGCATTTAGTGGATGAGTTGCATGTTACTGTACCTTCGCAACCTTCGCCTTAATCACGGTGCGAGCCAAATGAGGGGCATGGGGGTTCGAGTCCCATAGGCGTTAAAATAAGGAATTGCTGTTTTTTGGATTTCGGGTGGAGTTGTGGCGATGAAGACACCGCCGCTGCACGAGGAGAAAGCGTGGCCCTATGTTCTCACACTTTTGCCAAACGACTTGGAGGATTCAGCACGT
>JBBRCR010000327.1:0-9943 GCA_038204695.1 Opitutales bacterium | reverse complement strand
GTTTTCCGGTGAAGGCATCGAGCATGGGGCCGCCATGAGCCAAACGTCATGAACGCCCCACGCAAAAGCAAAGCCGTTTTGAAAAGAGTTATTCGCAACCGGGCGGGCGCTGGGGCTGGCTGCGGGGTGCCTCTCCGAGTTGGCGCCAGGATCAATTCCAAAGGAAACGGCCGGGTGCGACTTCGGTGCGGCGTAGGGGCGGTTGATGATGGGTTCTTCGACCGGCGCCTGGATCGGCGGCCCGGCACGCGCAGGAGTGGCGGATTGTGCCCTGACTCCGTTGCGGTCTCGGGATGTTGGATACGGCTCATCGAGCCGATAAGCGCGCATCACTTCATGGCCGTGCCGTACCAGTGTCGTAGATACGTCCCCTGTCGCCCCGGGCGGCCCGCCGCCCTTGACAGTGCGCGGCCGAAGGGGTGCAAATGATGGGAACTGGCGTGGTTCTCCAGCGCGGCGATTCTTTCGACGCAGCCACGCTAACGTGCCAATGACTGCTGCAAAGAGCCGGCCGGGTCCGGCAGGATTTTGGGGCAACGGAATCTTCTCCGAGCGGGTTTCCATTGTGCAGGGCAGCGCCTCTGCGCGGTGCGACTGGCCTCCGATCGCGCACCTCCGCGGAGATCCGCGGCGCTGACGTCCGGCTGATTCCAGTCATCCCTCGGCTCCATTCGTCCCTTTCTCCATGAGCGCCTCCTCCCCGAATCCCGATTTCTGGAAACGCAAACTCGCCGCCTTTCTGCACGACCCGCCGGAGAAGGCCCTCGACATCGCCTGGCACAAACAACGCGCCGAAGCGCATCAATCTGGCCACTCCCTTGACGAAATTGAGTTCGCCCACGAGGCCGATCATACGGCCGCTGCCGCCGACCGGTTGCCGTGGCCAACCTACCAGCACCTCGCGTGCAGCTTCGATGGGAGACTGAACCACTTCAAACACCCCCTCGGTCAGGCTTCGCTGAAGATTTCACCGTTCACTTCGGCCGATATCGCCACGAACAAAGCGTGGTCGTCTCGACCGAAAATCTCTGGCGACCCGGCGTCTCCCGACTTCGACGACCGCGCCCAGTTCCTTGCCTACTGGCGTTTGTGGCGCTGGTGGGCCTCCGATCAGCGCAGCCCGCGAGATCCGCGCCTTGCATTCCTCCCTGCGGATACTCGCCTTCCCGACCACACGATCTGGGCGCATAACAGCCTGGTCTCCACGTTCCAAGGCTGCGTAGAGGATGGAAAATTCCAGCCGGCGTTCCTGCTATTCAATCTCGGCCCGGTCCAGGAATACATCGCCGCCGCCCGCCGCACCCTCGATCTGTGGAGCGGGAGCTATTTGCTGAGCTACCTCATCGGGATCGGGCTTCGCCACATCGCGCTCAACCTCGGACCCGACCACGTCATCTTCCCGAACCTCTGCGGTCAGCCGATCTTCGATCTCCTGCTTCAAGATTCAGTCTGGGGAAAGAACTCGGTCCTCGCTGATTCCTCCGAAAATGAGGCTCCCAAGATTTGGGACTCGCTCGGCTATGGCGACGGCTACCCGCGCAAGCGACTTCTTACTCCCAGTCTGCCCAACCGTTTCCTCGCCATCGTCCCCGCTGGCCGCGCCGCCGACATCGGCCGCGAAGTGGCCGCGGTCATTTGCAAGACCCACGAAGAGATCGCCAGCGAAGTCTGGAAGATCGCGTCCGGCAAACTCGGTGCACGCATCGATCTCCAGTGTGACCGCTTCGTCGCCCAGTCATCTCGTTTCCTCGATCTGTCGTGGCAAACGCTGCCTTGGGACGAACAACCGGCGGTCACACTTTCCCGCGCTGCTCTTCTGCCCAAGCCCGATGCGGGGGATGCGCCAGACGGGCATCGATCCGGTCTGGAAACCGTTCTGGAACTTGCCCGAAACATGCCGACCGAGCACCGCGACGTCCGCAATTTCGAGTGCGAACGTTTCCCTGCTGGAACGCGCAGCTCCAGTGGTCGCGATATCTCCGGATGGAAGGACAAATCCAAACTCCGCGACGACGCGCCCCTCGACAACCCCGGCGCCGGTTGGTCGGCTCTCTACGCCCTCCTCAACTGGCAGCTCGATGCGGTCCGCCAGACACGCGCGTGGCAGGCATGGGAAACTGCGGACCGGACCGCCGCCCTCGCCAACAACAAGGACTCGCTCAACGGCCGTGAAGAGGCCGTGCTCAACTTGGCAACGGACGCCATTTCGGAAGAGGACATCAAGTCGATCAATGACTCGTTCGATATCCCCCACCTTTTCAAGAAGGGTGAGATTCTCGGCGCATCCTCGCTCATCAAGCGACTCTGGCCGACCGCCTGGCTGCAACCGAAACACGATTTCAAGAAGGGCGAGTTCTCTGCACCCGACACGCGCGACATCGCCAACGGCCAACCCTACGCCATGTCTGGCGACGACGACCGCCCCGGTGATCGCGACAACGACAAGGCCTACTTCGCCGTGCTCGCCTTCGACGGCGACGAGATGGGGAAATGGATCAGCGGCACCCATCCGAACATGCCCAAACTTGGGGAGGCGCTCGCCGACTACGTCGACGGTGGGGGACGCAGGGGCTCCAGAATATATTTCGAAGATTACCCGCAATTGCGCGACTTGCTGAAGCGGCCACGCCCTCTCAACCCATCATTCCATCTGCAATTCTCGGAGATGCTCGGCAATTTCTCCAACCTCTGCGCGCGTCGCGTGGTCGAGGCGTTCGACGGTTACCTCTTCTACTCCGGCGGCGACGATGTGCTCGCCATGTTGCCGGCCAATCGCGCCTTGCAGTGCGCCCAAGCCCTTCGGGCAGCCTTCCGCGGAACGAAGGATCTGAACGACGTGCGCGGTGCCTGGAAGCGGGCCGGCGACAAAGCGGATGTTCAGCTCTTCGACGTGTCGCAAGAGGGGTTTATCCAACTGCACAAAGAGGCCCCATCCATGGACGGTGAGCCCAGAAACTTCCCGGCGATCGTCCCCGGCCCTGCCGCCGACTGCTCCGTCGGCATCGCCATCGCGCACTTCAAGTCGCCGCTCCAAGACGTCGTCCGTGCCGCACAGCTCGCCGAAAAACACGCGAAGAAATCTGCGGCGAAAGGTGGGCTCGGGCGCTCCGCTGTCGCCGTCTCGCTCTTCAAACGCTCGGGCGAAATCCTCGAATGGGGCACGCAGTGGAAAAGTGGCGGGTTGCCTCTGTTCAACGCCCTCGCCGCCGCGCTCGACGCCGGACAGCTCAGCGGCAAGTTTCCGCACCGGCTCTGCGAGATTCTCGAGCCGTTCATCACCCGGCCCAGCGCCAACGTCGGCCAGCTCGCCCGCCCGTTCCAGGACGCCGAGGGGTTCTCCGCTAGCGAGATCATCCGGCGCGAGTTCGCTCGTTGCCTCGGCCAGCACGAGAATAACCAGAACGTGCCGGATCATGAACATCTCCGGAAGCGGCTCGAAAAATACCTCGTATCACTGGCTGAGAACGAATGCTCCACCTCGCAGATCCTCGAGGCGATCACCGGCCTGCTCACTTCCGTCGCCTTCGCCCACCGCACGTCCGTCGATACGCAAACCGACCCCGCGCCGAAAGGCACCACGCCATGAATACCCTTCTCCTCCAGCCGACCGACGTCCTCTTCTTCCGCGATGGCCGCCCGATGGGAGGCGCTTCCGCCGGCCACGGCGCCGCCTGGCCGCTCCCCACCGTGACCGACGCCGCCCTTCACGCCGCCTTGCACCGTTCCGAGTTGCCCGGACATTCGCACCGCCGGGGGGGCAGCGGTATCTATTCGAATGCGGAAGACCACCGCGATCGCTGCTTCGGTTCGCTCGTCACCGCCGGTCCATTCCCCGTCAGCCCCCACGGCAGCTGGTTCTTTCCGCGCCCGCTCGACCTCACCGGAGCCGATCTCCAACCGACGTTGTTCCCCGCCGCCCTCGCCGGCGCGTCGAGCCTGCCCACACTCCTGCGCTACGTGGTCGCAAGTTCCGCGGTGCCCACCAAAGACTCCGCTGCCAAAACGTGGATATCGACAAGTGCCTTTGATCGGTACCTCCGCAGGGACGTCGCCACGCTCGCCGCCACTGAAGCCCTCGATGACGGCGACTTCTTCGATTCGGAATCGACGATTGGCATCGGCATCGATGCGGAGCGCGGCACTCAGGATGGCGAGCGCATTTATTCCGCCCATTACCTGCGGCTGCGCGAAGGCTGGCGACTCGGCCTCTTCGCCAAGACCGACGAGAAAGTGAACGACGATCCGAAGGTGCGTTGCGACCTGATCAAACAGCTCTTCAACACGCCCGATCACATCATCGTCGGTGGCCAGCAGCGGATTTGTACCGCGACACAGGTCGACTCGCCGCGCCTGCCGTTGCCTCGTGGTCTGGGCTCCGGGTTCGCCGTCCACGATGGAAAGCACCTCGTGAAATGGATCCTGCTCACTCCCGCGCTCTGGCCGCAGATCGAAGCCGGAGAATCCAAGCGTGGAACGGTGCGCGAGGCGCATGCCGGGGGCTGGCTCCCGACTTGGATCCGGCCCGGCGACGGCCAGGTGCTTCTGCGCCAAGTCGATGAAAAGGAACGGCGCGCGCGCCGGCGAAGCAACGAACGAGGGGAAGGATACCAAACCGATCGTGGCGGCGCGGTCGCCATCTCCGCGCGCCTGGTCGCGGCCATCGTGCCGAAACCAATCGTCGTCACCGGATGGGCGCTGCCGAACGACGCCGATCGCCCGGAAGGCGGCGCCAAACCCACTCACCTCGCCGTCCCCGCCGGCGCAGTCTACTATTTCGAAGCGCACGCCAGTCATGAGCTCGGAACGACCGCCGAGCAGGAAGCTGCGAAACTCGCCGACGCGCTCAACTGGCACGGTGCCGACTCCGCCAGTACGACGATCAAGAACCGCCGCAGCACGCTCCTCGGCGAAAAAGGCTTTGGCCTCGGTGTGTGCGGCACGTGGCGGTTCCACGGCGATGCTCCCGCCTGACGTCCGCGGATCTCCGCGGACGCGACCCGTGCTCAATCCTCCCGCTACCTCTCTTGAGTCGAAAATCCTCAAACCCAAAATCCAAAATGCACTCCCGCCTCCTCTATCTCTTTACCCGCACTCCGCTCCACGTCGGCGCCGGCTCGTCCGTCGGCGCGATCGATCAGCCCATCCAACGAGAACGCCACACGCAGTTTCCCGTCGTGCCGGGCAGCGCGCTGAAGGGCGTCTTTGCCGATACGTGCAATGAGACCAGGACCGCGAAACGCAAAGATAAGGACGGCACCGATCGCGAGGTGACTGAAATCGTCCGCTCAGCGGATGGCCGCTGGCTTTTCGGTGAGGGGGGCGATGGCGATGAGTTTGCGGCCGGCGCACTCCAATTCTCAGAAGCCCGCCTCCTCGCCTTTCCTGTCCGATCTGCCAAAGGTTCCTTCGCTTGGCTGACCAGCCCGCTCGCCCTCGCCCGTGCCACGCGGGACGGCGTGCCCGGCACGAAGACGCTGGATGACGCAACGCTCAAGAATCTCACCGACGAGACCGCACTTTTCATCAAATCCGTGAAGGACACTGCTGGAAAGGAAATCGCCGGCACGCTCGCCCTCGGCGACAAAGTGGTCCTTGAGGAATATACCTTCGCTCACTGCGGCGAACCATCCAACGGCATCGGAGCCGCGCTCAAGGATCTCATCCCATTTGACGACGTCTGGAAGCAAGTCACCCAGCGCCTTGTAATCGTTTCCGACGGCATGCTCAGCTTCTTCGCAAAGAACGCCTGCGAAGTCGCTCAGCACGTTGCCATTGACGACTGCACCGGTACCGCCGCCAACCGCAAGCTCTTCAACCAAGAGAACGTGCCCAGCGAAACGCTCTTCTATGCCGTCGTCACCTGCTTCGACGGCCGCGGCGAATTCGCCAAGGGCAAGCCCGGCGAGAAGAAGGCGGCCGACGCTGAGACGAAGTTCCGCGAAAAAATCGGCGAAGACGGCACCGGCGTCTTCCAATTCGGCGGAGACGCCTCCACTGGTCTCGGTTATTGCACCGTCCGTCTCGCCGAGCCTGACAAAAATGCGGTTGCGGGAAAATCCGCCAAAGCCGCCTGAACCCCAATCACGGAACGATCACACCATGCCGCAAAACCTCGAACAACTCCGCGCCGCGCACGCGCTTGATGAGAGCAAGAAACTCAACCGCCGCGACGTCGTGAAACTACCGGCTATGATTCTCAACAACGGCCTGCTCTCGGCAGCAGCGTTTACGCTCGACAACAATCGCGCCGACATGCGCGCAGCGATGGAGGCTACCATCCGGTTCCTCAACAAGCGCCAACTGACAACCGGCACGACCGTCTTCACACTCGTAGCGGATCTCACCTCAAGTACTCGCGACGCATTCGCCGTCCAACGCGCCACCAACGAATCGCTCGCCTACCTGAGCTACCTCAAGCGCTTCGCTCCGAGGAGCAAAGACGAGGAAGACACGGAGGAATGACTATGACTTTGCTCGTTCCACACCAAACCAAGTTAGTCGTCGGCGGCGACCATGCGCCGCACGTTGAATCACGTGCGCTCTATTTCGACCGCTACGCCGATCCTCAACTCAAGGATAGCGGCGTCCAGACGCCACGTCGCGACTTCTACACGCGCGGCATCAGCAAAGCCCCTGCGACTCCAGCCGACTTCCTTTCCCGTCACCGCGCCTTCCTATTCAACGGACTGAAACTTTCTCCCGTCGACGTGATCTTCGCCCGTAACGAAGCACGGCTGCTCCTCAATATGGCGGGTGGCGTGATGGAAAACGCGGGGCTGTGTCTCGACCGGTTCAGCTGCCTGCCTTTTATTCCCGGCAGCGCGATCAAAGGCTGCGCTCGCCGTGCAGCCCTTGCCGCGCTGCGGGAGTGGATCGTTGTCAACGACGGCAAGAAGCCGCCGGAAGCCTTCGTCAATCCGCTCGCGACAGCATGCGCCGGATTCAACACGCCGGAGGGAATGCTCGCCGCAATCGCGCGTGTTTTTGGCTGGAGCGATACCGATTGGAGCGACCGGAACCACAAGAAGTCCGGCACTCCGCAGTCTGACTTTCGTTGGGCCTGCGGCGTAGAGAAAGACGACGAGCCCGCCGACGCTCACGCAAAGTGGCGCGAACTGCGCGACAAGGCACAGACGATCCTTGGTCCAGAGAGCACACGCGTCCCGCGTGCTGCGGCTGGCGTCCCGCCGACCGCTCCGGATGCATCGGGCGAAACGCCCGACACGGCAGGCCGGAGACCCGCGATCCCCAAACAGTACGCCGGCTCCGTCGCGTTCCTGCCAGCGCACCCGTGGTCACGCCCAAATGGCCCCGACCTTGAACTCGACGTTCTCACGTCACATCACGGCGATTATTACCGCTCTGAAGATCCCGACAAGGTCGCAGCCGACACCGAGAATCCCGTGCCGGTCTTCTTCCCTGCCGTCGCACCAGGCCATGTCTTTGCGTTCACCACGGTGTGGTGCGGCCATTCT
The DNA here is from genome assembly GCA_038204695.1 of Opitutales bacterium. Taxonomy (GTDB): domain Bacteria; phylum Verrucomicrobiota; class Verrucomicrobiia; order Opitutales; family Opitutaceae; genus ER46. Next base: position 2,468 of record JBBRCR010000327.1, on the reverse strand, counting down.
GGCGCTGGTGCGGATCAAGTGCCGGATGCGCGTGCCGCACTGTTGGAACTCGCTCGGACGTGGCTTCGCGTCGGCGTGACCATCTTCGGTCTCGGCGCGAAAACCGCCGCTGGTTACGGGTGGTTCGAAGTCGAGGAAACCACAAAGAAGGAGCGCGCGGCACTCGACGTCGAGAATGCCAAACGCGTCGCGGATGCCGCACGTGCGTCGCTCGTGCCCAACGATGCTCATCTCGCCATGTTTGCGAAAATGAAACCCGACCAGCTTCGCGGCGCCATCAATGCTTTCTCGTACTTGGAAAATCTCTGGGCCAACAAAGACGAGCGCTACCAACTCTCACTGGTTCACTTCGTCATCAGCTTTCCGCCGTCGTTCTACTCGGACGAAAAGCAAAAAGGCTCCAAGTCCAAGGTCATGAACGCGCTTTCCGCCCTCGCGAAGAAGTTCAACCGCACGCTGCCATGAACACCGCTTCCTACACCTTCGACATTATCACCCCAATGTTCATTGGCGGCGCGGATCCTTCTCAGTGCGCCGAATTGCGCGCTCCGTCAATCCGCGGTCAACTGCGCTGGTGGTTCCGCGTCTTAGGCGGCTTCAAGTCGCTCGCGCCGATGCCTGTGGCTACGCAGGAGTCGATGATCTTCGGCTCTGTCACGGGTGGATGTGCGGCAAGCAAGCTGATCGTTCGCGTGAACAAACTCAATTCTCAGCTCCGGCGAGATGCTGACGGCATGGGAGCCTCCATGCTTTCCGCGAAGGGCTACCTGCTGTTCCCGCTCCGAAGCAATAAGGCGAAAGGGGAAGACAAGTCACGAGGCGTGATTGAGGCCGGCTGCTTCGACTTGGCAATTCAATGGCGGGGCGAAGCGCGGTGTTGGAGCGAAATCGAAGCTCTCATATCCGTATTTGGCCATCTTGGGTCACTGGGCTTTCGTTCCCGCCGAGGTTGGGGCGCGGTCGCTTCACGAACGGGGATGCCCCTCCAAGGCGCACTCGAGCGCTTTGGCGCAAGAAACGGGGTCGTTGTGCGTACCATTCCATCAAGCAGTGCTGACGACGCCCTCAACCACCTAGGCACATGGTTGCGCTCCTGGCGGGCACATGGGCGCTCTCAAGACCACGCGAAGGGGCGCCCTGACGAACCACCAAACAACCCCGGATTCCGTTTTGCGAAGGCGGATCACGATGCCGGCTATCGCCAAAACCGAAACGGACCAACCTATCGCCCAGCGCTAGGCCTGCCAATCGTCCAGCGATGTCAGAACGGCACGCACTCGTGGGAAGCAACCGCATCGCGAGGCGAAGGTCGCTTCGCCTCGCCAATCCTCCTCCGCCCGCATCGTGACGCACATGGAAGTTGGCATGCCCTTGTGATCTTCGTCGACGCACGCAAATGGGCTGCCGGCAGGCAAGTCTATCTGGACGGACAGCAGCGCACGGTTTCCCTCGACCTCTACCACGCCATGCAGGCCGACCCGCGGCTCCGACCGTTTTCCGGTTGAGCCGCGCCGCTTCTCCACCGCTTGCGTAGGCTCCCGCGTTCTGATTCTGCAAACCCCTACGTACCTAACCTAACACTGCCCAGGGGTCCGCCTGCATGCCGAGCGTATCAAATCGCCCGCCTCCCCCCCTTGACCGCAACCCTCACCGCTGGCAATTTGCCATCATGGTAAAAACCCAGATCCAACTCCCCGAACACCTGTTCCGCGAGGCCAAACGGGTCGCGGCGGACTACGAGATGAGCTTCGCCGAGGTCGTCCGCCGAAGTCTCGAACGCACGATGCCCGCCTATCCGCCCAAGCACGCCGCCCCGTGGCAGCCACCCGAACCCACCGACCTCGGCCTGCGCTGCAAAATCGACGACGACGAACTCCGGCTCCTCGCCAACGAGCCCGATTATGTCCCGCGCCGCCTGCGCCGGAAAAAACGATGATCTCCCCCGATACGAATCTGCTCTTCGCCTGGCTCAACCGCAGCCACCCGGCCCACCCCCGCGCCACCCGCTGGTTCGAGGCGCAGGCCGGCAATCCCGACCTCGCGCTGTGCGAGCTTTGCCTCGTCGAACTCTACGGCCTGCTCCGCAACGACGTGCTGCTTACCCGCCCGCTCGGCGCCGCCGCCGCCGTCGAGACCGTGCAGCGGCTGCGGCACCACCCGCAATGGGAGCTCCTCGACTACCCGGGCGGACTGATGGAGGACGTCTGGACCCGCGCCGCCACGCCCCAGTTCGCCCGCCGCCGCATCTACGATGCCCGCCTCGCGCTCACCCTGCGCCACCACGGCGTCACCGAATTCGCCACCGCCAACGTGAAGGACTTCGCCCGCTTCGGCTTCACCCGCGTCTGGAATCCGCTGGCGGGCTGAGCCCCCGAAAGTCCTCCCTCAGTCCTCCGCCCGCTGGCCCCCTCCGCTTGACCCATCCACCCATATCGCGCACGGTGGGCACCCATAATAATCCGGCCGAT
>JBBRCR010000326.1:0-9945 GCA_038204695.1 Opitutales bacterium | reverse complement strand
GGCGCGCTCGGGTGCGTTGTTCAACGTCGAGGCGATTGGCGCGCCACCGCTCGCCTACCAATGGCTGCTCAACGGCGCGCCGGTGCCCGGCGCCACCAACGCGATGCTCAGTCTCACGAACGTGGATACGAGCCGCGTCGGCACCTACACTGCGGTGGTCACCTCGAATGCGGGTTCCTCGACCAGCGATCCGGCGACACTCACGCTGACGACGGCGCTCACCAAGCTCGCCAATATCTCGACCCGTGGCGTGACGAGCGATGGCGCGAACACCCTGATCGGCGGGTTCATTGTCACGGGCAATGCGAACCAGACGCGAACGATGCTCATCCGCGTCGTTGGACCTCGACTGGGCGGTGCGCCGTTCAACGTGAATGGTTTCCTGCCCGATCCCCGGCTCGAAGTTTACCGCGGCGCCAGCCAGGTGCCGGTTCTCACGAATGACAACTGGGGTACGCAAACTGGAGGGGCCGCCGCAGTCCAGCAGTTGCAGCAGGCGACGAATCGCGCGGGCGCTTTTGCGTTGAACAACAATTCGGCCGATGCCGCGGTGCTCGCCACCCTCTCGCCCGGCCCGTACACGGTTCAGGCGAAGGGCCCCACGGCCAACGCCTCCGGCGTGGTGCTGATCGAAGTTTACGACGTCACTCAGGGCGGGCCAGCTGCGCCAAAGGCGGCCAACGTTTCGACGCGTGGCTTTGTTGGCACCGGTGCGAATACGTTGATCGCCGGCTTCGTGGTGAACGGCGAGGCGTCGCGCCGGATGCTTATCCGCGGCGTCGGCCCGACCCTGCAAAGTTTTGGATTACCGGCGAACAGTCTTCTCGCCAACCCGCAGTTGACGCTGGTCGACCAGGAGACGGGGCAGACCATTCGAACGAACGACGACTGGGCCAGCGGCGACGATGCGGCGATCATCGCCACGGCGGCGAATGCAGCCGGCGCCTTCCCACTGGCCAATGGCAGCCGGGATTCCGCGATGATCCTGATGATAGCGCCTGGCGCCTACACCGTGCAGTTGACGGGTGTGGGTGGTGGCACGGGCGTCGGAATCGTTGAAGTGTACGATGTTGACCCGTGATCATTTGGTGTAACTTGTAGAAACTTCTCACCCGCGTCTGCGTCCAAGCGGTCCGCGATGCAATCCCCACAGCAACTGGCTGATATCTTTCGGCTGACGGCCGCCTTTTTCCTGCTGCTGGCAGGTCACGGCGCGCCGCTCGCCCATGCGCAGGCGGGCGGTGGTGGAAATGTGCGACCGACTCCGCCCGGCGGAGGCGGAGCGGGCGGCGGTGGCAACGCGGGCGGCGGCGGAGTAATCGTTCCGCCCGGTGGTGGCGGCGGCATAATTGGGACGCTGCCGGTCATTCCCGGGCTGCCGACGCTGCCGACCGTTCCCGGCGCAGCCGAGGCGCGGATTGTCGGGGACTCCGGAATTCTCGTGGGTGGCACGGGCCGGGCTTCCGTCGTGCTGCCGACGTCATCGCTTCCTCCCATCGCCGCCAGCTCATCTTCCGGTCAGAATGTCGCGACGATATCGCTTTATCGGTGGACGATTTCCGGCGGAAGGATCACTTCGGATTCCACTGCCGCAAGCGTGAGCTTCACCGCCGATGCGGCGGGGATGGCGGTTTTGAATGTAACCGTCATTGCGGATGGCACCTCATATACTCCCACCGCACAGGTGGCCGTTTTGCCGGCGAACGCCGCCGGCGCCATGACGGTGCCGTCGACCGCGGCGACCAGCACCACGCCAACGCTGGCGGCGAGCGTCACGCCTGCGACCAACAACGATCGCACATTCCGCTGGGCAAGCACCGGGGGCGCCTCGATTGCGAGCGGACAGGGAACCGCCAGCGCCACCTTCCGCCCCGGTCCGCCGGGTGTTAAAGAGATATCGTGTGTGGTCACCTTGCAGAGCCTGGTCACCGTCACCTTGCGCTCATTTGTGGTGGTCATGGGCAACGGCCCGGCGGTCGCGGTGACGGTGACGGGTGGCTCGGGTGGCGGCACGTTTCCGGCCGGGTCGCTGCTCGACATATTCGCGGATCCGCCGCGAGCCGGTGAGGTTTTTGACCGCTGGGTCGGTGACGTGTCAGCGATCGCGAGCGATCCCATCGCGGCGCGCATGCCACACCTGGCAATCACGGTGCCGACCACTCCCGTTGCGCTCACGGCGACGTACAAACCGGCGGCGGAATGGACGCCGGTGACGGTGACCAATTTTCACCCGCAGCAGCAAACGGATGCATCGGGACGCGTCGTGAACGTGGGCACGACTCTGATGTATTACGCACCGGCCAACGCGCGTGGGCTGGTATGGTTGCTTCATGACGCGGGGGGAACGGCGGCGGAATGGTATGGCAGCCCCGAGGCGCTCCTGGTGGCGCGGGATCTCGTCGCGGCGGGTTATGCCGTGGCAGCGCTGAACAGCATCAATCGGATTTCCGGTGCGTGGGCGGAGCAAGCGACGGTGGCGGCCAATCCGGATGTGGCTAATCTGGTGGCGGCGGTTGATTACCTTGCTGGCAGCGGGCGAGTCTCGCGGGACAAACCGGTATTCCTGCTGGGGGCGGGCGATGGTGCTGAAGCCGCCGCGCGTTATGCCGAGTTGCTGGTGCAGGACGGTTTCATCGCAAACATCCGGGGCACGATCCTTTTTTCCGGCGCCAGCACCGAGCGGGTCGCGTTGACGTCGACGATGCCGGCGTTCTTTGCGCTCGCCGCGAACGACGTGAGTTCGACGCCGGCGCGGGCGAATGCCCGGCTTCTCGCCGGGCGCGGCGTGGCCACATCCGTCGTCAGCACGGCGATGGCGCCGGTGCCCCCGGCGCAGTTGCGCGTGCTCTCGCTTGTGGATTCGACGGTAAACGAAGCGGACGTGCTGGCAATTTGGACCGCGTTACGCGGCGCGGCCATTCTCGATGAGAATAGCTATGTGCGTTCGCTGCCGACAGTCGACGCGCTGCGGGCGATATTGCCCGCCGCGCACCGACGCCATGCGGCCAATGTCGCGGCGCAACTGGCGGTGGGTGCCAGCATGCGCGCGGTTTACAGCCAGTTGGACGCACCGCTGGTTGATTTTATCAACGAACGGGCCGAGGCCGCCGCGGCGCCGGCGCCCGCCCGGATCGTCAATGTGTCGGCGCGGACGAAAATCGCGTTCGTGGGCGACGCGTTCACCTTCGGTTTCACGCTGACCGGCCGCGACCGGGCGACCATGCTCGTCCGCGCGGTGGGACCGTCGCTCGCGCGCTTCGCGGTGCGCAATCCGAGCCTGGCCGCGCGGCTCGAAGTTTACCGAGGCAGCACACCGATCGCCGCCAATCAAGGTTGGGACGTCGCGGGCAACAATGGCGGGCAGGTCGCCGCGGCGAGCAACGCGGTCGGCGCGTTTCCCTTGCCCGCGGGCGCGCTGGACGCTGCGCTTCTGCTGACCCTCGACCCGGGGAGTTACGTCGTCATGGCGAAAGGCGTCAACGGGACGATCGGTGAAGTTCTCTTGGAAGCGTACGACGTCACGCAGAACGGCACGCGGATTTCACAACTTTCAACGCTGGCGCGAATCGATGATGGCGCCACCGAGTCGGTGCTTCCCGGGATCGTGCTGCGCGGTGCGAACCCGCGCACGCTGCTCGTGCGGGCGGTCGGCCCCGGATTGGCGAGTGTAGGCTTGGCGGCCGATTCTGTGCTGCCCGATCCGCGGCTTTCGATCTTCGCGGGTGCGCCGGTGCCGCTTGCCGGAAACAACAATTGGACGGACGCCAGCGCCGACGTGCTCGGCACGGTGTTCAGTCGGGCGGGAGCATTCCCGCTTGGAGCGGCCAGTCGTGATGCGGCGCTCGTGAGTGCGTTCAATGCGGGCGCCTACACGATTCAGGCTAGCAGCACGCCTTCGGGCGGGACGGCCGCGCCAGGGACTGGCACCGTGCTGGTGGAAGTGTACGAGGTGCCGTAAGCGCGGACGCCCGTGGCCCGGTACAGCCGAAAGCTGAGGGAATCGCAGAGCGTGGCTGCGAGCGCCCGCGAGTGGATGCATTAAGTGGTACGGGCGGGACGCCCGTGGATGACGTAAAGTGGGGCGAACTTGGGGCGAGACGCCCATGGGGTCGTACACAAAGAAGAACACGGGCGAGACGCCCATGCCACGCCAGGCGCTGCACGCGGAATTGAAGGAAGGGTTGGTGTTCGACGTATCGTTGCCGACCGTGGCTGCGACCGCCAAGCGAGTGGATGCCACGAATGTCGCTTCGATGGACGTGCGACCACAAACGATTGGATTCGGCAACTTGACCGGCCGCGTGGCTGGCGCTCTGTTCAGTCCATGTCCAAATGGCTCCTGATCGACGGATTCAATCTCGCCTACCGTTGTTTTCACGCCTTGCCGGAACTGACGTCTTCAACGGGTTTTCCGACCGGCGCGCTGCATGGCTGGTGCAAGTCGCTCTGGAAACTGATCGATCAGGAGAAGCCCGATGCCACGCTTGTTTTTTTTGATTTGGGTGAATCGGATGAGCGGGTCGCGATTCTCGCCGAGTACAAGGCGCAGCGAAAGCCGATGCCAGATCCGCTTCGGCAGCAGATTGAACCGATCAAACTGCTGACGCGCGCGATGGGGCTGGCGGGCATCGAACTCCAGGGAGTGGAAAGTGACGACCTGCTTGCCTCCGAGGCCGTCAAGCTGGCGGAGGCCGGGGACGACGTGATCATCGTCAGCAGCGACAAGGATTTCGCCCAGATTGTCGGGGACAGAATCAAGATCATGCTTCCGCCGCCCTCGGCGAATCCGAAACTCGGATGGCGGCTGGTCGATGCGGCGGGCGTCCAGGAGAAATTTGGCGTTCCGCCTTCGCAGATTGCCCACTATCTCGCGCTGATGGGCGATACCTCTGACAACATTCCAGGACTGGATGGCGTGGGTCCGAAGACGGCGGCCAAGTGGCTCGCGGAATGCGGCGGCAGCGTCGAATGCGTGATTGAAAAAGCGGCGGCTTTGAAGCCCGAACGTTTCCGTGAGACGGTGGCGGCCAACGCCGGGCAACTACGCCGAAACCTGAGGCTCACCACGTTGAATCTCTCGCTGCCGGCAGTGAAACCCGAAGGGCGGACGCCGCAGCCGGAGGAACTCTTTCGATTGCTCGATGGCTACGAGATGCGCACCACGGCAGCCGATGCGCGGAAGCGCTATGGCGGCGGGGGGCAGGTGAACGCCGTCCGGACGCCGCTCACGGGCGGGACCGGAGCAGTGAAACAACGCGCGGAGATTCAGGCGGAGTTGTTTTGATCGGACCTCGTTACGTGCGAGCGTGCGGGCATCGGCGAACGTGGCCGCGAGTTCGCCGCTACAGGTTCGCAGCCCCAGCGGTCCGGTCCGCAGTTCAGTTCTTACCAGAACCCGACCCTGATTTCTTCGCCGGTGGCTGCTTCGCGACGTGCTGTTTTGCAACCGGCTGGGCAGCCTTCTCCGCCGCCGGTTTCTCGCTGACCGGTTTCACGGCAACCGGTTTCTCGGTGGGCAGGAGCGCGATTTCCTTTTCGCCTGCCTCGGGGGTGAGATTGCCCGGATCGAAGATGTAGCCGATCCCGTGAACGGTCCGAAACGCGTTCAGGTCAAGACCGTGCGCACTAAATTGATCCCGCACTTTGACGATGTACTGATCGAGCGAGCGACTTTTCACATCGGCATGCATTCCCCACACCGAGTGAATCAGCGCCTTCCGCGTGATTACCTGGCCCTTGTGGGCATTCAGGTACGCCAGGATGCCAAGTTCCTTGCGGCCCAGCTTGTGGACGGACTTGTCCGGAAACGTGATTTCCAGCCGCTCGGGCACGACCTTTGCGCCGCAAAACGTGAACGGATCATCCGTGATGCGCACGTTTTTCGTCACATTGAGATCGGCAACGGAGCCCGCCCGGCGCAACACGGCGCGTATCCGCGCGACCAATTCGGCATAGCTGAACGGTTTGGTGACGTAGTCGTCGCCCCCCAGGTCGAGCCCCTTGATCTTGCTCGTCTCCTCGACATTGCCGGTGAGAAAGATGATCGGCACCGTGATGTCGTTGGACTTCAGCTCCTCGACGAACGAAAAGCCGGATTGATCGGGCAGCGTGATATCGAGCAGCACGAGGTTGGCGAAGTTTCGCTTGAGGTACTTCAACGCATGCTGGGCGCGGTTGCACACCTGGGTGTGCATTCCGGAACGCTCCAGATGCTGGGCAATCAGCGCCGCAAGCTCGGGTTCGTCTTCCACGATTACGATCAGCGGCTTCGGTTCGACGCGGGGAGGGGTGGTGGATATTGGCATGTTGTCCGGCAGCGAACGCGGTTTTTACAATTGCGGGTGGAGTTGTCAATCACCGGCAATTGCGACGTGAGGGCTCTTGCCGGCGGCAAAGGGCGGCGCGCTTCATTATTTTCAGCGTGATGCGTGTAATCTGCGTCTGGGATTCGTCCGACCTCTTGATTTGTGCTGCGCATTAATCTGACCGCGCGCCTTTTTTCGACGCCGCCTCCGCAACGAGCGGGGCACCACGGGCTAATTTGCTTGAACGCGCTCGACCCCGCGTGTGATTTCGGCGCGTGTCGGAAAAAACACCATTGCTGATGCTGGGTCTGCCGAAGGGCAGCCTGGAAGAGTCCACCAAGAACCTGTTCGCCAAAGCGGGGTGGAAAATCACCACGAGTTCGCGCAGCTATCGCCCGGCGATCGACGATCCGGAACTGGACGGACGCTTCGTCCGCGCGCAGGAGGTGAGCCGGTATGTGGAGCACGGGTTTTTCGACTGCGGGCTGACCGGCCATGATTGGATCCAGGAAAACGGGTCCGACGTGGTCGAGGTGTGCGATCTCATTTACAGCCGTGCTTCCATCCAGAAATCGCGCTGGGTCCTTTGCGTGCCCGAGGACTCTGCGGTCCGCTCCGCGGCGGATCTTGCGGGCAAACGCGTCGCCACCGAGTTGATCAACACGACGCGCCGCTATTTTGAACGGCAGGGCGTGAAGGTGGAAATCGAGTTTTCGTGGGGCGCCACCGAGGTGAAGGTGCCGGACCTTGTCGACGCCATCGTCGACATCACCGAAACCGGCAGTTCGCTGCGCGCGAACAAACTCCGGATTGTGGATACGCTGCTGGAAACGAACACCAAGCTGATCGCGAACAAGGCGAGCTGGGCGAACGCGGCGAAGCGGAAGAAGATCGAGACGATCGCGCTGCTGGTCCGCGGTGCGCTGGAGGCCGAGTCGAAAGTGGGCTTGAAGATGAACCTGCCCAGACGCGCGCTGGAGGGAGTCGTCAAGGCGCTGCCCGCACTCCGGAACCCGACCATTTCGCAGTTGAGTTCGCCCGATTGGGTGGCGCTCGAGACCATCATCGACGAGAGTGTCGTGCGCGAAATCATCCCGCAGTTGAAGGCGCTCGGCGCCGAGGGGATCGTCGAGTATCCCCTGAACAAGGTCGTGTATTGAGGCGCGGGTTGCCGACGACGGACGGCAGACGACGGACGGCAGACGGCAGACGGCAGACGACGGACGTTGTCGAGTCCTGGCGAGTGGATGCTCGATCTGCGCGGCGGGATGGGACGCCGCTCCGGCTGGCCCTTCCGCGGCGCTTGCACTCAAAGCCCGTTCGCAAATCGTAACGGCAAATGACAAAGGTCACGCTCGGTCTGCTCCAGCATGCCTGCACCGATGATGTCGGGGCGAATTTGAAGAAGACGCTGGCCCTCGCCGGCCAGGCCGCGCGCAAAGGCGCGCACATCATCTGCACGCAGGAGCTCTTCCGATCGCCGTATTTCTGCCAGTCGGAGAACCACGAGTCCTTCAAACTTGCGGAACGAATTCCGGATGGGCCGAGCACGAAAGCGTTTCAGGCGCTTGCCCGGAAACACCGCGTGGTCGTGATTGCCTCGCTCTTCGAAAAACGCGCATCCGGCCTGTACCATAATACCGCGGTGATCATCGATGCGGATGGGAAGGTGCTCGGCATCTACCGTAAGATGCACATCCCGGACGATCCGCTTTACTACGAGAAATTCTACTTCACACCGGGCGACACCGGATTCAAGGCGTGGCAAACGAAACATGGCCGGATCGGCGTGCTGGTCTGCTGGGACCAGTGGTATCCCGAGGCGGCGCGGCTCACCGCGATGCAGGGCGCGGAGATTCTGTTTTATCCCACCGCGATCGGCTGGCATCCTGGAGAAAAGGAGGAGTACGGCGTCGAGCAACATGGCGCGTGGGAGCTCATCCAGCGTTCGCACGCCGTGGCGAACGGCTGCTACGTGGCGGTGCCGAATCGGATCGGACTCGAGCGGCCATCCGGCGGCGACGGCATCGAGTTTTGGGGTCAGAGTTTCGTGGCCGGAACGAGCGGCCAGATTCTCGCCCAGGCGAGTGCGACCAGGGAGGAAATCCTCGTCGTGCCGATTGACCTGGGCAAGGTCGACGTGACGCGCACGCACTGGCCGTTTCTGCGCGACCGCCGAATCGACGCGTATGGCGACCTGACGAAACGGTTCATCGATTAGGCGAAACCTTCACCGCCAATCGATCGGATCAGTCACCGAGGACCTGGCGCGCCGCCGGATCATGATTTTAACCGCGAATGGACTCTAATAAACGCGAATGGGAAAACCTCGAGGCGGAGCGACTTCGTGGCTGCGAGCGCCAGCGAGTGGGGCCGTTGAGCGCGCGAAACGAGGCACCATGAAAATTTCATCCCCCATTTCCCGGCGACGCCCGGCATCGCGCAACGTATCCGGCAATGCGGCGACGCCGGCGGCGCTCGGCTTCCGGATGCCGGCGGAGTGGGAGCCGCAGGAGGCGGTCTGGCTTTCCTGGCCGCACAAGCGCGCCTCGTGGCCGGGCCAGTTTCGCGCCGTGCCTTACACGTTTGCCCGCGTCGTCGCGCAGGTTTCGCGTTTCGAAACGGTGCGGATCAACGCCGCGGCGGCGCTGCAAACGCGCGCGCGTCGCCTCTGTACCGCCGCGGGCGCCGTGATGTCGCGCGTGCAGTTTTACGACCATCCGACGAACGATGCGTGGTGTCGCGATCACGGACCGATCTTCATCAAGCATGATGCGAGCGGCGAAGTGGCGCTGACCGATTGGCGATACAACGCGTGGGGCGGCAAGTATCCGCCCTACGATCTCGACAACGAAATCCCGCCACGGATCGGGAGGAAACTGAAACTGCGCCGCTTCGTGAACGAGATGGTCCTCGAGGGTGGGTCCATTGACGTGAATGGCTCGGGGCTGCTGCTCACAACCGAGCAGTGCCTGCTGAATCCGAATCGCAATCCGGGTCTTGCGCGCGAGCAGATCGAGCAGAACCTGCGCGATTACCTCGGCGTGCAGACGATTCTGTGGCTCGGGGAAGGTATCATAGGCGACGATACCGACGGGCACATCGACGACATCACGCGCTTCTTCAAACCCGACGGGTTCATCACGTGCGTCGAATCCAACCGGCGCGATGCCAACCACCCGATGCTCGAGGAGAATCTCGCGCGGCTCCGACGGTGGCGGACGCCGTCCGGCGGGCGGTTTGAGATCGTGCCGCTGCCGCTGCCGAAGCCGTTTGCCTTTCAAGGCCGGCGCGTGCCGGCGAGCTATGCGAATTTTCTCGTGATCAATGGCGCCGTGCTCGTGCCGACGTTCCGTCAAAAGAGCCGCGACGCCGCGGCATGCGAGCTCATCGGCGGTTGCTTCCCGGGCCGGGAGGTCATCCCGATTGATTGCCACGCGCTAATCTGGGGCCTCGGCACGTTGCATTGCATTTCCCAGCAGCAGCCGGCCTAACCCGATGCAATTGACGCGAGAAAGCCGCCGTACCTGGTGGCTGGTGATGATGGCCGGCTGGTTCATCACTGCGCTGTTGGTGCTGCTGCACACCTTCGCGGTGCGGGAATATGTGGCGCTGCTCGACCGCCTCGGACAGCGCGGCG
>JBBRCR010000325.1:0-9946 GCA_038204695.1 Opitutales bacterium | reverse complement strand
TCGTTCCTCTCTCCGACTCGAATTCGTCAACTTGCGCTGGCACCACCACGCGCGGATAGCAGGATGAGCCCCGGAATAGCCGGACCGCTTTCAGAGAGGAACCGCTTCAAACTCCACCGCCACCACCCTCGCCGGCAACCCAGCCGCTAAGAAAAACCAACCTACCTCAGAAAAACAAAAACCTTCTCGGCATCACGCTTGACTTCATTTCCCCATAGCAGGGGTCATGTATGCACTTTCGACACTACGGCTTTAAACGCACTTGTTTTCGCTTCAGAGCGCGCGCGAACGGTGTGTCAATAGTTCACACATGACCCCCTTTGAGATGCCCCCGGGCAACGCAAGGAATTATGTTCCGCACGGCGGAGTCTCCCGAGGTTCGGATTGAGACAAGGTCCACTCTGCGAATAGTGAATGGCATGATCCGTGTGACATCGCCTCGCCACGGCTTCGGTGACGGCGAAGTGGCTTTTCTCCGCCCGACTGCTTGGATGAACAAGCCATGAAGTTCGACCCGCCTATTCCCGCCATCGCGCCCGCTCATGCCGGAGCCAAGGCAAGATTTCAATTCACGCTCGAACAGGGAGCCTTCGCCGGTCGTGCCTTCGCTGGCACCGTGTTCGCCTGTCCAAACCCCTGCTGCCCGTGCCAGACCCTGCGATTCCGCTGCCACCCCGCGGTGGAACTCCGCGGTCTCGGACCCGACGCTCCCGCTCCGTTCGACCGTCCACCGGCGGACCTCACCTTCGGACTGGCCGTGTTGAAACGCACCGTCGACCCCGAGGCCCAAATGTCGCCGGAATCCCTCGCGCTCGCCCACGCGGTCGTGGCCGATCTGCAACCCGCGGATTGGGAGCAGTGGGCCCAATGGTTCCTCGCCATCAAACGCAGCCAGATGAAGTCGCTGGATCTGGATGCACTCAACGCATGGCTCCCTCCGGAAGTCCTCGATGGCAGCGCTACGATGGTGGGTTTTTATGAGGTGTTTCCGTGGGCTCAGGAAATGTCGTTTCCGCTGGCCGGGGTGGCATGGATGGTCGATGACCAGTACTGCGTCGACCCCGACTGCGATTGCCACACCACGGTGCTGAGTTTTTTCCGCGTGGCCCTCGACGCCAGACGGCCGAGCCGCGCGCAGCGATCCGAATGTGCGCTGCGCCATGACTACATCAGCGGAAAGACCACGGTCGAGAAGCGGAGCTACCGGAGCCCGGAGGCGACGGTACTGATGGCGGCGTTGCGCGCCGCCCATCCCGGTTGCGACGATGCATTTCGGGACCGTCACCGGCAATTGAAACGACTGGCGAAGCGGCTGATTCCCGCCGTCGTGCGCGACTCCCGCCGGGCGTCTGGCTTTCGGATGAAGGAGTTCGTAAGTACCGCTTCGTCGATACCTCCCAGCCCGCCGCCCAAGCCAGCGGTCAACGCGGGCCGCAACGATCCGTGCCCATGCGGCAGCGGCAAGAAGTACAAGAAGTGCTGCGGCCTTTAACGTGCATGTATCTTGAACGCATCCTGGCGAGGGATGCAGGAAGGGGGATGCAGGGGTCATGACTGAACTCTTGACCGCGCGGCCTTGAACGCACGCTTCTGCGTCCCCCTCGCGAGCCGGAATCGCCGTACGAACCGGATCACGCTTCCCGGCGGCCCCATCTGCAACCGCGCCCCGAGCCAGCCATTCGACACCGACGTGCCGATAAACCCCTCCCGACCCGAGCCTCTGAAGATCCAGTTTTCCTAGAGAGTAACTCGTCGGTTGACGGATGGCGCGCCGGAAGTCTGTCTCGTCCCGTGACGGTCAGGCACGAGAACTTTCCCCGCCGGGCAAGTTCCGAGGGCGGCGAGCGGTTGATGGTTCGAGCTTCGATACGTGAAGTCTCGCGCGAGGTGCTCTTGCCTGGCCAGCGGCGACGAGCGACCCGGCTGCTTCGCGCCGTGTCGCTGGCAGCCCTGCTGATTCCGGCGTTCTCCGCGGGTGGCCGGGGCACCGAAGCGCGGCCCACCTGGGGCGTGCGCGTGTGGCAGGCGGATGAGGGCCTCCCCGACAATCGCGTGGTGGGGCTGGCGCAGACGCCGGAGGGCTATCTTTGGGTGGCGACGCGCGGGGGGCTGGTGCGTTTCAACGGGGCGGGGTTCGAGCCGTTCTCCCTCGCCGCCGTCGCGGGCGTGAGCGGCAACGGGCTGCGCGGGATGTTCGCGGATTCGGCCGGTAACCTATGGTTGGATACGTTTCGGGAGACGATTGTGCGGGTCGGGCGGGATGCGGTCCGGGTGTTCACCAGCCGGGAAGGGGTGCCGCGGGGCAACTTTCCCGCGTTCGCGGAGGACGCGGCGGGCGGGGCGTGGCTGGTGCTGCGGGGGCGCGCCCACACCGTGAAGGGCGACCAGCTTTCCGCCGCGTTTCCCGCCGCCACCCTCGTGGCGGATGCGCGCGGAGGCATCTGGGCCGCGGACGGCGATCAGGTCGGGAGGGTGAGCGGGGGAAGGTTCGAGCCCTGCCTGACGCTGCCGGATGCGGACCTGCGGCTGGCGCGCGCCCGTGACGGCGGAATATGGCTCAGCGCCGGCGCCCGCTTGTATCGGGTTTCCCATGACGGCGAGCTGACTCTCCGGGGCGGATTGAATGCGGGGCTGCGCATCCGCTGCCTGCTGGAGGATCACGCGGGGGGAGTGTGGATCGGCACCGCCTCACACGGTTTGTGGCGCTTCGACGGGCATTCGGCGGAGCCGGTGGAAACGTCGCACCGCAGCATCGAATGCCTCCTGGAAGACCGCGAAGGAAACATCTGGGTCGGCACGCTCGGGGGCGGGCTGAACCGGCTGCGGCCCCGGTCGATCACGCTGGTGGGACCAGCCGTCGGCGACGCTCCCGGCCTGGCGGAGTCGCTCGTCTCGGTGACGGAGGATCGCGACGGCACGACTTGGGCGGTCACCAGCAGCGGGCAACTCGTGCGCGGCGACGCCTCCTCGTGGCGGATCGTTCCCGCGGGAGAGTCCTGGCCGGGCGGAAATGCCACGTGTGTGCTGGCGGATCGGCGCGGCACGCTCTGGATTGGCACCACCGAACAGGGGCTCCATGAAGTTCATCCGCAGCAGGGGCACGTCCGGACGTGGCGGAAGGCGGATGGGTTGCCGGGCAGTTCCGTGCGGGCGCTGTTCCTGGCGGCCGACGAGTCGGTGTGGGTGGGCACTTCCGGTCCGACCGGCGTGGGTCGAATCCGCGGTGGCACGATGGAGCGAATCGAGGTGCGGGCCGACGTGCGCAGCTTCCGCGCGATCACCCAGGACCTCCGCGGGAACATCTGGGTCGGCACGTCGGATGGACGCATCTTGAAGGTCGTGGGCGACGGCCTGGTCCTCGAAACACTGCCGGCCGGCGCGGCTTTGACGTCGGTGCGAAGCCTGCATGCGACGGCCGATGGCAGCCTCTGGATTGGCGATGGTGACCTGGGGATCAGCTGGATCTCGGAGGGCCGGCTCGTGCGTTTTTCGACGGCGAACGGGCTGGTCGACGATGCGATCTGGCAGATCACGTCCGATCGAAGCGGGGCCGTCTGGGTCGCCGGACCGCGCGGGCTCAGTCGGATCAAGATGGAGGATGCGCGGGCGGTCGCGGAAGGGCGGCAGGGGAAATTGCGCACCACCCTGTTCGGGCGCGGCGAAGGCCTGCGCAGTTTCCAGGCGCATTACGATCGCAGCCCGGCGGTGTGCCGGACCGGCGATGGCCGAATTCTCTTTGCGACCAGTCAGGGCTTGCTGGTGCTCGATCCGGAACACCTGCGCGAGAATCCGCGGCCGCCGCCGGTCGTGTTGGAGCGGGTCAGTCTGGATGATCACGTGGTGGCGTTGAGTCAGAGCCGGTTTCCCCTGCGGCTCGACCTTCCGCCGGACGTGCTCGAGATCGAGGACCAGGCGGCCGTGTTGCGGCTGCCGCCGCAGCACCGGAGAGTCGCGTTTGCCTTCGCCGCGCTGAGTTTCTCCGCCCCGGGAAACGTGCGCTTCCGCTATCGGCTGGAGGGCATTGATGAGGCGTGGACCGAAGCGGTCGGCGAGCAAACGGCGCGCTACTCGCGGCTGCCGGCGGGACGCTATACGTTTCGCGTGCTGGCGGCCAATGACATGGGCGTATGGAACGAGCGGGGCGCCGCGCTGGCCCTCGTCGTGCGCCCGTTCTTCTGGCAGACTTGGTGGTTCTGGCTCGGCTTTCTCGGCGCGTTCACCGCCCTCGTCGTGGTCATCGTGCGGCTGGTTTCGTTTCGCCGGCTGCGCGGCCGCCTGGCAGCGGCGGAGCAGATGTCCGCGCTGTTTCAGGAGCGCGCGCGGATTGCCCGGGATATCCATGATGACGTCGGTGGCAGCCTCGCGCACATCAAGCTCCTGAGTGAACTGGCGGTGCGCGAGCGCGGGACGACGGAACCGGGCGACGATTATCTGCAGCAGATCACGCACACGACGCGACAGATGCTGAAGTCGCTCGATGAAATCGTCTGGGCGATCAATCCGCGCAACGACACGCTGCCGAACCTGATCAGCTACGTGGGCCAGTATGCAGTGGAATTTCTGCGGGCCGCCGGAATCCGGTGTGCAGTTGATCTGCCGGACAATCCACCGGAAATCGCGGTGGGGTCAGACGTGCGCCATCACGTCTTTCTCGTCGTGAAGGAGGCGCTCACGAATGCCGTGCGTCACGGCGAGCCGCGCACCGTGCGGATCGAAGCGCGGGTGGCGGAACGTTCCCTGGAATTCGTCCTGGCCGATGATGGGCGCGGTTTCGTGGTGGGGGAGGCGGAGGAGCAAGGGGATGGATTGCGCAACATGCGGCAGCGGATCGCGGCGCTCGGCGGGAGGTTTGAACTCGAGAGCACCCCGGGAGCGGGCACCCGCCTGCGGTTGCACATCGCGTTGTGACGAAGCGGGCGTGGGTCGCGCGCGGGCGGCCCCGGCCGCGGTTGCGCCCTGCGGGAGTGCGGGCGGCAACACCGGCTCCTGATTTCGCGGGGTAGGACGTTCGTCCGATTGATCCTCCCGCGCGCTTCCGGCATACTGCGCCCGTGCCGACCAATCCCTCCAGCGTCCGGAGTATCACGATTTGCATTGTAGAGGACAACCACGGCACCCGCGAGGGACTGGTGAAGCTGTTCAATCGGGTCCCCGGCATCCGCTGTTTGCACGCCTATGGCACGGGCGAGGAAGCGGTGGCGGGGATCCCACGCGACCCGCCGGATGTGGCTTTGGTTGACATCAACCTGCCGGGGATGAGCGGCGTGGAGTGCGTCAGCCGGATCAAGAGCCAGTGCCCGCAGCTCCAGGTCCTGATGCTGACCACCTACGAGGAAAGTGAGCTGATCTTCAATTCACTGCGGGCGGGGGCGAACGGATACCTGCTGAAGAACATGTCGGCCGACGAGCTGGTCCAGGCCGTCGAGGAGGTCCGCGCGGGCGGGGCGCCGATGTCGATGCAGATCGCGCGCAAGGTCGTGGCCCATTTTCACCGGAAGGAGCCGGCCGGCGAGTTGGGACAACTGACCCCGCGGGAACACGAGATCCTCGCACTGCTCGCAAAGGGATGCCTCTACAAGGAAATCGCGGAGCAACTCGGCATCAGCATGAGCACGGTGCGGACGCATATTCACGCGGTGTATGAAAAGCTCCACGTGCAAACACGAACCGAAGCCGTCGTGAAATATCTCGGAACCAGATGACACCCGCCTGGCGTTTTGACGGTGCCCCGCCGGGCGTCGCGCTCGTACAAACGACCGATGGCGGCCGGCCACCGGTCTGGATTATCCTTCCGGCCGCCTTCCGCCGGGTGCCTCCGCTCGCGCGGAGTGTGACACTGGACGGCGCAAACCAAGAACCCCTAGTCTAGCTTTCGATGAAAACCCAACTCCCCGCCGGGCGTCAGCCTGGCCTGCCGCTGATCCTTGGCCTCGCTGTCGTGCTGTCCCTCCCCGCTGAGCTAGTCGCGCAGACGGCCCGCGCCGTCACGCCCCCGGTGGCCGACGAGGCGGTGACGCTCTCGCCCTTCATCATCGCCGCCGAACGGGAGACCGGCTGGTCCGCCAACGACACGCTTTCCGCCACCCGCACGAAGCAGGCGTTGAAGGACGTGCCGGTGAATATCGATGCCATCACCGCCGACTTCATGGAGGATCTGGGGCTGTTTACCGCCGACGATGTCGCCGCGTTTGTGGCGAACGTTTACGCGGCGCCGATAATGGAGAACGACAACCAGGGCGGGAATTTCTCGTTCCGCGGGCTGAGCCAGGCGAACAACATCAGTCGAAACTATTTCCGGTGGTTCATCCCGAGCGACACGTACAACGTCGAGCGGATCGATTTCGGCAAGGGTTCCAACTCGCTGATCTTCGGAGAGGTCGAACCGGGCGGCCAGGGATCCGCGTTCACGAAGCGTCCCATCCTGAAGAATTTTGGCACGTTCCTCGCGCAGTACGACAACGAGGGAGCGTACCGCTTCCAAATCGATCTGAACCGCAAGCTGCGCTCCAATCTCGCGCTGCGCTTCAACGCCGTGCGTCGGCAGGAAAAGACGTTCCAGGACGCCTCCGCGTACAAGTTCGAAGGCGAAACGCTCGCGGCCGTGTGGCAGCCATTCAAGCACACCTCGATTCGAATCGAGGGCGAGCAGGGCAAGTATGACAACAAGCGCGGCTACGCCGGCGTGACGGTGCGGGAACAGTCGGCCCGCGGTCGCGGGTTCAATTCCGCGGGCGCTTATTTCACCTCGGATGACGAATGGATAATCCAGTCGACGCTGCCCTCGATCGACCGCGGGGGCGGCAATGGGCCGGCCGGTGGCGAACCGTCGTTGATGGAGGGAGGCTTTTTCGATGTGGCCATGCGGAACTCCACGGGGGCGATCGTCGGCACAAAGCGGATCGATGCGTATCCGAAACACTACAACCTGCGCGGATCCTTCGATCAGCAGGCCCGTCCGTTCGACACCTACACCATCACCATGGAACAGGGCGTCGGTCCGGTGAGCTTCGAGGTGGCCTACAATTTTCAGAACCAGCAGTCGGAGCGAAACGACAACGCGTTCAACACGACGATCAGTGTGGACGTCAACGGCCGCGCATATCTCGACTCGACGTCCGATCGCAAGCGCTTCGGTTCGGAGACCGATGCGTTTCGCGGTGCGGCGGCGTATCACTGGAAAAACCTGAAGTGGATGCAGCAGCTCTTCGTCGGCTCGGTGGAATACCGGGAGCACGCGGTCGACAACTATCGCTACCAGGGCTATAACGTGGCGAAGGTGCTCAACGGCACCGCCAGCGCCATCGATGTCAGCGCTGACCGGGGCCGGCTGCGTTTGTACCTGGACGATCCGGACTTTTATTCGCGCGCCGTTTTTGATCGGCTGCAGTTCAATGCGCTGCCCGTCACGAACGCCGTCGACATGCGGATGCTGGGGTTCTTTGCCTCGGGCAGCGATGCCGCCAGCGGCACGAGCTGGAGCCGGGCGGCCGCGGCATCGATTTCGGCCAGTGGTCGCTACCTCGGCGGACGGCTGCAGTCGCTCGTGGGAATCCGGCACGACCGGAATCGACTCTACGAATACACGACGACGCGCTATCAAGGCCAGTTTCGGGAGGCGATTCTCCCGCCGAAGCGCCAGGACGCGCTGCCCGGGGACTACGTCGAGAATCAGGCGATGAACCAGCGCAACAACGCGCTGACCGGCGGCCTCACCTGGGCGTTGAACAAGAACATCAACATCTACGGCGTCTACTCGGAGTCGTTCCGGTTTCAGGACAATGTCACCTTCGAGAACGAACGGTTTGGTCCGATCACCGGCAAAACCATGGAAATCGGGCTGAAGGGCAGCGTGTTCGAGGAACGCTTGGGCTTCACGCTCGGCGTGTTCGACATCGATCGCCAGAATGCCGTCCGCTCCTATAACAACATCATCAGCCTCAACGCGGATCAGCTGGAGGACCTGATGAATCCGAACGACGTGCTGCCGGGAGATCCCCGCTATCGCTACAGTGCGCCGGGCACCGCCAGTGCCGCGCGCAATTACAAGTCCACGGAGAACTCCCAGGGTGCGGATTTGACGTTGATCGTGCGCCCGTCGAAAGGGCTGCAGCTGCGCTTCACGTTCGGCCGGACCAAAGTGCTGGGCGAGCCGGATCTCTCCTCGTTCCGCGCCTACTACGATGCGGCGGTCGCGCGCGGCAACGAGAGCCCGGCGATCCTGAATACGGCCAAGACACTGCTCGACTCGCTCGACATCAACACCAAGCCAGCGGGCGCCCGCGCCTCCCCCTGGTCGGCGAGTTGGATCGTCGATTACGCCTTCGCGCGCGATGTCTGGGCGCCCTTGCGCGGCTTGCGCGCCGGCCTCAACGGCAGCTGGCGCGACGACTACCTGTTTGGCGTGCCCAACGGACAGGAGATGGGCGGCGGTGCGACGCATCTGGTAAACGGATACATCATGCGCGACCAGAAGATCTGGGGGCAGCAGGTGCGGATTCGCGCGGGGGTGAAGAACCTCGCCGATTTGGAAAACGGGGACATTCGCAAGACCGGCTTCACCACGATGAGCAGCGGCGCGAACGTCTACACCTACGCCTACGTGATGCCGCGGCGCTACGACGTGAGCCTGACGGTGAAATTCTGACCCGGCCGCTCGATCCGGGATCCAGGGCGGCGGCTCCCCCGCCGCCTCGCGCTTCAACGCGGATTCCTCGCTGCACAGGGGCGCCCCCGTCGTCCGCGCGGACCGCGATTTCCCGCTCGCGGCAGCGATCTGCGGGTTGACCCCCTCGGCGTCGCCCCCCCTCAGCCACGCTCCCGGCCACGACGGGGCCGCAACCGGCTTCGAGCACGAGCTCGACCTCTGGACGAAGAAAGTCGCCACGGCCTCTCGCGCTGGCCCTTCAGGGGAACGGGGTTTCGACCCGAATGCGATTTCCCTGGTTGCGCGAAGGAGACTGGCCGGGAAGCTCGATCGCGCACGCGGTCCTTGCCTCCCTGGTCAACCCGCGCCACCGTGCTCCCATGGAGCTCGATCGCGAACAGGACCGGCCGCATCCGCTGCAGATCGCAGCGTGGCGTGCGATGGGGCCGTCGAGGCGAACGCAGCTCGGAATTCAACTCCGAAGGAAAGCCCGGCGATGGAAACTTGCCGCCTTGCGCGCGCAACATCCGGAGTGGTCGAACGAGCATCTACGCACAGAACTGGCGAAGATTTATCGTGGACGAACCTGATCTCTACGACGTTTTCGTTCTCCCGCTGCACGACGCCGGCGTGCGTTACATGATAGTCGGCTCAGTAGCCTCCATGCACTATGGCGAACCGCGTTTCACGATGGATGTCGATCTCGTCGCCGAACTCACCGAACCGGACGTCGCCAAACTCGCGAAAATTTTTCCGGGGCATGATTATTATCTGCCGCCGGCGGACATCATCTTGAACGAGATGCGGCGCGCACCGCACGGTCATTTCAACGTGATTCACGTCGACACCGGCCTGAAGGCGGATTTTTACCCTCCGCGTCAGGGCCCCGAATGGAGTTGGGTGTGGGAGAATCGGCGCTGTCACCAGGTGGAAGGCCATCCCGCTTATTTCGCTCCTCCAGAATATGTGATTCTCGCAAAGCTCGAGTTTTTCCGCGAAGGTGGCAGCGAAAAGCATCTGCGGGATATTCGCGGCATGCTCGCGGTCTCGGGTGAACAAATCGACCGCACGCGGATTGAGGACGCCGTGACGAAGCTGGGGCTGGCCGAACAATGGCGGAAAGTAATCGGCGATGAAAGTGGAACGGCTTGAACTCAAGCCGTCTCGAACAACAGCCCAACATGGATTCCACCCCGTTTTCCGCGCACCAGCGACCCACCACCGGTTCATGGCTCCGACTCGCGATGATCGTCCTGGCGACGTTCGGCGCCGCCAGCGGCAGCATGAACCTGCACGCCGCCC
>JBBRCR010000324.1:0-9953 GCA_038204695.1 Opitutales bacterium | reverse complement strand
GGATGTGCCGGTTGAACGACACCGTCTCGGGCAATGCCGGTACCGGGGCGGACGGCGATGCCGCGGCGAGTGCCGGCGGTACGAACACAAGAGCGACTAAACGGTAAACGCGAAGGCCGGTCCGGAGCATGTGGGAAGTGGGTGGGTCGGCGGGCGGGGGCGCCACACGACCTGACAGCGTAGTACGAAATACGAGCTAGCCGTCGATGCAAACTGTTCGGAGCCACTCGTGTTTTCCCTCGCACGGACCCCGGAACCACCACGGTAGCCTATACGTAACCATGCGATCAGCGTCGCCCACGAAACACCCGAAAGGCACGAATGCGATGTCGCGACCGAGCCATGCGACGAGGCTGCTCAACTCATTTCGCTTGCGGGAAGTATTGCGTGAATTCGTGCGCGCACGCGTCGCACACTCCGTGCGAGATTCGCGGTGGCGGCTGGGAAGCGAGCAGTCCCAGACGGGCGACTGCCGATTCGAGAGGTTCCCATTCGCCTTCCCCTCGAGCGATGCGCGAAATCTGCGGTTGATGGATTGGAGAGAATCGTCGCAAACACCAGAGTTGAACCGCGAATGGACGCTAATAAACGCGAATTCGAGGCAGCGACTCGGAGCACCCTACGGCGGGTTGCCTTTCCCGTGCATGCGCACGAGCGCGAGCAAGCGTGGCCGCGTTCACCACCGATGCCGCCGCCAAGTGGTTGCCGAGCTCACATCTGGATGAGCCGCAGGTCGACTCACGCGACGGGGGCGCCAACGTCACGTTTCGCGGCATGCCGACGTCCGGCATTATGCGCAATTACTTCGGCTTCGACTTCACGCCCGACACCTACGTCGTCGAGCGGCTCGAAGCGGGCGCGGCGCGAATTCCATCATCTTCGCCGAATCGGCGGGCGGCGGGCGGCAGAATTACACGACCAAGCGGGCGGGTTTTAAAGACACCGGACGGGTGACCCTGTCGGTCGACACCGAGGGTAGCCCTGCGCTTGCCCCACAATTCCTGCCAAGCACGTCGGCATTCGCACCGG
Source organism: Opitutales bacterium (assembly GCA_038204695.1). Lineage (GTDB taxonomy): Bacteria > Verrucomicrobiota > Verrucomicrobiia > Opitutales > Opitutaceae > ER46. The sequence continues at coordinate 8,924 of JBBRCR010000324.1, read as the reverse complement.
AGCGGCGGCTTTCCTGCCGCCGAAGTACGTTCGATCGACCGGTCTCGGGCGACTGGAAAGTCGCCCTTCCGGTCAACCGCCCCCATGGCGCGACGCCATACGCGATGGCGAATTTGTGGGGCAAGGGCAGACCAAGCGGGCGGGTTTCAAAGATGCCGGTCGCCTCGCGATGTCCATCGACACCGAGGGCAGCCGGCGGGCCGCGCGCGATATCAACCGCCGCTTGAACGAAAAACTCGCGCTGCGGGTAAACCTGCTGGGACAGGAGGGCCGCCGCTGGCTCGACGGTTATCACGACGGCAAGGTCGGCATCCATTGTGCGGATACGGTGCGGCCATGGCGTGGCGGCGAGCTCCGGGTCGAAGGGGAATACCTGCGATCGCGCCGCACCAATCCGGCCTACGTCTTCTGCGACACCTCGTCGCTCTGGGATCGCACGACGGTGGTGAATGCGGCGCTGACCGCCAATCCGGCCGCCGCCTCCGGCCTTCCGCGTTTCACGAACGATCAGGTCGTGCTCATTCTACTTTGCTTTCAAGATGAGGCGAATTCGACAGAGTATAGAGACGTATCGTCAGACGACATTCGGCTCAACATGAACGCTACGTGGAATCAGCACCGCGCTCCCGGCGATCACGAATTTCCGCAATTTCGCCCGCACCAACGGCACGGCCCTCAGCCTCGGCGACGACATCCCTGCGTACCAGCGACCATTCGCGAATCTACCGGTGCTCCCGCTTCCGCGCCGCTACGGTTTCGCCGGCAGGTCGATGACGCGCGGCCGTCCGACATTCACCCGTGGCCGGCCCGTGTTGAGATTTTCGGCCAGAAAAGATTCGAGCGCGGCGTGGAACGAGCCGGAGGCTTCCGGATTGCGGAAGCCATGACCCTGCTTGCCCTCGACGATCGATTGATACGGCTTGTGATATTTCTTCAGCAGCGGTTCGAGCCGCGACCAGTGGTTGATCTTCACGCGAGGATCCTCGGCACCGTACGCGTGCAAGGTCGGCACGGTTATCCGCTCCACCAGGTTTATCGGTGAGGTCGCATCGCGATACGCGCGGGTCGCGCCCACCCATTCGCGTTGATAACTGAACTCGTCGCCCGTCCGCCACGCGTCATCGCCGCGGCGCTTGAACGTGATCTCGAGATCCGCGGCACCGACATAATTCACGGCGCACGCGTACAGGTCGGGCGTCAGCATCGCGCCAATCAGCGCCGCATATCCGCCGTAGCTCGCGCCATAAATCGCCACCCGGGCGGGGTCGGCGATTCCCTGGTCAATCGCCCACTGCACCGCGTCGGTGAGATCATCCTGCATGGCGCGGCCCCATTGCTGCCGGCCGCGGGTGATGAACTCACGGCCGTATCCACCGGACCCGCGGTAGTTCGGCTGCAGGACCGCGTAACCTCGGCTCGCCAGAAACTGCGCGTCACCATCGTAGCCCCACGAGTCGCGGACGCCAAACGGCCCGCCGTGTGGGTGAAGCACCAGCGGCAGGTCACGGGCGTCGCGGCCGGTTGGCGTCGTCAGATAGCCGTGAATGAGCAACCCGTCGCGCGCCCGATAGCTGATTGCGCGGCGGGGGCTGAGTTGTGCCGGGTCGAGGTCTCGCGTGCGCTGGAACGGCGTGAGCGAACCCGCCTGGCGATCCAGCACATAATAAACACCCGGTTCGCGGTCGTGGCTCACCCAGACGAGCGCCACGTTTTCATCGTCGGACATGCTCGCGATCCGTACGTCGCAACCGGTGAAGGTCGCCTCGAGTTTCGCCTGGCGGCTCGCGCGCCCGGCATCGAACCAATGGTGCTTCACCCGCTCGTTTTCGTAGCGCACGCCAAGCAGCCGCACGCGATCCGGGCTGATGATGAGGTCGGTGATCTCCCCTTCCGGCGGCGCAAAAAGGGGCGCGCCCAGCGCGAAAGTGCGCGTGTCGACTGCGTGCAGCGCCCCACGATCGTCGGCCTCCCGCGAAATCAGCCACAGGGTGAATCCGTCGGCGGCGAAGGCCTGGGGGTCCCACGTTTCGGCGTATCCATGAAATGGGTGCTTCGCCACCGTGCGGAACGCCTGGCGATCGTCGTGGCGATATTCCCATACGAGGGTTCCGCCTTCGAGCCGCGAACGCAGCCGAAGCGTTCCGCGCGTGTCGAAGAAGAAAGAGACCGGCCGATCCGATTCGCGCAGTTCGAGCAGCGGCGAGAGACCGCGGTTGTTCACGTTGAGCCGGGCAATCACGGGCGCGCCCCCGACGAACAACGAATTGTCGATGTTGCCGCCAAAGAACCCGACGACGGCGATTCTCTCCGGATCGAGCGGCAGCTGATCCAGGATGCCGGCGAAATCTCCCGTCAGGTTGTTCTCGATTCGCTGTGACTCGGCGATGCGCAGCACGCGCTGGCCCGATACATCGATGGAGCCGATGAAGAAGGATTCGTTGCCCGACACATCGGCTTCGAAAACCAGCCGTTCGTCACCCTTCCAGAAGAACGAGTGAATGCTTTCATCCGTCGCGCGCAGGAGCATCCGGGATTCATTCGTCGTCCGATCAAATACCCCAAGTGCCATGCGCTTCTCATGGGGGAAAAGAAACGCGATGCGGCGCCCGTCGGGCGAGAGCCGCGGCTGGCGGACGTTGGGGAGCCCGAAAAAGTCGCTGATGGCAGGCGGCGCCTTCGGGCTTGGCTTGCCGGGCGGGCGCGGTTCTGCCGCGGCAATCAGGGAAACCATTGCGACGAAAAAAACGTTCGCCGCAAAAAGCAGCCGGTGGGCTCGGGTCAGGGGCGATGACGGCAACATCCGCGTCCAAAATGCCAGCGGGTGGGTTCGCTGCAAGTGCCGCCGCCTATGAATTTGGCGTGGCCGCGTTGGAGCCATTGCTCGCTATATAATTCTTCGCCCACTCCATTGCCCCCGGTTCGTCGATGAACGCGCCGTCGAGTTGGGCTTCATATGCAGTATCGATGATGGGCTTGAACGTTGGCCCCGCTCGGAGGCCGAGTTGAAGCAGGTGGCGGCCGAGCAAAATCGGTTTGGGCGCCGAATCGGCCACGGCCAGCGCGTGCGCCTTCGCCACGAGTTCATCGATGCGCGCGTGGATTTCCGGCGATTTCAGCGGAGGCCGGCCATGGGCGTCGGCGTGCATCACCAGCGCTAATTCGTCGATCGTGGCGGGTGCGAGTTTCCGCGCGAGCCGGCGAACACTTGTGTCGGTGAACACCGTGTGGCCATGGTGGTGCGCCAGGTGGTGCACCACCAGCGCGCACACGGGCAGATCATGATTCAGCGGCGCGCCGATCCTGCGCATAAACGCCTGCACGATCGAGCCACCGGCGGGCTCGTGACCAGGGCTGACCCAGCGCATGATGCCGCGTTTTTCCGCGCGCGCGGTGGTGGCTGGTTTTCCAAAATCGTGGCCCAGCACCGCAAACATGAGTCGGCGCCGCCAAAAGCTGTCGCCCCGCTGCCAACCTTCCTGCGCCACGAGCGCGTCGAGGCAGTGCTGGGTGTGCGTGAAGACGTCACCCTCGGGGTGCCATTCCGGCTCCTGCGGTGTTCCGCGCAGCGCCGCGATTTCCGGAAAATGCCGCAGCCATCCGCTCTCCTCCAGCACGGTGAGTCCGCGCGAGGGGCGCACTGACTTCGAGGCCCATTTGTCCCACTCGCCCCAGATCCGCTCGACTGGCAGTTCGGCAAACGTATCCGCAATGCGGCGACACAATGCGGCGGTTTCCGGGGCGAGGGAAAAATCGAACCGCCCCGCGAGCTGAAACGCCCGCAACACGCGCAGCGGATCCTCGACAAACGCATCGCTGGTGTGCCGCAGGATTTTCGCGCGCAGGTCGCGCTGGCCATCGTGCGGATCAATCAGAGCGCCGCTGAACGGATCGAGTGCAATGGCGTTGAGGGTGAAGTCACGCCGTGCGGCCGCTTCGGCGTCGGTGAGGGCCGGGTCGGGCTCGACGGCAAAACCGCGGTGACCGCTCCCAGTCTTCGATTCGCGTCGCGGCAGGCTGAAGTCGTATTCGGCGCCGCTCACGCGACTGCGGACCTTGATGACGCCGAAGCTCCGGCCGACCACATCGGTCGAGCCGAAGGGGACGAGCGCGCGGTGGAGCGTTTCGAAATCGCTGCCCGCCACCTCGACGTCGAAGTCTTTTGGCTCGAGTCCGAGCAGCCAGTCGCGCACGCCGCCGCCCACCAGTCGCGGTCGACCCACGCGCCGGACGGCGTCGAGCATCGCGCGCAGGTCCGGGGGAAGGGGAATGTCGCGGTTCATGACGGCAGTGCGGCTGGGTCAAAGCGCGGGGAAGTCAGCCGGTGGGCGCGGCGAAGTTCGGCGTGGCACGGGCGTCCCGCCCGTGTTCCGGGGTGGCACGGGCGTCCCGCCCGTGGAATGCGTTGTGTATTTCGTACGCTCGCGAAGCGGAGACTCGGATGGGACGCTCGTACCGATGTGCACGCGCGAATCCACGGGCGGGACGCCCGTGCCACGCCGGGCAGAACGCCGATAGTGGTGTACACGCGCGAAAACATGGGCGGGACGCCCATGCCACTTCCGGGCCCTCACTCATCGCGTTTACCGAACGCCGCCATGACGACCAGCAGCCAGCCAATCATGAGCGCGAGACCGCCGAGCGGTGTCACCGGCCCCAACCAGCGTGGTCCACCCAGTGCCAGCCAATAGAGTGAACCGGAAAATAGAATCACGCCAACCGTCCAGCATCGTGCCGCCCAGACCATCCGCCCGGCGGCGGTGTCCGTTGCACTGCGCAGCCAGGCCGCCGCCGCGAGCACCGCCAGGGCGTGAAATAGGTGGTAACGGGATCCCGTTTCAAAGGCATGCGTCATTCCGCGCTCGGCCAGGGTGGCGGCCAAAGCGTGTGCCCCGAATGCGCCGAGTGCCACGCCCGACAGGCCCAAGATCCCAGCGGCGATGAGCGCGAAACGAAAGTGCGTGGCGGGTGTTGACATGCGCGTTACCGTCGCACACGCCCGCTCGCTCCTGCAAGTGCGGCGGAACAAGTTTTCGGCTCCAAGCGGAAAACTCGGTTGACAGGTCCGAGTTTGACCTTAGCTCTTGGCCTCTTTTCCGCATGAAAACGTTCCTCGCCAAGAAGGAGACGGTACAACCCAAGTGGCATCTGATTGATGCCGCCGGGGTCCCGCTCGGCCGTCTCGCCGTCAAGGCAGCCAACCTCATCCGTGGCCGCCACAAGCCTTCCTACACCCCGACGGTCGACACCGGCGATTTCGTAGTCGTGATCAACGCGAACAAGGTCGTGCTGACCGGCAAGAAGGAAGTCCAGAACGAGTACATGTTCTTCTCCGGCTTCGTTGGCGGCGAGAGCTACCGCAAGACTTCCCTCATGCGCGAGCGCCATCCCGAGTTTATCATCGAGCACGCGGTCAAGGGGATGCTGCCCAAGAACCGGATCGCGGCGCATATGTTGAAGAAGCTGCGCGTTTTCGCCGGTGAGACCCACACCCACGAAGCCAACAGTCCCCAGAAGATTTCCGTCTGATCCGCTAGAACATGAGTGCTGCTACACCCGCTACACCTGCTAACATCTTCGTCGGCACCGGCCGGCGCAAAACCTCGACCGCCCGCGTGCGGATTACCGAGGGCACCGGAAAACTCACCGTCAATGGCCGTGAGTTCGACCGTTATTTTTCTCACGAAAACTTTTCCAAGCAGGCGTACGCGCCGCTTCTCGTCGTCGAACTGCGTGAGAAAATCGACGTGACCGCCAACGTTGCCGGCGGCGGCGTCGCCGGTCAGGCCGGCGCGGTTGCCCACGGCATCGCCCGGGCTTTGCAGAAGATGAACGCGGAGCTTCGTCCCGCCCTGAAAAAGGCCGGACACATTCGCCGCGACCCGCGCGAAAAAGAGCGCAAGAAGGCCGGCCAGCCAGGCGCCCGCAAGCGGTTCCAATTCTCGAAGCGCTAAGCTTTTCGCCCGCGCGACCAAATTTCAGCCGCTCGAGTTTCGGGCGGTTTTTTTTGTGGCGTCACCGCGGAGCCTCGCAACCAGTCGACAAACACGAATGGACTCCGCTCTCCACCGCTCCGTTGCCTGGGTGATTATCGCTGAGACGGGTGACCGATTCCGTGACTTCCGGCCCTACGGGGCCAGTATCAACTCGACCGGTACGGTCGCGTTCCAAGCCGCATTGGCCGACGGCGGCTCCGGCATATTTGCCGGCGCGGGCGGGCCGCTGACGACGATCGCGATCTGCGCTGAGGGCTCGCCGCTTGGTTACGTGAGTCATCCGGCCATTAATGCGTCTGGCGAGGTCAGCGTGTATGCTTCGCTGCCGGAGGCCGGCCCCGGTGTCTTTTTCTTGCCGCTTGGATCATCGCGGCCGGTTGCGCTCGCCGGCGATGGCTTTGCGTCGATTGGCCCGCTGGGTCCGACGATGAACGGCAGCGGGGCTGTGGCGTTCCGCGCGGACAAGCTGCCGGGTGTCAGCGGAATCTTTGTCGGCGGCACGCACACCGCCAAGCGAATTGCCGACACGTGCGATTTGTTCGCCGCGTTTCACGGATTGCCGGTGATCAACCGACATGGCGCAGTGTTGTTCCGCGCCGATCGGAGGGACGGCAGCCAGGCCATCTTCATCCACCAGCGCCATGCGCTTGTCGCGGTGGCCGACACGAACGTCGAATTTCGCGATCTGGTCGCCTTCCCGAGTCTCAACGATGACGGGATCGTCGCCTTTGCCGGGACGCTGCGGCGCGGCGACGCGGGTGTCTTCACGTGGCGCGACGGAGAGGTGAGCCGGGTGGCCGGAGCGGCGGGCGAGTTCGAGAGTTTTCGCAATGCGTTGATTGATTCGAGCGGTGGTATCGTCTTTGCGGGAACACCCTCAGGCGGGACCCTGGGCGTGTATTGCGGGACTGAGCCCGACGCCCGGCGCCTGCTTGGCATCGGCGATTCGTTCGCCGGCTCGACCATTGCGGAGTTTGCGCTCAATCCCGTGTCGGTGAATGGCGCCGGCCAGGTCGCGGTTCGCGTTCGGCTCGCGAATGACCGGCAACTCATCCTGCGTGGGGATTTGGGCTGAGCGCCGCCAGGCCAGACTCGTCTTCTCTTCGTTTGCGAAATGGCTCGCTTACTGCTAAGCCGACGGGCGTGAAAACTTCCCGCCTATCGTGTTTGTCGCTGCTCGTCTATGCCGCCACGACCAGCCTGGCGCATGCTCATCCTGGCCATGATGGACATGAGCTCACTTGGGACTTCATCCATCTATCGGGGCATCCAGTCGCGACCGTCGCCGGCTTGCTCACGGCGGGGGCGGTGGGTTGGGCCATTTGGAAAATGATCCAGCGGGCCGGGAGCGTTCGCCCTCAGAGTTTTCGGGGATCGCATCCGAATCGCGGAAAGTAGCCGGCAAGAATCCTGCGCACTTCGCGCGAGGCCTCCCGGAGCCGCGGCGCGTTGGGCGCGATCAGTTTGAGCGTCCATCCGCCCTGCCGCATCGCGCTGACGCCCACCCAGAGTCCGCTGCCATGGAGCCGGGAGACCGCTGTCCGCCAGGGTGCATCGTCGTTTCCTCCCGGGGTGATCAGCACCGCATTGGCAAAGCACGCCGTCGCGCCGGAACCCCCAAGTTCCGCGAGAGCGCGCACCTCGGCCCCGCTTTGGTCGAGCCGCTCCCGGAGCACGAGCGAGCCGTCACAATTCACGGTGAGTTCGAGCTGCAATCGATCCCATTCCCACGCTTCGCCGTGTCCGACGCGGCCGGGCATGAGTTGCTCGATGAAGAACAACGCCCCGCCAGGCGCGACATCGATCGTGGTCATCTGGCGGTAGTGTGACCCGCGATGGGGGACCAGTGGTTCAGGCATTACTTCCAACCACGCTCCGGTCGAGACGGTAAAATGCTGCCGGCACTCCGCCGTTCCTTCGCACATCCGAAAGAGCCGACTCGCACTCGGCGTCGTCACCAGCAGTGCGGCGCCGGAGTCGACGAAGATTTCCGAATCCAGGCGATCGCCGGCAAGGATGCCCGCCGTCGGGTTCACGACTTGGACGAGCAGGACCTGCGCATCGGCGTCCCAATAGGGCTTGCTGATGTGGAACGGCGCGCGAAACGACTGCGTGGCGAGGACCGTCCGTTTCGGAGCGCGAACGGCCGCGCGCAGCGAGAGATGGCCGGAGAGCGTTGGCATTGCGTCAAACGCCGCGGCGTATTCAGGCGGCACTTACGCGGGTCGGTCTGGATCTGGTCGCGTTGCTCACGGGCCGAAGCGCTGCGCCTTGGTTTGCCTGCGCGAATAACACCTCGCGCTCGATCCACGTGATCACGGCATCGAGGTTATGCTCGCGTTTCAAATCGCAGAACAGAAACGGCCGTGAGCCGCGCTGGACCTTGGAGTCGCGCTCCATCACGGCGAGATCGGCGCCGACGAGTGGGGCGAGATCGATTTTGTTGATGATCAGCAGATCGCTGTGCCGGATGGCGGGGCCACCTTTGCGCGGGATTTTGTCCCCTTCGGCCACATCGATGACGTAGATGAACGCGTCGACCAGTTCGGGCGAAAAGGTGGCGGTGAGATTGTCGCCGCCGCTCTCGACCAGCAGCAGCTGCAAGTCGGGAAATTTGGCCTGAAGGGCGCGACACGCCTGCTCGTTCATGGTGGTGTCGTCGCGAATCGCGGTGTGCGGGCAGCCTCCTGTCTCCACGCCGACGATACGCTCCGCTGGCAGCGCGCTTTGGCGAATGAGAAACTGCGCGTCCTCGGCGCAGTAGATATCGTTCGTCACGACGGCCATCGAGAGCCGCTCCCGCAGCCGCTGGCAGAGCTTGAGACAGAGCATGGTCTTGCCGGAACCAACCGGGCCGCCGATGCCGATGCGGGGGGGACGAGTCATGGTAGGAAGGAGCGGGGGGAGGAGCCAGGAGTCAGGAGCCAGGAG
>JBBRCR010000323.1:0-9961 GCA_038204695.1 Opitutales bacterium | reverse complement strand
GGGGTCAGTGCGTTACCCGTTAGCTGATTGCCGATCGGGCGAAGCACCTTCGCCGTACTGCGAATTCGGTACTCGCACCGTCACGGCGCCGGGGTCGCTGGTTCGCCACGCTGAAGATGGACAGCCCCCTCGCCGTTCGCGTGAACGTTTGCCGGCTGGGTAACCGCTAATGCACTGACCCGTCGGCTCCGCCGCTAACCGGTAACGCACTGACCCCCTCGGCTCCCCCCCAGTCTCGAGAGCGCGTTCGTGTCGAGCAGGTAGAGCGGCATCGCTATGGGCGCGGCCAATCACCGTGAAACGGAGGCATCGAACGGAGCTTTCGCAGCGCTTTCAATCGGCGCGCCTTCGCAGCGGGGTCGACGATCATGAATCCATCGGGCATCGGGGTGACCTCATAGGTCTTGGCTTTCACGTCGAGCGTGCGGGGCAACCGCAGCGCCTTGGAATTCCCTGCTTTGAAGACTTTGGCCGTGATTGCGCTCATGTGCTCACATTGTATCCACGTGAGAACCGGTCAAGCGGAAGCACGGGATTGGATGACCCCGCGGCTGCGACTGCCGTGGGCTTGTCCTGGATCGCAAACGGGTCCCCGTGCTTCCTTGCCCCTGCGGGCCGACGCGTGAACCCGTCGCCGGCGCCTCGCTCGCCGGGATCCGACCCGATTCCGCAGCGAACAGTCGGATTTCCACTCGTGCTACAGACGATGGGTTGACGGAGCGGTAAGCTTTGCAGCGCCATGCCGAGGATTCTCATTGCCGAGTGCAAGCAGGAGGTCTCCACGTTCAATCCGCACCGCAGCGGCTACGAGGACTTCGCGGTGCGGCGGGGAAACGACATCCTGCGCTATCATCGCGCGGTCCTAAACGAAGTGGGCGGTGCGTTGAGCGTGCTCGAGCAGACGCCGGGATGGGACCTCCTCCCGGCCTATAGTGCGTTCTCCATCACCTCCGGCGGCACGCTGGCCGCGCCAGCCTGGCGCCGGCTCGCCACGGAGTTTCTCGAGGCACTGCGCGCCGCGGCGCCGGTCGACGGCGCCTACTTCTGCCTGCACGGCGCGATGGCGAGCGAGGACGAACCGGACCCCGAAGGTTTCCTCCTGGCCGAAGCACGGACAATTCTCGGCGAGGACATTCCGATCGTGGTTTCACTGGATTTGCATGGGATCCTCACCGACCGGATGCTGGAACACAGCGACGCGATCGTCGCGTATCACACTTATCCACACATCGACTTCTTCAGCACGGGCGAGCGCAGCGCGCGGCTGTTGCGGCGGCTGCTGGGCGGAGAAGTCCGGCCCGTGACCGCGAAGGTCGCGATTCCGGCGCTGGTGCGAGGAGAAGAATTGATCACCGCGACCGGGCTCTTTGGCCGGAGCATCGAGCAGGCGCGGGCGATCGAGGCGGCGCCGGGAGGGCTGTCGGCGGGGATGTTCATCGGGAATCCGTTCACGGACGTGCCCGCGCTGCAGTGCTACAGTTTCGTGACGACCGACAACGATCCGATTCGGGCCGGGCGCGAGGCGCTCGCACTGGCGGAGGAGTTTTGGACGCATCACGAGCGGATGCGTGTGCCGCTCGTCAGCCTCGAGGAAATGACGGCAATCGCGAGGTCGGCGCGGGCTGGCACGATCGCCCTGGTCGACGCGGCGGATGCCACGAGTTCCGGTGCCTCGGGCGACAGCAACGGGATACTCCGCACCTTGATCGAGGCAAATTACCGTGGACGCGTGCTCGTCCCCATCGTCGATGCACCGGCGCTCGCGTGCGCGTTCAAGGCGGGTATTGGAAGAACAATTACGGTGCCGGTCGGAGGCACGCTCGATCCCGCGCGGTTCACGCCGTTGCCGATCACCGGTGTCGTCCGGCTGCTGTCCGACGGCCGGTTTCGCAGTGAATCGTTCGGCGAGGAGTGGTATTCCGGCCCCTCCGCCGTGGTGGAAGGCGCGAACTTCACCCTCGTGATCAGCACGCGCGCCGTGAACCTGTATGACCGCTCGTTCTTCTACGCCCACGGGCAGGATCCGCAGCGGTTCGACGCGGTCGTCGTGAAGTCACCCTATTGCCAGCATCACATGTACGCGGGCTGGTGCGCGCGAATGGTCGATGTCGACGCTCCCGGATCGACCAGCGCGAACCTGCGCAGTCTCGGACACACGCGTTGCCCACGGCCGATATTCCCGCTCGATGCCGCGGTGCCGTTCACGCCACGGGCGAAACTTTTTCAGCGTCCTGCGCGCTGCGCACCGGTCGCGACGATTTCATGAAAATCCGCGAAATTCGCTGTGCCGGACTGCGGGGTCGCACTCCGGAAGGTGGTTGGAGCAATGAACTGCGGCCCGAGGATTGCGTTCACACGTTGATCGCGGTCCACACGGACGAGGGTGCCGTTGGGCTCGGCAGCGTATTTACGAACGATGCGCTGGTGCGGGCAGCGCTGGTGGTGATGGAGCCGCTCTTTCGCGGGGAGAACGCGCTCGAGCCGGAGCGGGTGAGCGAGAAGCTGCACCAGCACACGTTCTGGCTCGGGCGGGGCGGCTCGCTGACGCATGCGATCAGTGGCATCGACATCGCACTCTGGGATCTGCTTGGCCAGGCCACGGGTCAGCCGGTGGGACGGCTGCTCGGCGGCCGCCATCGCGAGCGGGTGCAGCCGTACGCGTCGCTGCTGATGGACGAGCCGGCGCGGCTGCGCGATCGGCTGCTGGCGATCCGGGCGCAGGGTTTTCGCGCGTTCAAGATAGGCTGGGGGCCATTTGGGAAACGCAGCGCAGCGCTCGATCGCGCAATTGTCGCCGCGGCCCGGGAGGCGGTCGGCCCGGACGCGCGGTTGATGGTCGATGCCGGGGCCAGCGATGCGTTCTGGCCGAATGGATACACGTGGGCGCGCAACACCGCCGCGATGCTGGCCGACTATGGGGTCGAGTGGTTCGAGGAGCCGCTCGGGCCGGACGCGCTGGACGACTTCGTCGCGTTGCGCGAATCCTCGCCCGTGCCGATCGCGGGCGGCGAGGTGCTCACGCGGCGTCAGTCGTTTCAACCCTGGATCGAGCGGCGCGCGTTCGACATCGTGCAGCCGGACGTCACCAAGGTCGGCGGCATCAGCGAGGAGCGCCGGATCGCGTGGGCGGCCGAGGCGCACGGGATCAAGTTTGTGCCGCATGGGTGGAACACCGCCGTCGGGCTGGCCGCCGATCTGCAGCTGGTCTCGGCGTTCCCGCGATCGGATCTGGTCGAATATCTCACCGGCAGCCCGTTCATCGATGAAATTGCGGTCGACGGCTGGCGGCTCGATGGCGACGGCATGCTGGCGATTCCGTCCCGGCCGGGGCTTGGGCTCACGTTGGATCCCGACGCGGTGAAGAAATACACGGGCGGCGAACGGCTGCTTGACTGAGCGATGTCCTCCGCGCGCTCCGCTCCAACGCCGGCGGCTGAGGTCGCGCCTGCCGGTTCGCGGCCGAGCGGGGTCCGGCACCAGGTCGTGGGCTTCGCGGTGACCCTGGCCGCGATCACGTACGTGGATCGCGTGTGCGTCGCGCAGGCGGCGCCATTCATCCAGCGCGATCTCGGGCTGACGGCCGCCGAGATGGGGATGGCGTTTTCGGCGTTCGCGCTGGCGTACGCGCTGTTCGAAATTCCGGGTGGCTGGCTGGGCGACCGGATTGGACCGCGAAAAGTGCTGATGCGGATCGTGATTGCGTGGTCGGTGTTCACCGCCGCGACCGGTTATGCCTGGAACGCGGCGAGCCTCGTCGCCACGCGTTTCCTCTTTGGGGCCGGCGAGGCGGGCTGCTTCCCGAACCTGACGAAGGCGTTCATGCTCTGGCTGCCCGCGGCCGAACGCACGCGCGCGCAAGCCATCATGTGGCTGAGCGCCCGCTGGGCGGGGGCCTTGACGCCGCTCGCGGTGATTTGGGTGATGACCTGGCTCTCGTGGCGGCATACGTTCGTGCTTTTCGGAGGCCTCGGGGTGATATGGGCGGTGTGGTTTTACCGGTCGTTTCGCGATCACCCGCGGGATCACCCGAAGGTGAACGCGGCGGAACTCGCCCTAATCGAGGCGGGCGCGGCGCCCGCGGGCGGGCGGGTGCGCGTGCCGTGGTCGGCCATCGTCCGCTCCCGCGCGGTGTGGTTGCTGTGGGCGCAGTATGTCTGCCTCAACTACGGCTGGTTCTTCTACGTCACCTGGCTGCCGACGTATCTCCGCGACACGCGCGGCGTGGAGCTGCGCGCCAACCCGCTGATGGCGTGGTTGGAGGCCGCGCTCAGCGGGGTGGTGAGCGCGGAGACGATGCACAAGCTGACGATGGCCGCACTCGCCGGAGTGCCGCTTTTCTTTGGCGGCTTCGGCTGCATCGCGTGCGGCCTTGTCACGCCGTGGCTGGTGCGGCGGCTGCGCAGCGTGGCGCGCGCGCGGCGGCTGCTGGCGTGGTCGGGTTTCACCGGCGCGGCGCTGCTCCTGGTGGCGTCGTATTACCTCGCGGATCCACTTGTCGCGATGCTGGCGATGGGGCTGGCGAGTTTCTGCAACGATCTGACGATGCCGGGAACATGGAGCACCTGCATGGATATCGCCGGGCGCTTCGCCGGCACGCTGTCGGGCAGCATGAACATGATGGGGGCACTCGGCGCGGCCGCCGCCCCACTGGCCATTGGCGTGATCCTCGATTCCACGGGCCGCGATTGGGCCGTGGTCTTCTGGATGTCGGGCATCGTCTATTTTCTCGGCGGACTTTGCTGGTGGTGGCTGGATCCGACCACCCCGCTGGAAAGCCGCGAACGGGTGCGGGCATGAAAACGACCCTCACGCTCCTTGCCGCCCTGATGGGCGCGACCGTGACGCCGGCCGCCACCGGTGGAGTGGAATCGCCCGCTCGCGCCGGATTCACGCTGCCCCGCACCGAGGGCGCGAAGCAAAGAAACATCATTTTCGTGCTCACCGACGATCATCGGGCCGATGCCTTGGGCTTCCTCGGGCATCCCATCGTGGAGACGCCCCATCTCGATCGGCTCGCGCGCGGCGGAGTGCACCTGAAGAACGCGATGGTGACGACGTCGCTCTGCTCGCCGAGCCGCGTTTCGATTCTCACGGGCCTTTACGCGCACAACCACGGTGTGATCGACAACTACAATCCCGTTTCGCCGGATTTGGTCTTTTTCCCGCAATATCTGCAGGCGGCGGGTTACGAGACGGCACTCATCGGGAAGTGGCACATGGGCGGCGGTGACGACAGCCCGCAGCGCGGATTTGATCACTGGGTCAGCTTCAAGGGGCAGGGGAGCTACTGGCCGGACAACCGCGGTGCCACCCGGACGGTCGCACAGACCAGCCACGAAGGTTTCAATGTGAACGGCCGGCGCGTGCCGCAGAAGGGCTATATCACCGACGAACTCACCGACTATGCGATCGAATGGCTCGAATCACGGCGGAGCGGGCGGCCCTTCATGCTGTACCTCGGCCACAAGGCGGTGCACTCCGACTTCGTGGCCGCCGATCGCCACCTCGGCCGCTATCAGAACCGGCGCTTCGTCATGCCCGAGACGTCGGCGCCCATCACCGACGCGCAGGACAAACCCAAATGGGTGCGTGATCAGCGGAACAGCCGCCACGGGATCGAGTTTGGCTATAATGTCACCGACTATACGGTGGAGAAGTATGCCCGCCGGTATTTCGAGACGCTGCTGGCGGTGGACGACAGCATGGGCCGGCTGATGGAGTGGCTGGCACGCAAGGGGCTGCTGGAATCCACGCTCATCGTCTACATGGGCGACAACGGATTCCATTTGGGCGAGCACGGACTCATCGACAAGCGCACGGCGTACGAGGACTCGATCAAGGTTCCACTCCTGCTGCACTGCCCGGAGGTTTTCCGGCCGGGCACGGTGGTGGACGAGGTCGTGGCCAACATCGATGTCGCACCCACGCTGCTCGAGTTCGCCGGTCTCGTGCCGCCGGTCGGGCGGATGGATGGTCGCAGCTTTTTGCCGCTCGTACTTGGAAACAAGATACCGTGGCGCGACTACCTGCTCTACGAGTATTTCTGGGAATGGAACGGACCCTATACCCCGACGATGCACGCGCTGCGCGGCGAGCGGTTCAAATATATCCGTTATTACGGCGTCTGGGACAACGACGAGCTCTACGACTTGCAGATCGACCCGCTCGAAAAACAGAACCTGATCAACAGCCCGGCCCACCGCGACGTGGCGGCGCGACTGCACGACCGGCTGTTCGATCTCCTGGAGGCAACCAACGGCACGACGCTGTCGCTGGCGCGGAACCGAGATGTGAATTTCCCGTTGCGCCGGCCCGATCGCAGCTCGGCGGCGCCATTTCCGAAAAGCATGGAATATCGCAGCCCATGAGAAAAAACTTTCCACCCAACACCTGGCGCCGGCTCCTGCGCGCGGTGATGCTGGCCGCGATCAGCAGCATGGCGGGCGCGGCCGACTTCGCGGGCGCGCGCATGGTCGACGAGCGCGGCTACACCGGCTGCGTTGAACTCAGCAACGAGACGACCCGCGTGGTGCTCGAGCCGAATCTCGGCGGTCGCGTCCTGCGCTATGCGCTGCGCGGAACCGAGGCTCTCTATCAGGATCCGACCTTCGACGGGGCGACCCGCGATACGCCCGGGCGCGGCGCATTAATCCCGGGCGGTCGATTCGACATCGGCCCTGAAGCCACGCGGCCGCCGCGCCCGGTGTTTTGGCTGGGCCGGTGGCGCGTTGAAATCACCGGCGATCGTGCGGCCCGCCTGACGAGCGAGGTCGATCCGCAAACCGGCCTCCAACTCGTCCGGGACTTCCGGCTGGATCCTTCGGCTTCGCACCTCGCGTGCACCCAGACGATCATCAACCGCGGCGGGACTCCGCGTGCGGCCTGTCACTGGAGCCGAACCCTTGCGGACGGCGGGGGAATCTGCGTGGTGCCGGTGAATCCGGCCAGCCGTTATCCGAAGGGATATCTCACCTACGCACCGGAGGGTTTCTTGCTCTTCCGGCCGCCGGAAGAACCAAATGTGAGCGTGCGCGACGGAGCCCTGCTGATCATCGGCCCGCCGCAGCAGAAGAAGTTTGCCGTCGATGTCAGCGAGGGCTGGCTCGCCTACCTCACGCGGGCGGGGCTCCTCCTGGTCAAACGCTTTGCGGTGTATCCTGATCGCACCTACGGGGAGATCGCCGGCAACGCGGTGTCGATCTGGTACTCGGAGGAAAGGGCGTGCGAGCTCGAGCCGATCGGCCCGATGGAAACCCTGGCGCCGGGAGCACGCGCGTCATTCACTGAACACTGGTGGCTGCATCCGTTCGTCTTTCCGGCGCGCCGCACCGACGTCGATCTGGCGGCAGTCCGGCGGATGGTCGACGCGAGCAAACAGGAGGCTGCGCCATGAAGGTCAATGCGTCCACCCGCCGGCAGTTTCTCACGCGGGCCGGTGCCGCTACGGTGGCCTTCACCCTTCTGCCCCGGCATGTCCTCGGCGGACCGGGCTTTGTTCCGCCGAGTGAGAAGGTGAATATCGCGCTCGTGGGAGCCGGTGGGCAGGGCATTCGCAACGCGAAGGCACTGCTGGCACTGCCCGATGTACAGATCGTGGCGGTGGCCGATCCCGCGGAAAGCTTCAGCCTGGAGCGTTTCTATTACGGCGGTTTGGGCGGGCGCGGGCCGGCCCGTGCGGTGGTCGGGGAGCTCGGGGCCGGAGTGGCGCCGGGCCGTCGTTGCAAGGCCTACGAGGACTTCCGGGTGATGCTCGAGCGCGAGAAGTCGGTGGATGCCGTCCTGTGCGCGACGCCCGATCATCTTCACGCTGGTGTATCCGTAATGGCGATGCGCGGCGGGAAACACGTCTACTGCGAGAAGCCGCTCACCCACAACCTGCGCGAAGCCCGGCTCGTCGCCCGAATCGCGCTCGAGACGGGCGTCGCCACCCAGATGGGCAATCATGGGCATTCGACGGTCGGCATTCGCGAGACGGTCGAACATCTCCAGGCCGGCACGATTGGCGTGGTCCGCGAGGTGCACGCGTGGTCCACCGCGCGCCGGACGAACCTGACGCTCGTCGGGAAACCCGCTGACGCTCCGCCGGTCCCCGCGGACATGAACTGGGATCTCTGGCTGGGCCCACGGGAGCCGCGGGCGTTTCATCCCGCGTACCATCCCGTCGGCTGGCGCGATTTCTGGGCGTTTGGCAACGGGGGGATCGGCGACATGGGCTGCCACGATCTCGATGCGGCGGTCTGGGGTTGCGATCTCCACGCGCCGGTGCGGGTGGAAGGATCCGGCGCGGGGCCGACCGATTCCGAGATCGGGCCGCACGCTTCCACGATTCGCTATGATTTCCCGGCGCGGGCAGGCCGCCCGCCGGTCCGTGTCACGTGGTACGATGGCGGCCTCATGCCGCCCACGCCTGATGTCGTCGGCGGCTTTCCGCTGCCGCGGCGGGGCGTGCTTTTTCTCGGCGACAAGGGCGCCATTCAATGTGACGGCGCCGGCGGCGCGCCGCGTCTGTTTCCGGAATCGCTGCGCGCGCGGGTGGCGGCCCCACCGGCGACGCAGCCGCGTTCGCGCGGTCACCATCGCGATTGGATTGACGCCTGCAAGGGCGGACCGCCCGCGAGCAGTCATTTCGGTTACGGCGCACGGCTGACCGAAATCGTGCTGCTGGGGGCACTGGCCGTGAGGCTGCGCCGTCGGATCGAATGGCACGCCGAAGCGCTTTCCGTGCAGCGCGAGCTGGCCGGAGCTGACGAGATTATCCGCGGCACGTATCGGACGGGCTGGGAGGTCGCCTGACCGCCGGTCCCCAAGCATGGCCGTGAGATGTATTTCGCCGTCCAGCTCGGGATGACTGCCGCGGGGTGCATTGCAGGTGCAGATCGACACGCGGAAACGGCTGCAGGCCGGGGATGCCGCCGAGCTCGACGCGCTGCTGCTCGGGCAAGTCCTCGAGGCCGGTGGAGCCCAAAAATCCAACATCCACGTTCGCCTGCGGGATCAGCCGCAGCTCGTGATTGTCGAGATGCACCGCGAACTGCTTGAGCGCGAGCCGTTCCCACTCACCGGCGAAAAATTGCTGCGCGTTTCTGCCGAACGCAACGAGCGCACGAAGGAGCTGCGCAAGCTGCGGCTGCTCGAGTTTGTGCCGTATCGTGCGGAGTTTGACGAGGCGGCGTTGAGCCGGATGATGGAAGCCGGCCGCAAGGCCTGGCACGACGTGCCGGACGCCGCAACGTGGGTGCGCGCGCGACGTGGAGGCGGGGATGTGTAACGGCGTCTTCCTCGACACGAGCTTCCTCATCACGCTCGCCGATCCCGCGCGGGACCGTCACGCCATCACCAGGCGCGGGAACGAGCGCTTGCGAAGCTCGACCTGCGGGTCGTAGACGTGCGCTCCGGCCGGAAGTCAGCCCCGTGGAAACTCGCGATCGCCGCATGGCTGAAATCGAACTGCGATGCCCGCACCCGCTGGATGGCGGAGGCTCTTTCGCTCGGTGCACCCGCAGCGTTGAGTCGAAATCTGACCCACTATCGGCGCCACCTGCAGCGGACCGACGAAACCTGGCGACGCCTGACATCACTTTCCGCAGCGTCGACCCTTTCCGCAGCGTCCTTTCCGCAGCGTCCGGCCGCCGCCCCCAAGGGCGCGCCGCGGAAAGTCGCCGTCGCCGCCTGATGAAGCAAAACACCGAGGCGTCGAACGGCTGGTTGGCGGAACGCCTGGCAATGGGGAGCGCCTCCCGCGTGCGCCAAGTCACCGCGGTCGTCGCGCGGCAGCCGGACGCGGACGCCGCGCAAATCTTGCGGCAGCTGAGTGATAGATTAGAGCTTGTCCCAAAAACCGGCGTTTTCAAAAAACGCGAGAATTCGGCGCGCAGCATGAGCGGCGGACCGCCCCGATGAGGGAGCTTTGGGCGGAACAGCGTCTCGTGGCACCGATTTCGGGCCGCAGGGTCTGGTTTCC
>JBBRCR010000322.1:0-9963 GCA_038204695.1 Opitutales bacterium | reverse complement strand
GTCCATGTCATCGTCAACGCGACGCCCGATCACTGGCCCACGCAGATCAACATGGCCGCAGCGCGCGCGCGGAAGGACGTCTATGCCGAGAAGCCCCTGACGCTGACCATCGATGAAGGCCGGCATGTGGTGCAGGCGGTGCGGAAGAACGGCATCGTGCTCCAGACGGGAACCCAGCAGCGGAGCACGCCGCGTTTTCGGCTCGCCTGCGAGCTGGTGCGTAACGGCCGGATTGGGACTTTGAAGCAGGCGAACGTCTGGGTGCCGGCGGGGCTGCGTGACGGTCCGTTTCACACCAGTCCGGTGCCGAGCGGACTCAATTGGAATTTCTGGCTCGGGCAGGCACCGAAGGTCGATTACATTGTCGAGCGGTGTCATCAGAAGTTTCGTTTCTGGTATGACTACTCCGGCGGCACGATGACCGACTGGGGCGCCCATCACAACGACATCGCCTATTGGGCCATCGGCCAGGTTGCACCTAGCGAGATTGAGGCGACCGCGCTCACCGAGCCGATTCCGGGCGGTTACACGGCACACAGCAACTATCGCGTCACCTACACCTATTCCAATTCTGTGCGGCTCGTGCTCAACACCACCCGCGACGACGATCCCAACGGCAAGAGTGTGAAGCCTGGCGGCCAGCGGAATGGCATCCGATTCGAGGGAAGTTCGGGCTGGATTTGGGTCAACCGCGACGAAATCAAGGCGAGCGACCCCGGCCTGCTGGACGCACCGCTGCCCGGCGATGCAGTCAAGTTATACAACAGCACGAATCACATGGGGAACTTCTTCGACTGCGTGCAATCGCGGCAACTGCCGATCTGCGACGTGGAAATCGGTCACCGTTCGGCCACCATGTGCCACCTCGGTGCGGACGGGTCACAAACTCCGCTGGAACATGAAGCAGGAGCGCTTTGTCGGCGATCATGCCAGGATCGCCAACGCCTATATAGCTCGCGAAATGCGGAAGCCGTACACGTACGATTTCGTGACTTGACCGCAGCGCCCGCGAAAAAAATCGGAGCAAGCTCCGGGGCATCGGAGGGGCGTCCCCGGCGCCCGACGCACGCCAGCGCGCCAGATCCGGTGACGAGGACGTCGCCGCTTCTTCAAGCCGACGCAAGCGCCGCCTCGCGGGGCGCCGTGCGTCGCGGCCGGCGCTTGAATTACAAATCGAATGTCGCCGACAGGATGAACTGCCGCGGATCGATAATGCGATAAACAGTCGGGGTCCCGTCCGGATTGGCTTTGACCGCCTGCAGCCGGCCGTCCTCGGTCACATTGCGTACGTTCAACTGGAACGAGGCGGCGATCTTGTTCGCGAAGAGCCGCATCCGGTAGGTCACGAAGGCATCGGCATACAACCGCGACTTGTCATAGATTGGACGGTTCGGATCGAGGGCGGTGACAGGAGTCGGCAGTTGCTGGAGCCCATAGTAGCCGATGGCGGCCTTGTCTTCCCACCGCAGCGCGCCGCCCACTTGAAAATTCTTCACCATGCGGTGATCCGTCAGTCCGGCGAGCCGGTAGCTGGTCAGGAAGTTGGCACGGTATTCGCGAATTTGCGGCCGGGATTTCCCCTCGGTTGCCTGGGCGACCTGCACGGGGGCCAATACGCTGTCGCGGAAGAAAACGGCTGCGCTGCGGCCGTTGGCGTCATACGGCGCATCCCACCACTTCTGGCCTGTCTCCGGATCTACGATACTCTGCCACACGGGCATGCGGAGGTTGATGTAATCGGTGATGCCAGGGGCGACCCGCGTGTTGATCGACTCCTGCCGGGTGACGTTCAGTTTCAGCGTCCAGAAAGCCGAGGGATTGAAAAAGACTTCGAGCTCCTCGCCTCGGGCGGTGATGTCCTCGGTTTCGGCCAGCGCCTCCCCCGACTGCCGCGCAATATAGTCCTCGTCCAGTTGCGCGATGCGGGCGACTTCGGCGCTGACCTGGGCGGCGCTCCACGTCGGGTGCGCCCGCTGCACCCAGCCGGTGGCCTGCGGGATGAGGAAAAACGGAGTCGTGCTACGATTCGGAGTGTCGAAATCTATCCCGCGGACGCGGGCGGCCAGCGTCGTCGACTGGCCGTTGCGCGAGCGCAGCTGCTTCGTTTCATATTTGTTGAGCCGCGCGACGAACTTCCCATTGAGCAGGTTCAGCGAGAGGCCGTAATCGATGCCCTCGCCTCCCGGATCAGGAACCGATTGCAGGAGCAGATTTGTCGCGGCCTCGGCTGGCTGGAAGCTATCGGACTTGTTGGCGTGCAGGCTCAGCCATCGCAACGGCTTTACCACGATGCCCGCCGTGCGCGTCGGGCCCTCGCCGAAGCTCCAGTCCCCCGCCGCCCATTGGTTGAAGCGGTTGCGGTCGATTTCGACGCCGTCCGCGAGAAAAACCAGCGGCGCGCCGCCCCGGTTGTAATTGCGATCCTTGCGGACGCCAAAGGTCGTCACGACGCGATCTTTCAGCAGGTAACTCTGGAGGATGGCGCCGTGCGACTTGAGGATCTGCCAGTTGTTGCTGTTGCCACCTCCGGTCTGGACCGCGTAGTCGAGGGTGGCGTTCTCAGTCGTGATGGCCCCGGTGCGCGCGTTGCCCCAGCGATACGGATAGGCTCCCCAAGTGAAGCTGCGGGGCGCGTAATCGACATTCTGGCCGACGGCATCGCCAACGTAGAAACGCATATAGTTGTTCGTGATCGCACCGGCCGTGAATCCGCGGGTGGTCCCGGGCGGGATAAAGGCGTGGTCCGAGGTCATCGAATCCTTGTAACTCAGCCGCCAGCTCGTGTTGTTCTTGTATTCGGCGTATCCGGAGAACTGATGCATGCCGAGCCACCGCAGCCCGCCCGGCTCGTTTCGCAGGTCGAGCTTGTAGGCGAGCTGTCCGCGATAGGTTTCCCGTTGCAACGGGTTCTCATAGGATGTCGGAATCCAGAGTCCCATATAGGGTCTCAGCAGATTCGGATTCCTGCTGCCGTCGGGGAGCAGCTCGTTCACGTCGACATAAAGAGCGCCGACCGCACGCTGGCTGGTCGGACCACCCGCGAGTTCGCGTCGGTATTTTTCGGAGTCTTCGCGAAAGTACCCCAATTGGACTCCGAGCGTCTGCCGCGCCGTGTTCAGGAACATGTGCTCCACGCCAATATTGGTGGTTTCCGTGGACTCCTTCAGATAATTCATCGCCGCCAGATTGATCGCGGTGTAGTCGTAAAGGCTGCGATCCGTGACGGAGAGATCGTTGAAGAGTCCGACGTTGGGCAGGTTGTAGAGCAGTTCGACGGGCGAATTCGTATTGACGTTGAAGAATGTCTGATTGCGGGCGCCGGGACTCGTGGTGGTGGTCCCTTCCGGCTGCCCCCACCAGGTGACGGCGCCGTTCGCATCGACCAGCATGAGTGAATTGGTGCGCCCGGATCCGGTCGTGTTGATCAGATACAGCGGCATCGTGGCGATAGTATAGGTCTGGGCGCTCGGCACGCCGTTGAACGTCAGACGCTGGGTGGAGGGGTTCCAGGTCGGTGCGCCGGCCGTCCGCCACGCGGTCAGCGTATCGCGCGGCATGGTACCGTTTGGCCGGTTGCCCGAAATCCGGTAGGACTCATAGGAGGCGAAAATCGTGGTGGGCTTGAATGGCCGGTACTTGACCATGCCGTTAAGCCGGACGGTCTCGGTGCCCGACGGCTCGCGCGGGAAATCATCCTTTTGGTAAACCGCGCTGCCGCGTACGCCCAGGACGTCCTTTTTCAGCACGCGAGTAAGGTCGATACTGGATCGATAGCCGTCGTAGCTGTCGACCCGCAGCTGGACCTGCGACCGGTCGCGACTGAGATTGGCGGAAGCCGGGACCACGTTCACGGTGCCGCCCGCGTTGCCGAGGCCGAAGATATTGGCATTGGGCCCGCGGCTGATTTCCACTGCGTCAATGTTGATGGGGTCGATGGGAACCCGGCCACTGGTCTCGAAATTTCCACGCGACGTGTTGGCGCTGCCGACGCCGCGCACGCTATTGGCCGAGTTGGGTTCGAGCGTCGTGTTGTCCAGGGGGGCGCCGTTGCGATCGAACTCGAAGGCGGTATACTGGCCGATGCCTTCGGTGCCGGTCTCGTACAGAAAGATGTCGTTCGCATCGAGCAGGGCGAAGTCGGCCATCTGCTCCTTCGTCACGACCGAAATCGAAGCCGCGAGGTCTTCCAGCTTTGTATTGAGCCGCGTGCCCGACATCGTATTGGGCGCGTAGTAGCCGCGGTCGTCCGAGACAACCTCGAACGGCGACAACACCACGGCCTCCTCGCCTTCATTCGAGCGCGTCGACCGACCCAGCGCCGCGTCGCGCGCCGCCATCTCCTCCGGGTCGAGCTGTCCATTTCGATTCGTGTCGAATCTGGCGAGGTCGCGGGGATCGACGGGGGCGGACTGCGCCGACGCCACGGGTGAAAACGCGGGAAGCACCGCCGCCACACACAGGAGCAGATGTACCCTGGGTAATAGTGAGTTCATGGGATCCTTGGGTTTCCAGAAACTTTTCCAGCCGGTGGTAATAACTTTCTCGTCCTCCGTCAAAATTGCGTCAACGACGAAAACGGGCGACCGTGAACGCGATTTTTTCCTCCGCTATTCCACGCCGCCGTCCGCCCGTCGAACCCGGGCTCGCTTGAAGCGCAGAAGGAAAAGCTCTCCGACGTGATTGCCGGAATGAGAATCACAACGGCGGCCTGTTGCCGCAGAGAAACGCCACGCTCAGGCCGCCCTGGATCGCGTTCTTCACGTGATCGTACATCGCCAGGCTCCAGTACTCGTCGTGCCCGATGGAGAGAAAGCACTTCACGCGCGCCAGCCCCTTCGGATCGACGTGGGTGTCGATGTTCGACCAGTAGGTGACGTCGTAGCCGTGCTGCTCCAGCCAGAAACAGAGCGGGTATTCCCAGAGCAGAAAACTGCCCGAGCCCTGCGAGAGGATGTTGTCCACCACCTGCGGATATTTTCCGTACGGCCGGTCATAGGTCACCATCGTATCCGGACACCATGGCCGTCGGCGGACGGCGTGAACGTGAGCTGCACCGAATCCCGGTGATACGGCGCCGTATCCATTAGCCGGCGACGCTCGATGTGCGGCGGGCCGAGTTTCATGGGGACGTCGACAGGCGGAGCCGGGCGGACGGATCACCGCGGCGCGACGCGCGTCTTCGGCTCCATCGAGCGAAGGTCCCATTCCTCGGGGACAAATCGCCGCGCCGCCGTTTCCGTCGGATAACCTTCCACCTCCTGCTCGCTGTCAATCAGCCGGCTCGTGCCGGCAAGCACCGTCCGGACGATTCGTCGATCGGTCGCATCGCGATTCCACGGTCTGGCGCCGGCGTTGGCGGTGACCGCCGCCACCACCTCAGCCGCCGGGAGCGGAGTGACGAGCGGCGGCCAGTGCACCGGCTGGTCATGCTCGATGATCCTGCCGGTGGCCGCGGGGTGCGGATCAAGGAGACGCACCGGGTTTCCCGTGCGGCTCAGGTTCACGTTGTCGCGATGATGAAGATCGAGATCGCCGCTGCCGGCAAAACGCAGCAGCGCCAGGTTCCCCGGCGTGTTCGGTCCGCCGCGCATGACGTTGCCGACCAGATCCATTTTCCCGTTCACCTTCACGCGGCCGTGCCAGAGTTTTTCCGGATGGAGATACCCCACGGCCTGGCCGACGGCGTTATACATGAAGTTGTTCACGACTGCGACCCACGTGCCGCCCTTCGCCAGCGGATAACGCTGCGCGCAGCTCGCGTAGAGATTTCCTTTAATCAACACGTCCGTGACGTTGTCCATCACCAGCGTCCCCTTGGAGTGCTCGCCCTCGGAGTGCGTCGACCGGCTCAGGCCTTCCGCGATGATGTTGTTCGAGAAGGTGATTCGATGCGACGTGTGCTGCCTCCATTCCTCAGGCGTCTGGCCGACGAACGCGGAACCCGAGGCACTCAGGTTTTCATCCGTCGCCCATGCAAACGAACAGTGATCGATGATCACATCGCGCGCGCCGCTGCTGGTCGAGATCCCGTCAACCTCCCATCCGCTCTTCTTCGCGCGCCCCGCTTCCCCGGGCCGAATGCGCACGTGGCGGATAATCACATCGCGCGCCTGGATGAGAAACTGACCGCGAATCAGGGTGATGCCGGGTTCCGGCGCCGTTTGACCGGCGATCGTGACAAACGGCTCGGTCAGCTTGATCGTCTGGCACTCGAGATCGATCGGTCCGGCGACTTCGAAGACAATGATGCGCGAACCTCGCGCGTTCAGTGCCTCGAGAAGGGAGCCCGGCCCCGATGCCTTCAGGGTCGTCACGCGAATGATTTTCCCGCCGCGGCCACCGGGAGTCGTGGCCGCCCACCCCTCCGCACCGGGGAAGGCCAGCTCGGCAGTTTCCGCCATCGACGCGGAAAAAACGCAGAAACACACTGCCAGAATCGCGGCAGCCGCGCGAAGTCGGTTTCGACTGATGAATTCCGGCGAAACAAGGGGCGGGCGGGAGCGGAAAACAGACATCCGACGACTCATCAGGCGCCCCCCGGCGCGTGGCAAGAAAAGTTTCCTTTTCCCGGGAAAGTCGTTGACCCTTCTTCCGCCCGCCGGAACGTTTGCCCCACCCCGCCGCCGTCTCTGCAACTGTGTTTTATTACGATTGAAAGTCACCCCTCCGCGGGAAACAATTCCTCACTTCATGGCCAAGAGAACGACGTTAAATGACCTGGCGCACGCAGCCAAGGTCAGTCCCGCGACGGTTTCGCGCGTGGTGGCCGGCAACCCCTCGGTCGACCCCGGAATTCGCGCCCACGTGCGCAAGATGGCCGAAAAGCTCGGGCTCAACTTGGAGGAGCGACTGCGGGGACGGTCGCGCACCCTTGCCTTCCTCCTGGCGAATCGGGACGTGCTGCATAATTTCCAGGCCCGGGTCCTGCTGGGCGCCGAAGCCTACTGCGCCCAGCACAAGTGGGAGCTTCTATTCTTGTCGTTTCGATATGCGGCCGATGCTCCGGAGCGCGCGCTGCATCTGCCGCAGTTGCTGAGCAATCAGACCAATGCGCGCGCGGTGATTCTGGGCGGCACGAATTTTCCCAACCTCCTGGGAGCGTTGCAGGCGCGCGGCATTCCATTTTCCGTCCTGGGGAACAACGTGATCGGCGAGTGGAAACCCGAAGGATGCGATGTCGCCTACTCCGACGATATCGCCGGCGCCTACGAGGTGACCCGTCACCTGATTCAAAAGGGGCATCGGCAAATTGGATTTATCGGCAACCGCCAGCTACCCTGGTATCAGCGCTCCGAGTCCGGTTACCTGCGGGCCATGGTCGAGGGGAAATTGCCGCCAAACACCTTCGATTTTCGAACGGACGGCAGCCAACTTGGCTACCTGGGAACGAAATCGATGCTCGTGCAGCGCAAGCAACTGCTGACGGCAATCGTGGCCGGATCGGATCCGGTCGCCGCCGGAGTCTACAAGGCGCTTCGCGAAATCGGACTGGCTGTGCCGGACGACGTGAGTGTCGTTGGCATCAACGACACGCAGGGAGCGGACTTGACGCCGGCGTTGACCAGCGTTCGCGAATTTCCGGAGGAGTTGGGCCGCCACTTGGCCGAGTTTGTTGTGAAACGAATCCAAAACCCGCTGACGCCCGCCCAGGAAGTGACGTTTCCGACCGAGATCGTCCACCGCGATTCCGTTGCACCGATTGCCGGCGTTTACCCGCGGCAGAAGTCTCACTCCAGATTTGTGCCAGCAGAGGTTGCTTCGTAGCGAACGAACCCGCGGTTTGGCCGCCGATCGCAGCTGCAATATCGTCCGGTGGCGGGCCCAGGCTGGCGCAGATTCCCAGACGACCGCGACCGGCATTGCTCCCCGCACGCAGAACGTTCTCCCCGCTCACCCGGATGCCGTGCCGGCCGCCTGACGCTTCATCCCCTTGAAAAATTCAACCAGCATGTTCGGTTGCTTTCGCCCCCTCGTTCTAAATTCCACGGCCGTCGCCCCCCCGCGGGCAGCCAGGTGGCTGTCCGTTGCGCTGGGAATGTCGGCCGGTGTTTTGGCCGCACCTTTGCAGGTGCCCGCTGGTTTCGAGGCAATCCCGGTTGCGCAAAGCCCGCTCGTGAGCTTCCCGATGCTCGGCAATTTCGATGAGCGCGGCCGGCTGTTCATCGCAGAAAACGCGGGCGTAAATCTCGACGAGAAGGCGCTCGACGAACAGTTGCCCAGCCATATCCGAATGCTCGAGGATACCGATGGCGACGGGGTTTTCGACCGCTCCACCATCTTCGCGGACAAGTTCGCGTTTCCCCAAGGCGCACTCTGGCACGATGGCGCGCTCTACGTCGCTTCCGCCCCGTCGATCTGGCGGCTCGAGGACAAGGACAACGACGGCAGAGCCGATTCGCGCGTCGCCATCGCCACAGGTTTCAAATCCACCGGCAACGCCGCCGACGTGCATGGTCCATTTCTCCATCCCAACGGCCGGCTCTATTGGTGCCACGGACGGAAGGGTCATGAGGTTTATCAAAACGGCGGCGGCGCGCTCATCTCGAAAGGGCTCGGGGCGCGCGTCTGGTCATGCCGGCCCGACGGCAGCGACATCCAGGTCCACGCGGGTGGCGGCATGGACAACCCCGTCGAGGTCGCCTTCAACCAGGAAGGCGAGATTTTCGGCACGGTGAACATCTTTCAGGGGACGCCACGCTCCGACGCAATTCTGCACTGGATTCACGGCGGCGTGTATCCGCGCACGGACCAGGAGCCCGTTCTAAACGAATTTCCCCGCACCGGAGGGCTGCTGCCCGCGCTGACTTTGATCGGTCATGTGGCTCCCGCGGGAATCACCCTGCCGCGCGCTGATGCCTGGGGGCCGGAATATCGGAACAATCTCTTCTACGCCGAATTCAACACCCGCCGGATCATGCGCGTGCCACTGGAGCGGAACGGCTCGACCTACCGCGGCCAGGCCCAACCCTTTGCGACCGCCGCGGATTCCGGCGTGCATTTCACGGATGTAATCGAGGATGCCGACGGCAGTCTCCTCGTAGTGGATACAGGAGCGTGGTTCCGCCGCGGCTGCCCCACCTCGGTCGTCGCGCGGGCCGATATCCATGGCGCCATTTACCGTATCCGACGGACGGGCACACCATCGCCGCCGGATCCGCGCGGACGGAAGCTCGACTGGAATCAGCCGGCACCGGCTGCGCTCGCCACCCGTTTGGGCGACCCTCGCGTCGCTGTTCGCGATCGCGCGGTCACCGCACTGGCGCGACATGGCGATGCGGCCGTCGAACCGCTGGCCGCGTCACTCGACGATTCGAACGCTCTGGCGCGCAGCAACGCGGTCTGGGCGCTGACGCGCATTGCGACGCCCGCGGCGCAGAAGGCGGCGCGCTCGGCGTTGCTCGACCTCGACGCGCGCGTGCGCGAAGTGGCCTGCCAGTCTGCGTGGGTGACGGGCGATGCGGATGCGGCCGAGTTGCTCGTGGCGAGGCTCGGCGACGACTCGCAGTCCGTGCAACGCGAAGCCGCGCGCGCCCTCGGCCGGTTGCGCAACCCGGCCGCCGTGCCCGCCCTCGGGGGAGCGGCGGCGCTGCCGCGGGATCCAATGCTGACGCACACGCTGATCTACGCGCTGGTGAAAATCGACGCGCCCGCCGAAACGAGGAAACTGCTCGAGCATCGCGATCCGCTCGCCCGTCGCGCCGCGTTGCTGGCGCTCGATCAGACAAAGCAGCTGGACGCCGCACCGGTCTTCGCCGCCCTGCGCAGCTCTCAAGCCGCGCGGCGTGATGCGGCGGCCGCCATTGCCGTGCGGCATTCGGACTGGGGTGGCCCCGCGGCAGTCTTCCTCGCCGAGACCCTGCGCGAAGCCGACAAGAATCCGCCCCCCGCTTTCTCCCAAATTCTCACTGCGTTCCTGCCCGCCCCGGAAGTCAGCCGCTGGGTGCGGTCGCAATTGAACACCGC
>JBBRCR010000321.1:0-9995 GCA_038204695.1 Opitutales bacterium | reverse complement strand
CCCTGCGCGCCGCCTGGCAGCCGGGCGCCAAGATTCTGATGCTCAATCTCCCGTGCAACCCGACGGGCGGCACGTGCACGCGCGAGCAGTTGGAGAAGATCGCGGAATTTTGCCGGGAGAAGGACCTGCTTGTCTTCAGCGACGAGATTTATTCCGAGCTCACCTTCGAGGGCACGCACACGAGCATCGCCACGTTTCCCGGCATGGCCGAGCGGACGATTTTCCTGCACGGATTTTCGAAGGCGTTTGCGATGACCGGTTGGCGGATTGGCTACGCGTGCGGCCCGGCGGTGCTGATCGACGCCATGATGAAGGTGCACCAATACGCGATGATGTGCGCTTCGATCATCGCGCAGGAAGGCGCGCTCGAGGCGCTCAAAAACGGCTGGGACAACGTGGTGAAGATGCGCGACCAGTATCATCGCCGCCGCGACCTCATCGTCCGGCGCTTCAATGAAATCGGGCTGAAGTGCCACCTTCCGCGCGGCTCGTTTTATGCGTTCCCCGACGTCACTCCGAGCGGAATGACGGAAAAGGAATTCGCCGTCGGGTTGCTGCAAAAGGAAAAGGTGGCCGTCGTACCCGGCACCGCATTCGGCGAAAACGGCCGCGGCCACGTTCGCGCCTGCTTCGCCACCAGCTACGAACAAATCATCGAGGCCTGCGATCGCGTGGAGCGCTTCGTGGCGGCAGGCCGCCCTCAAAAGTAGCGAGTACCGAGTAGCGAGTAGCGGGCATGTTGCTCGCGGCCGGTTGCTCGCCGTTGCCCGCTGGTTTACCTGTTCGCCACGGACTCCATCCTACTCGCTACTCGCTACTCGCTACTCACTACCCGCTACCCGCTACTTCTCCCATGTCCCGCATCGTCGCCATCGTCGGCCGTCCCAATGTCGGCAAGAGCCGGCTCTTCAACCGGCTGGCGCGGAAGCGCATCTCGATCGTCCACGATCAGCCGGGAATCACGCGCGACGTCATCTCGACCGAGATTGCGGACGGCAGCTACACCCTGCTCGACACCGGTGGGCTCGGTTACAAAGGCGTGGACACGCCCGCCGCACTGACGCAGGCATCGGAGCAGCAGGTCGAATTCGCGATCACTGCCGCGTCGCTGATCCTGTTCATCGTGGATGGTCTCAGCGGACTCAGTTCGTTGGACGAAAAGATCGCGCAGATGCTCCGGAAGAGCGGAAAGAAGGTCCGGCTGGTGGTGAACAAGGCGGACTTCACCGATGAGAAAGTCGCGCTCGACGAAGTGTACCGGCTCGGGCTGGGGGAGCCGTTGCGCGTCTCGGCCGAGCACGGCAACGGGGAAGCGGACTTACGTGCGGCGATCCTCGAAGCGCTCGGGCCGGCCGACGTGGCAGCCGAAACCACCGATGCTAAGACGGCGGATAGTCCCCTGAGTTTTTGCTTCATTGGCCGGCCAAACGTCGGCAAGTCATCGCTGAGCAACCGGCTGCTAAAAAGCGATCGCCTGATCGTCAGCGAAACTCCGGGCACGACGCGCGACGCCATTGAGCTGCCGTTCGAATTCATCGGCCGCGACGGCAAGAGCTACCCGTTCCGGCTGATTGACACCGCCGGGATCAAGGCCGCGACGAAGCTCGCGTCGCCCGTGGAATATTTTTCGCGACTGCGCTCACTCGACGCGATCAAGAACACCGACGTCGTTTTTCTCGTGCTCGAGGCGCTCGAGGGCGTGACGCAGCA
Organism: Opitutales bacterium; assembly: GCA_038204695.1. Classification (GTDB taxonomy): domain Bacteria; phylum Verrucomicrobiota; class Verrucomicrobiia; order Opitutales; family Opitutaceae; genus ER46. The sequence continues at coordinate 8,285 of JBBRCR010000321.1, read as the reverse complement.
GGATAAGGCCATCGCCGGCGAGGCGATCAAGGAAGGGCGGCCGATCGTGATTGTCGTCAACAAATGGGATCTCGTGCAGCAGGCGTTCCGGGAGCGTGGCGGATTCAAGCCGTACAAGAGCGAGCGCGATTACCGGGAGAAATACGAAAAGGCGCTGTTCGAGCGACTGTTCTTCACGCCGGGATCGCCCGTGATTTTTGTGTCCGCGATGAGTGGATACGAGATCGACCGGATGCTGAACGCGGCGGTGAAGTTGAATCGCACGCTGGATAAGAAATTGCCGACCGCGAAGTTGAACGAGGTGCTCGGCTTTCTGGCCGAGCGCACCCCGCCACCGGCGATCGCGGGTCGCCGGTTCCGGATTTATTACGCGACGCAGACGGGCAACCGGCCGTTCCGCTTTCGAGTGTTCTGCAACCGCGAAGAGAAGCTCACCGAGCAGTATCGGCGTTATCTCGAGGCCGGGCTCGTGGACGCCTTCGATCTGAAAGGCTGTCCGATCTTTTTCGATCTCGTCGGCAAGCCGAAGGATGACAGCCGCGCGGGCCGCGGTGGACAATCCGAGCCTGAGCACAAGTTGAAGTGGCAGGAGGCCGAAGAGCGGGAAGTCGCCGAGGAGTGACCCGCCCTGGGCTGTGCGGAAATTTCCTACCGCGAGTCTGCCATTCGTACTTCATCCACTCGCGGGCGGTCGCAGACACTAAGGCCCAAGCCGCGATTGAGGCATGCATGCAGCAAGACAACAGCCTCGGCCGTAGTGCCAGTCTCCAACTGGCGGCCCCCGTCAAAGACTGGCGCCACTTCCGGCGGCTACGCCATCGCGTACGATGTTTTCATACGCGTTGTGCAATTCCGCGTTAGCGGTGAGCTCAAAATAGTTCAACGCGCGCCGCCGCTGGTCAGGCGGTAGTCGTGGCCCGGAATCAGCGGAAAACGAATGCCACCGCCGACCTTCTCGACGGTGTGCGGGATACGTTTGTTCTCGGTCACGTCCATCACGATGACGCTCTCCAGACTCCAGCCGGAGTTGGCGCGGGTGATTTTGGAACGAGTCTTGCCGTCGCGATCGGTGAAGTCGTATTCGCTGCCGTCGGGAGCAATTGGATACACGACGGCATGGAGGTCCTCGCCGTCCAATTCGCGTAGGACAAGCACGCCTTTTCCTCCGATGAAGAGGGGCGTTTTGCCGGGCGGCAGCGCAAAGCCCTTCAGCGTCCTGGGTCCCCGATGCGTCTCGCCCGTATCGAAATCGATCCATGAGCCCGCGGGCAGGTAAACATCGCGCGTTTGCGCCGTCGGGTAATCATCGCCGAAGAGCGGCACGGCCAGCAGCGACGGACCGAGCATCCACTGGTATCCGCGCCGCGTGGTGTTCTCCAGCTGGTGCACTTCCGGGTCATCCGGAAACACGAGCGGGAGCGGCGTCATCGTGTGCGGAAATCCGTCCCGCGTTGATTCGACGGCGGCGCTGTGGAGATACGGCTGGAGCCGCCCGTGGAGTTTCGCGGCGGCAAGCACCACGCGCTCGAGTTCCGCGCTCTTGAAATTCCACGGGCCGTAACCCATCGCCATCACCGGAGTGACGGAGCAGAACTGCGCGGCGCGCAAATAATAGCGGTGCACCTTCGGATCGGTGGGCTGCGGCCGCTTCGATACATCGGTGTTGCTGATGAGAAATGTCCCGCCCACGAGATCCGGATACGGCGAATGGAAGCCGCTGTAGGCGAGCGCGAGGCAATTGAGCGGGCCGCGATCCTGGTTCTGGTCGTTGTTGAAGTCCTCGATCCGATGGATGTCCATGGGTGATCCGGCGAAACCGTTGCGGCCCATGAGCAACACGCCACGTTCCATCAGCGCGGCATTGACAGGGTCGATCTTGTCATCGCGGAGAGGGTAATTCGTGTAGCCGAACAGGTCCTCCTTGAAACCATCGATCCCATAATCGAGCCACTTCTCGCAGAGCGAAAGATACCAGCTGACGGCGGCGGGATTTTGCGCGTCGAGCAGGTAGCACGGCTTTTTCGGGAAGCTGATTTTGAAGACTTTGGATTCGCCATTTTCCTGGATGAACACCCGTCGCTTCAGTCCTTCCTCGGTGTAAGGGCCATCCACAATGAACGCGATCCGGAGCCCGATGATGAACTTCAGTCCGCGTTCGTGAAAGTGCCGGATGAAACCGCGCGGATCCGGATAAAGTTTTTCGTCCCACAACCCAAAGCTCGTGGTGGCGTGGAAACGCTCGTCGTGGCGCGGCCAGAAGCCCGACCCGACGACCATCCAGCGCAGCGGATAGCCGAGTTCCAGGTAGCGCTCCACGTTTTCCGTGACCGTCTTCTGGTTCGTGTCCCACGCGAGCGCGCCCCACGCCTCCCAGCCGAGACCGAACCAATCGTACTTGGGCGGATATACTTTGTAGCCCTCACGGTTTCTGGCGGCGAGAAACTCTCTATATATTATCTGCGGTGAGCCGAAGAAATAATATAGCGGCGGAAGCGAAACGGCCTCCGCGGAACCCAGCGCGTTTTCGCTGGTCGTGAACCGGACGATCTTGCTGCGCGGCTCGAAGCACACTTCGGCCAACCCGTGGCGCGGGAAAATCACGAACGTGCTCATCAGCCGTGTGGCCGTTTCGATCTTCCTCAAGGATCCGCTCAGCGCCCGCAACTGCTCATTGGTGTAACCCGTCAACTCCGTGCGATCGCGACCCATGCCGCCGGGATCCCCCAGGCCGTAAGCGGGAGAAGCTCCCCCGGTGCGGGCGACAATCGGCCCCGGCTTTCCACTTTCGACTGTGATGAGAAATCGCGCGTGATGCTCGCGCGGTTCGATCGCCACTTTCGCGCGCGCGCCGTGATTGTTGACCACCTGGAAGTCGATGCGCTCGGTTGTTTGGCCGGCGAGCGTGGCGTTCGACGCCACGCCGCCGCCGAACTCGAGCCCGGAAGTCGCGTGTGCTGCGACAATCGGCGAACCATCCGCGCGCGCAAAGCGGTAGCGGAATCCCTCCTTTTGGATGTCGATGCGATAGTTGTCCGTTTCAATCTGGACGGAGGTTGCGTCCTCTTTGAGGCGAAAACCGGCGGCGAGAGCCGAGGCGCCGAGAACTCCGGCGGCGAGAAATACGAGGAAACATCGAAGCGGTGTGTTCATGAGTTGTTTTGCTACACTCGAATTGCGAAGCTTCATCGCGTAGCCGAGCGCGGTCGCCGCTGTCCCGCGAACTGGCGACTTCGAACGCCGACAGCGTGATCGGTTCATTCGGGTCAACGGGCGGCGGCGTAGGCGTCGTTGTTTGCGTGACGAGGGCGAAGGGCACGAGCAAAGCGGTCAAGCCAAGCGTGAGTAGGTAGGTGGACGGTTTCATGTGGGGTTTTGTGGGTGAATCGAACCACGCAGAAGCAGGTCCGAAAAAAACGGGAAGAGTCATCAGGCGCGGGGGAGACGGCGTGTCGTCGCGCGACGGCCGTGCATCTGCGACGCACGGTGGACCGGTGGCGAGACGGCCGTGGCGCAGGAGAAGTATGTCGGGCGGGGTGACCCATGGCGATCGCGAGTCAGACGCAGCTCACGAATAACACCGGACGGCGAAGAGCGCAATCGGGACGCCACTCTCCGGCGCGGTGAGTTCGATCCGGAGCTGGCGGGTCCGGCAGGGAGCCGCGAACGTCAGGGTGCGCTGTGACAGGTGATTGTCGCGAAGTTCGGCCAGCACGCCGCCCTCGGAATCCAGGACACGTGCGTGCTGTATGCAAAACGGCATTACGCTTTCCGGATGCGTCAAAAGGACCGACTCGAGCGGGTGGTCGAAGTCGGTGTCGAAACACAACACCACGCGCGACACGGACACTTCGGCCGGCCAGTCGAGCGTGAGCGTGGCGGTGGTGTCGCCGATGGCGGCGACCCACGCGTTGGCCGAGGTGGTGGGCCGGTTGATTCCGTTGCGCAGATTCTCGACTCCGAAAGCTGTCAGCGGTGGCGAGATCGTGAGCGCAAGGTTTTGTCCGGCCGGGCGGCGGCGCGGCAGCCAGTATTCAAACGTGTCGAACCCCGCGCCGGGCGGCGGCGTTTGCACCCGCGATTTTCCGACCGCTTTGTTGTAGTCCTGGGTCAGCGCGAGAATTCCGGTCACGCGCCGGTCGCTGAGATGGAGTTGCAGGTCCGGATTGGCCGCCAGTTGCACAAAGACATAGCGCGGCCGGTCGAAACTCGCGGCGAAGCGCGCCACGATTGGTCGCGCTTCGCCGGCCGCGACGGCAAAGGAGCAACGCGCCACGAGGCAGTCGGGCGTGAAATTCCCCTCGCGTTCTGCGGTGCGCAGCTCGAATTCCACCACGGTGTCACGCGCCACGTCGGCCACGAAGGTGAATTCGGGGCACGGTTGCGCGGCCACCGGCAGCAGCATGGCCCAGGGATCGTTGAGCGGCAGTCGCCCGGGACCGGGCGGCAGAACTGCGAGGGCGCACGTGCTCGATGCGCGGATACGCGCGCGGGCGGCGAGATCATCGGGATCGCTCAGGGCCACGCCGGGAATGAACTGGCCGTTGCGCAGCAATTCCGATTGCAGCTCCCGCAAACGCGGGCCCAAACCGACCTCACGGGGTGCGACCTGATCGCGCACGCAGAGTGCCGCCGCGAGTCCCACCGCCTGCGCGCCGTGAGCACACGTGCCCATGACGCGCGTCGACCCGAAGGCGACGTGCGACGCGCTGACGATCCGGCCGGCCAGGAACAGATTGTCCATGTTTCGTGCATACAGGCAGCGAAATGGAATCTGATACACGCCCCTGGCATGCCATTGCGCACACCCGGGCTGCTCGCTGAACACGCCGTCGGCCGGGTGCAGATCGACGGCCCAGCCGCCATAGGAGACGGCGTCGGCGTGCACGCGCTGCTCGACGATGTCACGCTGGGTGAGAATGTGGTCGCCCTCGAAGCGGCGGCTCTCCCGTTTGCCCGGGATCGTGCCGACCCACTCGAGCGTCATCGTGGCCGCCTCGGGAAATTTGCCGGAATTCTTTATGTAGTTCCAAACCCCATACACCACCTTCCAGAGCTCCCACTTGATGGTCTCCGTGTCGTGCACGGTATCCAGCCGGCCGCCCCATTCGATCCACCAGAGCCGGCAGCCGTAGTCCTGGGCGTTCAGATCGAAGTAGCGCGGAATCCGCTCGATGCGGTCGAGCGCAAAGGCGGGCGGCACGAACGTCACCGGCCGGCCCACATCCTTGGAATAGAAGTAGAGCGAGTGGCCGAGCAGTTCGTGCGCCGGCTGGCTGGGCGCGAAGCCCTCGCCAAACTCCGTGCGCCCTTCAGCCCCGAGGCGAAACGCCGCCCCGGCCAGGAAGCCGACGATACCGTCGCCTGATGCGTCGCAGAAGTAATCCGCGGCGATCTCATAACGCGTGGAGTTCTGCGAACAGAACCCGCGCACGCGGGTGATCCGCGCGGGGCCGTCCTTGTCGAGATCGTAGACCGCGGTGTTGAGCAGCAGCGTGATGTTGCGCTCGGCGGAAACCTTTTCGAGCAGCAGGGCATCCATCATCAGCGGGTTGCCTTCGCGGTTGCGGTAGAGATTTTCGAGGAGGATTTCGTCAATCACGCCGCCCTCGCGGGCCCAGCGGTTGTTGTTTCCCATATGCGACGTCGCGCCGAGGACCCAAAGCCGGACCTCGCTCGAGGCATTGCCGCCGAGTACGGGCCGATCCTGCACCAGCACGACGCGAAGCCCCGCCCGCGCGGCGGTGAGCGCGGCGCAGCTTCCGGCGAGTCCGCCACCGATGATGGCGAGATGCGCCGAAAGCTCGACGGTCTTTAGGTCACGGCGGTCAACCTGTGGCTCGTTGAGCATGGCTTCAGTTGGGAAGTAAAGGATTAGCGCGAAGTGACGGCGCGTGCAGAATTCCGCACGCCCGAGCGAAGGAGGAGCCATGCCACCGGGTGCAAGAAACCCATCATCAAAAACCAGAGCCCGTAACCCTGCCCCTGCACGAGTTGTAGCAGGCTGCCGAATACCGCGTGGATGCCCCGGTCGAGGAATCCAGCGGGCGCGCTGGAGGGGCCGGAAACCATCGCGGCCACGACGGTGTTCATGATGATGCCGCCGATCGAACTGCCCGCGGCCACGATGCCGAAGACGCGCCCGACCGAACGCTCAGGTACAATGTCCACGACCATCGCGCCGAGATTTGTCAGCCACGACATGTGCGCCAGCACTACCAACGCGCTGATGGCGAGGACGAGCGGAACGGAATCAGCCCAGGGCACGAGGACGGAAAGTGGCGCGACAGCCGCCGTCACCAGCATGCTGCGCAGTCGCGCGGCGGACGGGATTGCACCGCGTTTGACCAGCCGCCCGGAGATGAATCCCCCGGCGAGCGTGCCAATGTCAGCGGCGAGAAAAATGAGCCACGTGATCGCGAGTCCCTTTTGCGTCACGCCGCGGTCGGCGAAGAGATATTTCGCAAACCAGAACTGATAAAAATACCACACCGGATCCGTAATCAGCCGCGCGAGCAGCAGACGCCAGACTTCCGGCCGCGCCAGAGCGTCAAGCCAGCCCCACGTTTCGCCGGCGTGGCCGGAAGCGGCGGTGTCGCGCGCCAGTGCTTCGTCGAGTGCCTTTGATTGTTCGGCCGGGACCAGGGGATTGTTCCTGGGCTCGCGCGCGATCCACAGCCACGGAACAACCCAGACGAGGCCGGCCGCCCCGGTGACAACAAACGCGCCGCCCCAGCCCCAGCGGCTCGCCAGCTGCAGGACGAGGATAGGCGCAATGGTCGCGCCAATCGTCGCGCCGAGCGTATATAGGCCGATCGCCACGCCGCGCTCATGCGCCGGAAACCAGCGGGCGACGATCTTCGGGGCGGCGAGCCAGTTGCCGGCCTCGCCGAGCCCGAGCATGAAACGGCAGAGCCCGAGGGAGGTGGCGGTACGGGCGAGCGAAGTGAGGATGTTGGCCGTCGACCACCAGACGACGAAAAGAGCGAGCGACCAGCGCGGACCGAACCGATCCACGATCGCGCCGGAGCCGAGGTAAGCGAGCGTGTAGGCGACCAGGAACAGGTTGACGATGTTCGCGTACGCCTGTTCGCCAAAGCCGAGTTCGTGCTGGATCGTGGGGGCGAGCAGCGAGAGGGCCTGCCGGTCGACGTAATTGAGGACGGCCGCGCCGAAAAGAAATGCTGCGAGCCACCAGCGCAGCCTTGGCAGTCGCGCTGAGGGTGGCCGGTTGGAAGGGGCAGGTGTTATCACAGGATCATCCGGCATGTTGCTGAAGGGGTTCGCTGCAAATGCGGACGACCGCGGCAGATCTCCCACGCGGCGCGCGTCCGCCACCAGCTCGGACGTGAGCCCAAGCATGCATGATGCCGACGGGAAGGTTGGTCGTGTCAATGGGCAAGGCGGGGGGGAGGCGCCAGCGCGTTTGCGACGATGTTGCGTGGCGGCGCGCAAAGAAGCGGCTGACCGCAGCGGCCGACAAAACTTGGTTTGCTGAAAGCGTTGACTAAATCGCGCGGTCTGGCGAATCGCGTTAACCTGCCGTTCATTTCGGCGCGATTTGCGGAGGGGCGACTTTCCAGTCGCCCAAGAGCGATGGGTCGGACGCACTTTGGCGGTTGGAAAGCCGCCGATCCGTACGGAGCCCGGCTCTGCGGCAAGGCTTGAAGACCATACACATGGCGCGGTGGGCGAGACTCGAACTCGCGACCGACGGATTAGAAATCCGTTGCTCTATCCGGCTGAGCTACCACCGCAACACACTGCTAACTCGTTTTGGAAACCAGCACGGATAAACCAGAAACGTCTCCGTTTCGGAAGGTGGCCGAGTGCCTTTACCGTCACGAATCATCGAACGTCTACTACGCGTTAGTTAAGAGGTCCGGCAAGCAGTATCGCCGGTCGCTGAAAACGATGGATCGCAAGTTGGCGGAGCGAAATCTTTCCGATTTCCGGCAAAAGGTCGGTCAGCTGTCGCTCACCGCGCCGGCCAGCCATATCACGTTTTCCGATCTCGCTGCGCGGTGGCTTGAGTCACTCAAGCCGACGCTGAAGCGGAGTTCGTACGCGCGACGGCAAACCGGCATCGCGCAAATCAATCCGTACCTCGGTGCGCTCCAGCCTGCGGCAAATCTCCTCCCGCTCGGGCGAAGATTGGGCCGCAAAGGCTGTAAGCCGAGCGGCCGGCGCTGAGCACGCGCAAGCTACAGCGGCAGAGGTGAACTTTAGCCGAGCGATTCCCGGATTGCTCTTCGAGCGGGGACCCCATCTCCTCACTCGACGAGCAC
>JBBRCR010000320.1:0-9995 GCA_038204695.1 Opitutales bacterium | reverse complement strand
TGGCGTCGCGCCAAGGGCGCGGTTGACCGGAAGGGCGACTTTCCAGTCGCCCGAGACCGGTCGATCGAACGTACTTCGGCGGCAGGAAAGCCGCCGCTCCGGTGCGAATGCCGACGTGCTTGGCCAGAATTGTGGGGCAAGCGCCGGGCTCGCCCTGGAGATTGCCCGCGTCAAGCCGCGTTCGAAACGGCGGGTGCAATGAGTTTCACGATGGTGATCGCCGAATCGGGGTGGAGCCGTGCACGATGAGGAGTGGTTGCTGAACGCCCAACGGGCCGGCAGCGAATTGCGGATTCAGATCACCAAAGACCCTCGGTATCAGCCATTCCTTACGGCCGCCGTTCCCGCCAGCGTGCTCGGTTGCGAAGCACTCGTCGCTTCGTTACCGGATCTCGTGGCTGGCAAGCTCCTCGCGTGGAGCGATGGGAAACGCCGGCTTTCAAAACGAAAAAAAGACGAAGCGGATTTAATCCGCCTCGCCGAGGAGTGCCCGGAAGCGCGCGCGTTGCTTCCGGACGAGCTGCGCCGCCAGCTGTAAGTCGGTTCTGGCATTCATCGCGATTCCAGTCGCAGCAGCCGACATGGGTTGGGCCACGCGGAGATCGAGAGCGGGTGAGGATGAGGATTTGCCCGCGCTGCACCGGCGAGAACCTTGACGCACCAGCTGCACCTGGGCACCCTTTTCGCATGAAAAAGGCATACACGATAAAGGAGGCGCAACGGCGACTCAGCGCGGTCGTCCGCACCGCCGAGCGCGGTCATCTCGCCACACTCACGCGCCATGACCAGCCGGTCGCGTACGTCATCGGGGCCGAGCGACTGGCGGCGATCGCCGAAACGATGGAACTCCTTGCCGATCCCGAGGCGATGCGAGCGATCCAAGCGGCAGAGAATGGCGAAGGCACCAGCCGCCCGGCGTCCGAGCTGCCCGGATGAGCTACACCGTCAAGATACGGCCGCAGGTGCGCGACTTCGCGACTACCCTTGGGCAGGAGCGTCGGCGCGCATTGAAGCGAGCAATTCTCGGACTGGCGGGAGAGCGGGGCGATATACGCGGCCTCACGGATCGCCTGCACGGTTATTATCGGCTTCGCGTGGGAACGATGCGCGTGATTTTCCGATATCTGCCCGGACGGGTAATCGAATGTGTTTACGCGAACGAGCGGCGGCTCGTTTATGACCTACTCGAATCGGAAATCGGCCGCATCGTCGGCAAATGAGTGGTTGCAGATCGAAATCACTGGCTGGCGGTTCATTTTCCTCCCGGCGATTTCGAGCGGCGTCGTCAAGCATCGAGAATACCCGTTTTTGCGCGTTTCGGGTGTTGTGAACGGCTGGCCGCGGATGAAGCTGCGCCCTCCTGTTATCATGTCCATTTGGCTGCACTTTCCGGCTGGTGATCCGGATCCGAGTCCGCGCGCCGCCGCTGTGCGCGGCCAGTACGCGACCCGCCTGAATTGCGGTCTACGGACAGACGCGCACGGTGAATGATCCAAGCCGTGGACCACAAGACCGACGATACCATAGACCCCGCCCGCACGCTGCTGCGGGAGCGTTTCGGTTTTGCCGGTTTCCGTCCGGGACAGGAACAGGTCATCGCGCACTTGCTCGCCGGCCGTTCGGCGCTCGCGGTTTTTCCGACCGGCAGCGGCAAAAGCCTTTGTTATCAACTGCCGGCATTGCTGTTCAAGGGACTCACGGTGGTGGTTTCGCCGTTGATTGCCCTGATGAAGGACCAGACCGACTTCCTGCACTCACGGGGTATCGAAGCGGCGCGCCTCGATTCCAGCCTGAGTCACGAGGCGTACGAGGAAATCCAGAATGCGCTGCGCGAGCGGCGGCTGAAGTTGCTCTATGTCGCCCCAGAGCGTTTTTCGAATGAGCGCTTTCTCGCGCGGCTGAAAACGCTCGCGATCGACCTGCTGGTGATCGACGAGGCGCATTGCATTTCGGAGTGGGGCCACAACTTCCGTCCCGACTACCTCAAGCTGGCCCGGTATGCCCGCGAACTGAAGGTGCCACGTGTGCTGGCACTGACGGCCACGGCGACGCCGAACGTGGCACAGGACATCTGCCGCGAGTTCGCCATTATTCCGGAAGCGCACGTGCACACCGGGTTCTACCGACCCAATTTGCACCTCCGCGCGACAGGGTGCCGACCACGGCAGCGGATAGATCGGCTGATCGGGCGGCTGAAGTCCCGACCGTTGGGGCCGACGATTGTCTATGTGACCTTGCAAAAGACCGCGGAAACGGTCGCGGCCGCGCTGTTGGCCGCCGGTTTTTCGGCCGAGGCGTACCACGCCGGCATGGAACCGGAGTTGCGCGAGGTGGTGCAGAATCGATTCATGGGTGCGGACGACCGGATCGTGGTGGCGACGATCGCGTTCGGCATGGGCATCGACAAGGCGAACATCCGGGCGGTCTACCACTACAACCTGCCGAAGAGCCTGGAAAATTATGCGCAGGAGATTGGCCGGGCCGGACGGGATGGAGCGCCATCGGAGTGCGAGATTTTTGCCGCGGCCGAGGATCTCACCGTGCTGGAGAACTTCACCTATGGGGATACACCGACGCCCGAGGGATTGCGCGACCTGTTGCAGGAGCTGTTGAAAGGACGCCCGGCCGGGGATGAGTTTAACGTATCCGTTTATGAATTATCGGCGCGGCACGATATCCGATCGCTGGTCGTGTCGACGGCGCTCACGTATCTGGAACTCGACGGGCTGATCAAGGCGACGGCGCCGTTCTACACGACGTATCAGTGGAAGTTCCGGCGTCCCCTCGAGGCGATTGTCAGCCGCTTCGACGAAGAACGCAGGGGATTCCTCGAGCGGCTCTTCGGGCTGGCGAAGGCGGGCCGGATCTGGAATTCGATTGTGCTGGCGGACGCGGTGAGGGCGCTGGGCGGCGAACGCGAGCGAGTGGTGAAAGCCCTCGATTACCTCGAGGAAAAAGGGGATCTGGAATTGAAGATTGCTGGTGTGCGGCAGGGTTATCGGGTGGTGCGCGTGCCGGAAGACCTGGCGAGAGTCTGCGACGAACTGCGGCGTCGATTTGCCACGCGCGAGCAGAGCGACATCCGGCGCGTCGCGGCAGTTGCGGAGTTGATGCGGGGCGCGGGATGTCTGGTGCGCCGGCTGCTGAGATATTTTGGCGAGGAGCTGGGGCGCGATTGCGGGCACTGCGGCCGCTGTGCAGGCGAACCGCCTGTTACCCTCGAGAGACCGGTGGTCACGTGGAAGTTTCCGGAAGAGGACATCAAGACTCTGCGCGAGGAGCATCCGCGTGCGCTGGGCGGCGTCCGGCAGATCGCGCGGTTCCTCTGCGGCCTCAACTCACCTGCGCTCACCGCGGCCAAACTGACGCGGCACCCGCATTTCGGCTGCGCCGCGGAGGCTCCGTTTGGACAGGTGATTGAATCCGTGAAGCAGACATTGGCGGCGAAATAGTTTAACCGGTCGACTTCAGCTTGCGATGATCCGATCCAGACGCTCGGAGATTTGCCTGAGTCGCTCGGCGGTCTCGACGCCGGCGGGGCGGTAGGCCGGCTCGACGATTCCCCAACTGCTGTAGCCCACTTCGTCGAGCGCTTTCATGATGGCCGGCCAGTTATTGTCGCCCTCCAGGTATTCGACATTGAAGCCCTGACGCAGTCCCTCGTTGTTCATTTTTTTCCGGCTGAATTCCTTGACGTGTATTTTCGCGATCCGCTTGCCGAGCGTGCGTATCCACTGCTCGGGCCAGCCGAGATACATGATGTTGCCGATGTCCAGGTGGAAGCCGACCGACTTGCTCTGAAATTCGTCCACGTAACGCACGGCCTCCAGCGGACTGAGCAGAAAATTATTCCACACGTTTTCCATCGCCATGACCACACCCAGTTCCTCGGCGAGGGGAAGGCACGCGCGGATACCCGCCTGCGTTCGCTGGTAGTTCTCGGTATAGGAAATGCTTTCGTTCACCAATCCGGGGACCACGAGAATCGAGGACGCCCCGTAGCGTTTGGCGTCGCGCAGTGCTTGCTGAATGCCGTCGACTCCCGCCTGCCATGAACTCCGCGCACCCTGGGCCAGCATCCGCGAATGCGTTCCGCACGTGACACTCGGGATGCGGAGGCCGGTGGCGTCGCGCGCCCGGAGGACTTCGTCCTGATTGAGGTGGCTGCGCGGCTCCACGCCATCGAAGCCGGCCTGCTGCAGGAGCTTGAATTGCTCAATGACCGGGAGCGCTTTTCCCGGAAACGTATTCAACATATAGCCCTTCTTCATCGGGCGTTTTCCCGCTGCGCCTGAGGTCCCGGCGGACAGTGCCCGCGAGCCGGGAAAAGCGGTGAGGGTCAGCGCGGCGACGCTGGTCTGCAGGAACTCACGGCGGGAAGGGGAGGGGCGCATGGGCGTCGATGGTGCGGAACGGTTGTGAAGTTTCAACCGCTTTGGCGTTCGTGGCAGCGGTGGGATCGATTGCCTCCACGAGGCCGCTCCCGTGAAACACGCTCATTTCTCGGTTCCTGTATACAGCAGAGCTTTCTATGATCGGTGGATGGCGCGCGGTGCGGCAAGGCTCGGGCCGGACGCCCAGTCTGATGTACCGAAGGACAAACATGGGCGAGACGTCATATCTTTATACACATCGTCAACCACGGGCGTCCCGCCCGTGGGACGAAGAACATGGGCGGGACGGCCCATGCCACGCCAAGCCCAGTCGTCGGACGCCCTGCGCCACCTCGAACCAGCTTACAAGCTGAACATCGCCGACAGGATGAATTGTCGCGGATCGATAATCCGAAAGGCCCACGGTGAGCCGTCCGGATTCACCGCGATCCCCTGGAGTCGGCCGTCTTCGAAAATGTTGCGGACGTTGAGCTGGAGGCGTGCCCGCACGATAGGTTCCGTTCCAGAACGGCGAACCGTCGAACGGACTGCGAATCGAAGTCCACGTCGCCAACCGGTTGTTGATATATTCCTGAAGCTTCGGCGACATCGTAGCGTTGAACGCCTTGGTCTGGGTAATCGAACCACGCAGCGTCCAATAGCGGCTCGGATTCATCGTAATCTCGATCTCCTTCCCGCGTGAGGTCTGGTCGCTGCCGTCGCCATGCGTTCTGTTTCGGTGGCTGTCGATGAAGTTGGGATCGACTCCCATCAGCCGGGACACTTCCGCTTCGAGGGGCGCACCGGTGAGGGTTGGATTGGCCTTCGCGAGTTCTGCGAGAAGAAACCCCTCGAGATCCGGATCGCCGCCCGTGCCGTTGCCGTCGGCATCGAGCCGGATGGCGCGTTGTACGAGCGTATTGATCTCACTCGAGCCGCGTCCGCCGTCGATCGTCTCATACTGCGTGGCGCGAATGGTCACGCGACCGTCCCAGAGCTGGAGTTGGAAACCATAGTCCTTCGTCTCGCCCTGTGGATCGGGCAGCGGCTGACCATAAATATCATAGGCGAGTGAGCCCGGCACGAAGCTGTTGGCCTGATTGTAATTCAGGTTGAGCCACGGCCGCACTTTCACGACCATGCCCTGCGTATCCGTTTTTCCACGTCGTTGCACCCAGTCGTACTGGCCGAATGACGACATGGGCGAGGTATCATAGAAGCCGTCCGTCGCGGCGGTCGGATTGATCGCGCTGTTCCCGTCGCCGTTGTCGCGAGCAGTGCAACGAAGCCGATCATCGCGGGGCGCGATCGAAAAACCGAGGAGTGGGGTATCATGGAGGGAAAATTCGCTGCCGTGGTTGGTCAACACCGACCGGCCGCAAGGCGGAGGACGGAAGTTTCCAAGCGCAGAGGTTTACTGCAGCCGAATCGCATCGTCGAGGCCCCGCAATGTCGGCTCGTCAGATGACGAGCCTACCAAGGGAATATTACTCGCGCGCCTGACGCTGCCCTGGGCCAGTTTTGACGACAAGAGACTCGAGCATCGCCGCTGGCGCGGACCGCTCTACCGCATGGAACCAGCTGAGCCGGTTCGCCCTAACTGCTTGCCGGGGCTTTCGCACTCCGGCGCGCTGGCGGCGGATCGTTCTGCGTTAATTGAGCGCGGGCGGTGTTCAGTTTTTCCGCCAGTTCCGCGAGAACCTTCCTGTTCTTTTCTATATAACGCACAATCCGAGCCGATGGACGTGCGGCCCGCAATTCATCATGGATTCGCTCCAGCATCACGGTCTTCTTTTCGCACTGCACCATCTTGCGCCGGAGGGTGGCATGCGCCTGGGTCGTCATAGTTCGGGGTCAGCGTCACACTCCGCATGCACGGCGCAAGCCCCGAGCAGCATGCCTCTGCGAAGTGGCTGTGCTGCAACTGCGGGGGAGGCACAGAAGTTTTGGCCTCGAAACGGCGCCGGCAGCCACCTTTGTTCCGCCGCTTTCTGCCGCTTTTCGCCTGCGTTCCGCGGCCTCGTCAAGTGAGGTTAACGCGCGTGGGCAAGGGGGGCGTTTGCCGTCGCTGAAGACGACCGGTGAGCCATTTTGGGTGGCTGCATGAAAACACCCCAGCTCCGAACCGTGTTGATTATCCTCGCCGCGCTCACGTCGTTCATTCCGTCGGCGATGTACGCTGCTTCGGCCTCGCCCAAAGAGCGCGAATCCCGCCAACAGGAACGAATCGGTGAGGGAATTAAATCGGGGGATCCGGTAGCTGGAGATCGAGCCGTCCGGGTCGGCAAACGACGGGACGATTTCGTTGCCGATCCCGATGTTTCGCGCGTGCAGCGATCCCGTCCAATGGAACCGGTTGCCGAACTTCCGCGTGTAACGCAGGAAGGCGTCGAAAGTCGTCTGCGCCGGCGCAAAGTAAGGCTTCGTCAAATCCAGCACCGCTCCACCCGCCTCCGGCACATCCTTGTAATCGTAGCCGATGACAGCCGCATCCTGCCAGCGCACGGAGCCACCAATCCCCCAGCCCTTGAAACGGCCTTCGCGCACCGTGTAGCTCGTCACGGCGCTCCAGCGCCACTCGCGGATCTCCTGCGCCTTCGTGCCGTCCAGCACCTGCGCCCGGTTCAGCGGTTGATAGATCGGCTGCGCGACTTCGTTGCGGACGATGATATTCTGGTTGATCGTCGAGTGCATGTCGCCGAACGGCCCGGCCCACAGCGGCTCGAAGAGCTCCGTGATCAATCGCCGCAGATCGCGCGAGGAATTATCGCGCATGGCGGATTACTGGGCAGCGTTGAAGGCGATCCGCCAGCTCTGGGTGGGATTGAAAACCGCCTCGAGTTCCAGCCCCTCCGAAACACTGTCGACCGTCGAAATCACTTCGCCGGAACGCGTGGCACGCGTGACCGATGTCATGCCATTCGGCGCGGTTGTCGTCGAAAACTGAAATGTCTTCATGAGCTGCTGCGCGCCGGGCGTCTGCAGCCACGCATTGAACGCGGCCAGCCCCTGCTGATAAGTCGTCCGCTGCGCGGCGTCCGGATTGTCGTTGCTCGCACGCGATTGATAGAGCCCCTGCGGCTCCGACGCCTGCTCGATCATCCCCTCGACGCGCGCGGCGAGATTGCCGGGCACCGGATTGACAATCGCGTCGGTCGCGCCATTGGCGCCGGTCTGGTAATGCGTGGCGCGGAGCTCGAACTTCCCGTGGAACAGGGAAAGCCGCGCGCCGAATTCCTTGGTCGAACCGGACTCGGATTCGATTGGCTGTTCGAAGACGTTGTAGCGCTGCCGCTGCCGCCGGAAGTTGTCCGAGCGATTCAGATACAGGCTGACGTCCGCGCCGAGCGGCAACCGCCGGCGCAACCCTTCCGGCGCATGCACGGTTACGCCGTAGTTCGCGTGGTTCTCGCGCGCCCCGCCGAGCGTGAATTGCGAGGGCAGAGCCGCCTCGTCCGAGATCGCCGTTCTTGCTGGCGACCGCGCCGAACTCATACATCTCGTAATCGGGAGCGATCGTCACCGGAATGCCGCTGCGGCTGAAGGACGCGACCTCCATGTCGGTATACGAGGGCTGGTAGTGATAGAAATCGAAGAGCGCCGGGTCGGTGACCGGCAGCCAGCGATACAGATTGCGCGCCGGATCCGTCGTGGGCCGCAACGCGCGATTCCAGTTCACGCCGGTGGCGAGCGATGCCATCGCTCCCTCGACCAGCGGCAAGGTCGTGCCAGTGGTCAGTCGCGCGCGATCGCCGCGCGTTTTCATTGCGATCGGATCGCCGGGAATTCCGATGAGCGGCGTGCTGCTGTTCGGGTCAGGATAGACCACGGCGGTGCGCCATGCCACGTCGCCGAATTGCAGGCTGGTCGCGGTGAAGCCGGGCGCGGTGGGATCCCGCGTGCCGAGCAGGGTGATGGCTCCCGTGGTGGCATCCCACACCGGCTTCCCCAGGCGCCACCAGTAGGAGAAATTGTCGAGCGGCGGTGAGTTTTTCGGCGCGTTGAAATCCGACCGGCCCGTCCGCGCGCTCAGCGCCTCGGTCGCAGAACGACTTCCGCGACCCCGTGACGTTCGACCGTAATCCCGTGCTCGACCTCCAGCAGTTTGAAAAGCGGCTCGATGCTGTCCACCCGCAGCATGCCGCTGATGCGTACACTGCCCAATGCCGGGTCCCCGAGCGCGAGCTTGATCGCGCTGTGCTGGTTGATCATCGGAATCGCTTCGGCGAGCGGCGTGCGCGCAAATTCCAGCCGCGGAATCCGCCAGGAGAGCCGCTGGTTCATCTCTGTTTCCGAAACGGGCTCGACGATTGGCACGGCGAGGTTCGGCGCAGCTGCGACGCGCGTGCGATTACCGGCGTCAAGCGTGGCGATGGTCTGCGCCCCCCCCGGGCGGCGGCCAGCGACACTCTCCGCCACCCGGTCCACCGCGACGCGGCCAGTCGTGACAATCACCTCTACTTGGGCCGATCCCCGTTGCACGGCAAACGAAGTGCCGACCGCCCGAACCTCCACGGAATCGATCGCGACAATGAACGGACGCGCTGCGTCCTTCATCACCTGAAAATGCGCTTCGCCCGGCCGCAACTCCACGCGGCGATTGGTCGACGAATACGTCACCGCGATCTCTGCGCCGTCCTTCAGTTCGACCACGGTGCCGTCGGACAGGATTTGCCGCGCCGGAACCGCGACGACGGCGGAAAGCGGAGCCACGGCCGTGTTCGCGTCAGGCCGCGCGAACGATGAAAACCAGACGACTGCGCCGATCATCAGCGCCCCCGCCACACCAGTCAGCGCGCGACGCTGCTGGCGACGGCGACGGCAACGGCAACGGCGGCGTGCCCCGAGCATGACTTCCTCCGTGACGCCTGCCTGCACCGCCCAGTCCACCCCGTGCAGCAGCGGTCGATCCGGTGATGGAGAGGCCGTTGGACGCTGGTGATTCATCGCGGTAAAACCCGTGCACGCCCCGTTTCCGCAGGTAGTCGGCACAGCGCTTCATGCCCTTGGCGAGTTGAGTCTCCACGGTACGTTCCGAAACGCCGAACCAGGCCGCGACTTGCCTTTGCGGCATGCTCTGAAACTTGCGGAGAAAGACGATTTCACGGGTGCGCTCCGGCAGGGTGGTCAGTGCGGCGGTGAGAAGATCGATTTTTTCCTGACGGCCGAGGTCGGCGACGATATCCGCGCCATCTTCCAAGACGGACCGCGCATCCAGATCAACCAAAGATTCTGTCGGCGCTGACAGTTTTTGGCGCACCGCGTCGATGGCGAGATTGCGCGCGACCTGGAAGAGATACGACTTCGTCGAGGCGATCGGATGAGCCAGCTTCGCCGTCCAGGTCCGCAAATAGGATTCCTGCACCACATCGTCGATGTCGCCTGATCGGAGGGTGGCGGGGCATGAGAACGAGACGAGGGCGCAGGCATCCCCGCAATACCGCGTGCTGTCGAGTCATTTTCCCTGCGGCGCCCGCCGCTGGGTGCATCTCCGAGTTGACGCCAGTGGAAAGTATTTTTGATCGGACTGATTTTTGGGCTGACCTATTTCGGTGCAGTCTGCTCCAGGTGTTGGGAATGGGAGAGCAGCGCTACATCCAGGGCCGATTGGTCGGGGAAACA
>JBBRCR010000319.1:0-10036 GCA_038204695.1 Opitutales bacterium | reverse complement strand
GACTCGCGCTTGGCTGGCTCGTCATTTCTGCGGCCATGCTGGCCGCGCAACCGGCACTGCTGAGCTTCACGCATGCGAGCCCGCAGGTGGTCGCACTCACGCACGCGTGGGTGCTCGGGTTTTTCGTGACCGTCGCGTGCGGGGCGGTTTACCAGCTCGCGCCCGTGGCGTTGAGCACGACGCTCGTGAGCGAACGCCGCGGGTGGTGGCACTTCGGGCTCCACGCCGTCGGCGTACCCGGAATGGTGTACTCGTTCTGGGTCTGGGACCTCGCGCTGCTCGGGCACTTCGGATTTCTCGTTGCGCTCGGCGTCGGGCTGTTTGCTGAAAACACGTGGCGAACGGTGCGCCGCTCCGGCCGCGGAGGAGCGGTCGCGAATTCCCTCGCACTCGCCGCCGGCTGGCTGCTGCTCACCGTGTTGGCCGGAGCCACGCTCGCCGCGAACCGCTTCTGGCACTTCATTCCGCTCGACCCACTCGCTTTGCTGCGGATGCACGCGCATCTGGGGCTGGTGGGCGTTTTCATGACGCTGCTCCAGGGCGTCGCCTTTCAACTCGTGCCGATGTTCACGCTCGGCGAAGTCCGAGATTGGCGGCTGATCAACGCAGGGTTGTGGCTTTCTCAATGCGGACTGCTCGCACTCGGCACATCACTGGCCCTGGGTACCGCTCTCGTCAGCACGGTGGCTGCGCTGGCGATCGCTGCGGGCTGGGGCTGCTCCGTGGTGGCAATGAAACGCGCCCTGGCGACGCGCCGAAAGCGCGCGTTCGATCCGGGCACGCGCTGGTTCTTGATTGGTGGCGCGGGCGTTTGTCTCGCCATCGTGGCCGGGCTCGCGCTGGTCTGGCCGCGTTCGCCCTGGGGCTCCGCTCCGGGCGGATTCAACGCCATGGTCTACGGAATCGCGGCCATCGCCGGTGGGCTCCTCCCGTGCATCGCGGGCATGATGTGCAAGATCGTGCCGTTCCTCACGTGGATGCGCGCCTACGGCCCCAAGGTCGGGCGCGTGCCCACGCCACCCGCTTCCGCGCTGACGCGGCCGCGGCTCGAACGCTGGGGTCTCGGACTCCAGACTGGCGCCGTGCTGCCGCTGCTGATCGGCGCGTGGACGTTGAACGAGGCGATCCTCCACGCCGGCGCCTGGATGCTTGCCCTCGGAGTCGCTCTTTTTGCCATCGATATGTTCGGAGTTTTTAAACACCTGTGGTCGCCCGACACGGCGCCCAACCCGCAAAAACCAGGAGCCATGGTATGAGCACGACTGTCGCCACCGCCGCACCCGATTCCGTCGCCGTCTGGGCGGCACTCCGCGCCATTCCGGATCCGGAATTCGGCGTCAACATCGTCGACCTCGGTCTGATCTACAGCGTCGAAGCCACGCCGGACGCGATTCACGTCGTGATGACCCTGACCACTGAAACGTGCCCGTCCGGCGCGTGGATTTATGAGGGCGTGAAAAACGCGGTCATGCAATTGCCCGGCGCGAAGAACGTGCAGGTTGAACTCGTGTTTGAACCTGGTTGGACACCGGACATGTTGAGCGCCGAAGCCCGGCAACAGCTGGGTGGCGGCTGACGCCACCGATTCGCTTGCGGGGAGCGCCCGCACTGCTCAATCACATTTCGCGATGAGTTTCTCCTGTCCGCATTTCGAAGCCAACTCCGAGTGCTGCCTGCGACTGAACACCGACTGTGTGCCCGGGCGCCCGGGCTGCGTGCTGGGCAGCCAGGCCGTATTTGCGGTGCCGGTTGAAGAACGGCTGCGCGAGCGCGACGAGGAAAACCGGCGCCGCGCGGAAGCCCAGCGCTGGGGAACGCCAAAAAACCAGCCGTAGCATGGGTTTGCGGTAGGGCAGCGCGGCGCCACGCCTCAGGACGGCAAATCGAAGCGTTTGCGATTCGAAATGTTCGACACGATTCCGGGGCTGCGAGCACCAGCGAGTGGAAAAGACGGCTGAGCAGGTCAGCCGATCGATGCTGCCGCAGCCGCAAGCCTTGATGCGCGTCAAGTACACCGGCCGAAGGCGATGATACAGTGGTCCTCGCCACCACGCATGTATCCATCGCCTATCCCCAACGGTTTTCACGCGGCGCAATCGAGTCCTCCCGCCAACGGGGTCGGCCGGCCAGCGTCGCTTACGGCTCGCGTCGAGGGCGGGAGCGTCGGTCGCCGGGCACCAGAAACCGGGACAACTGCGATCGCCCGCGAAGTCGAGCAGATGCTGCGGGCACGCCGGCCGGAAATCCGTTCGCGCTGGCTCGAATTATTGTTTGTCGAACCGGTGAACACGCCGCTCGCGAATCCCCGCGCACTCTTCTTCCTGCTGGACGAAACGTTGGAGACAATTTTCGCCACGTTACGACGAGGCCCAGGCAGCCGCCACGCGATTCCTCAATCAGAGTGTCCCTGCGGACGAAACCCGTACCTTTCGTATTTTCGCGCCGGGCGACAGGCGCTGTTCGAGGCGCTGATCCTGTATCAAGTCGCGGCGCCCAAGCTCGTTCCCGCCGAGAGAGATGCGGCCGTCGGATCGCTGGACCTCGCGTTCCGGCAGGTAGCAGCCGACGTGATCGACGGCTTCGGCTCGTTATGCCGGCATGGCGCGACGGCGTTTATGCCATGCGAGCATCACGAGTGTGATCGGATCGATGGAGCGCAGCCGCACAGCGACCGCGCGGACGATCGAGCGGACTGACGAGACGCGGCCTCGTCCCCGTGGCTGCGAGCGCCAGCGAGTGGAGGCTGACGATTCGCTGGTGAGCACAAGTGGGTCGCGAAGCCCACTCGCTGACGCTCGCAGCCACGGGCACGAACTCTATTCGCTGACAATCTTCACTCACTCGCGAACTCCGCTCGCTGGCGCTCGCAGCCACAAATCCGGCCGCAATTCCCGGAGAAAATTCGCAATATCTGCGTCATGGTTGGGATTTCGTTCCCGGCAAATTCTGGCAAGAACGAACCCAATTTTCGACCGTCCCGATCGTCCCGGTCACCTGAATACACAGCTCACATGAGAGAGATTCCCCGTCGTCGCCCCGTCTTCCCCGTCTTCCCCGTCTTCCGCGTCTTCCGCGTCTTCCAAGTCTTCCGCGTCTTCCGTGTCTTCTTAATCGGCGTTAGCCTCGTCAACCTGCCCGCCAGCGCTGCCGACGACGGGTGGTTCCCCTTCCCGATCCCGGGCGATGACGCGTCCCCGTCCCTCACCAACCTGGCGGCACTTTCACCGCGCGCGGCGGGCGCCGACGGATTTGTGCGCGTGCAGGACGGCCACTTTTACACCGATGCCGGCCGGCTTAAATTCTGGGGCATGAACACCTGCTTCGGCGCGAATTTTCCCGAGGCCGCGGATGCCGCCAAAGTCGCTGCGCACATGGCCAAACTCGGGATCAATGCCGTGCGGATGCACCACCACGATACCTCGCCGGCGCCGCGCGGAATCTGGGGTCCGGTCAAAGACGGGCGTCGCATGCTCAACGCGGAACTCCTCGAGCAGCAGGATTATTTTCTCAACGAACTCCACCGCCATGGCATCTACGCAAACTTGAACCTGCATGTCGGGCGCGAACTCGGTCCGGCGGAGGGCGTCTCGCGCGAAGGGCTGCCGTATTCAACGCGGTATGACAAATACCTGTTGTACTTCATGCCCGCCATGCGAGCGGCGCTGAAGGAATTCTGCCGCGATTACCTGCTGCACGAAAATCCGCACCGGCGGCTGCGGCGGGTCGATGATCCCGGGATCGCCATGATTGAGATCACGAACGAGAACTCGTTCAGCAAACTGGGCTCGGACATTGCCGCGGGACTGCCGGAGCCGTTCCGCGGCGAGTTCAAGCGGCAGTGGAACGTATGGCTCGCACAGCATTATGCCGGCACGGCCGCGCTGCAGCAGTCATGGGCCGGAGGCAACGAGCCGCTCGGCGCGCCTCTGGCCGATTCATTCGCGTGGCGCGAAGGACTCGGTTCATGGCGGCTGAAACAGAACCGCGATCATCCGGTGCAGGCCCGCTTCGGTCAGCCGGGCCCCCAGCCGGACATGCCGGCGCTGTCGCTCGATCCGCAGGGCGCCGGCGCCGAAATCAGCGCGCAGGAAATCCAGTTTCCGAATCTCCAACTCGAACCGGCGCAAGTTTACACCCTTTCCTTCTGGGTTCGCGCGGATGCGTCGCGTCCGCTCTTCGTGGACGTTTCAAACGCGGGACCCAACAACTGGAACCCGGTGGGATTCAGCGAAACCTTGCCGCTCACGACCGGATGGCAGCGCGTGCACCGCGTCTTTCGGACGAGCGGGCAAATTCCCGGACGCGCGCGGATTTGTTTCAAGTTTGGCAGCAGCCCGGTGCCGTTCACGCTCGCCGGGCTGACGCTGCGCCGCGGTGGTGAGTGGATCGTCGTGCCGCCGGGCCAGTCGCTTGAAGCGAGCACCGTGGAGATTCCCGTCGCGGGCTGGAGCGAAGGGGCGCGCCGCGATGTGCTGCGGTTCATGGTGGACACGGAGGAGGCGTTCATCCGCGACCTCGTCGGCTTCCTGAAAAAGGATCTCGGTGTGCGTGCGCCGGTGACCGCCTCGCAGATCACTTATCACTCACCGCAAATCGTCGCCGCCACCTGCGACTACACGGACATTCATGCCTATTGGCAGCATCCGCGTTTTCCGCGGAAGCCGTGGGATCCCGTTGACTGGAATATGCCGAATACGCCGATGGAGCGCGCGCCGGACGCCGATGCGATGCTGAGCCGCGCGCCCTGGCGGCTGCTCGATCGGCCGTTCACGATGTCCGAGTGGAATATTCCCGACCCGCACGACTACGCGGCGAGTGTCGTGCCCTTTGCGGCGCTCGTGGCGGCGTTGCAGGACTGGGATGGCATCTTCTTTTTTCAATACCAGAGCGGCGGCGAGGGCGGTTGGTATGGCGACAAGGTGCAGCGCTACTTCTCTTTCAACGGCCAGCCGGCCAAGCTCGCGCTGTTCACGGCGTTTGCGCATCTCTTCCGCCGCGGTGATTTGCCGGCGTTGCCTGAAGTCGCCGCTGGTACGGTGGACAAAATGATCGCGTCGACGGTCGGCTTGAGCCGCCGGATTGGAATCGATCCGAAAGCCACGCAGCCCGGCAGCGTCGATGCGCCCCCGGGGAAGCGACTGGCGTCGCCCGATGGCCGCGTGGTGTGGGATGCGACGGACCCGAACCGCGCGCACGTGGTGGTGAATTCTCCCGCGACGCGCGCCGTGTGGGGACTCGTGGGCGGTCAGCGCTACGAGTTGGATGGACTGCGTTTCGCGCTCGGCAAGTTGGAACGTGATTACGCGGTCCTCGTGATGACCAGCATGGATGGGCAACCGCTGGAGAAGACCCGCCGCGCGCTTTTTACGGCGGTGGGTTCGGCGCGGAACGCGGGCATGAAATGGAATGATGCACGGACTTCGGTCGGCAAAAACTGGGGGACCGGCCCCGCTGAAGTGAATGGGATTACCGTGGAAATCACGCTGCCGCGACCGGGCGCCCGCGTGTACGCACTCGACGGCCGAGGTCAGCGGTTGAGCGAGGTGAGCGCGGCGGACGCAGGAAAGAGGTCACGTTTCCAACTCGGGGCCGCTCAGCGCACCTTGTGGTACGAGATCGCATGGTAATTGGATTCGCGCCGGATTCACCCCGCGCTTTCACCCAAGCCAGGCAGAACGACGGTCACCGGAAAAACTGGCAATCAAAGCGCTTTTCAAGCGCCGCTTCCTTTGTGGCCGCGTCGCGTCCGCATCATAGTTCGGTGAGGAAGATATTCCGGAAAAGATGTTGCCCGCCACCGGGGACCTCCGCCTGCAATGCAATATAGCCGTCGGTGGGGCCTTCCAAGCCATCCGCCTGCCAGGCCGGCTGCCCATTCACCTCGAGTGAGGCGTGCGCGCCGCGGACGATCAGCGTCACCTTGTTCCATTGGCGATCTTTGAAGAGTGCGTTGCATTGAGTCCCCTTGAATCCGACGAGGTTGCCTTCTTCTCCCTGGCGCAAGTTCACCTGGTAGCGCTGTGGCCACGGTCGCTTCGACGGCAGGGTGAGATAACGAAAATAGATTCCGCTATCCCATTTCTCGGACTTCAGGGCCTTCCACTCGAATTCGAGCGCGAAGTCGCCATATTTCTTCGCGGTTTGCACGAGACCATTGCCGGCCTGCAGCAGGATTGTGCCGTCCTGCACAACCGCTTCACACGTGACGACCGTCCACCCCGTGAGCGACTTGCCATCGAACAGCGCGCTTCGCGCCGCGGGCGCCGCAGCTCTGCCCGACAGCGAACTGCCATAGAGGCCGAGGATGGACGCGATGATGCCCAAGCCGGAACGGACGCGATGAGATTTCATCGCTCGTTCCATAGGCAGTCCGCGGCAAATCCGACAGGTCAATTCAGCCCAGCGGCAAGGCTATTACCCTGGCATTGCGTGCGAATAAGATACCTGGAATGTCGGGCGGCGGAATTGCGACGGGTTGCGGTCAGGATTCACGCGGACCGCGCGGAGTTCTCCTTCTTCGCAGAGGTCGCGCACGTTGAGTTGGACGCGCGTGCGGAGGTTCGCAAGGTAGCGCGGCGAAACCCTTGTGCGGAATGTGGGCAACCGCCAACGCTCGTCCCCGATTCGGCGGCTATGAAAACTTTGGGGATTTCACCCACCAGCTAGATCAAATCACCAAAGTTTTCAAAAATCCCTCCTAAGAGGCGTTTCGACCGAGGGTTTTCAAAACTGGGCTGAGCCCCGCGAAAACCCCATTAGGTGGTTTTCAAAGAATTCCTGTTCCTGCGGTCGCCGACATGCGCGGAAGCCGCTTACGGCCGCCGACCGGCTGACGCTTCCCCCGCTGGCGACGATATCGCCCCACAGCGCCCGGGTCACCCCCCCAGGACCGATCCACCAGAACGAAAGGGCCGTTTGTCCGGACTGCACCCAAGCACTACGCGCACGCCGTCGCAGAGCGCCGGTGGCAATCGGACACGATTGGTGCGAGCACTTCGAAGGTGACGAGCAAAACGAGATCGCCACCGCGTTGCCGGCCGCCGCGCCGACCGGCGCTCCCCATCATAACACGGAAAGGCTGCGGCGCACGGGCGACCCGCACTGCGCGCAAGATGTCGCGTAGTAGATATCGGGTGAACGAGAGCTTCTGCGGCGACGATCTCGGTGCCGCGACTGGTGGTGCTGGCGGGCCGGCCTCCGGCGTAACCGGGAGCGCTGGGGCGCTCAACTTGGCGCCGATCATCTCGATCACGCGCTTTGTTATGGCATCAATGTCTTCGTCGCGGAGCGTTTTTTCAAGGGATGAAGTTGATTTGGTCACGTCGGTTGGCCTGACGACGCGTCGGGGTTAAGCGTCCGACCGGCTCAGCGACGCATCGATGCACGACGAGGACCTGCTGAGGATCGAATGGCGTGCGGGGACCTTCGGCATTCAACGCTGCCTCGATCTGCTTTACGACTGCGTTGTCGGTCGGCCTTCCAACGGGCCACGCGGCGCGGCCCGTCAGAATCGAAGCCAAAAAAACACGATGCCTTGCTGGCGAAAAAACTCGAGGACCTTGGGATCAAGCTCTTCGTTTGTAATAGGCTGCTCCGGCTCGTCCCCCGGCGACACGGGCGTTTACGACGGGTGCGGTATAATGGCGAAGACCGTGATCACTGGAATATTCTTCTTGGTCTTTGGATCCTTCTCATCGGGGCCGTAATACCAAAGTAGACGATAAGCGCCCGGTGTATTGTTCTGAGCGTAGGCTTCAAACACCTTGCGATCCTTGGTCGAAAGTGAGGTGAACTCGTGAGTGTTTAGGCTCGGGTGGGCCGTGTTAATTTGCAGGTGGCCCAAGGCCTTGTTCACCTGCTTAAGGGTTCTGCCCTTCGACGGGGCCAGCGCGACTTTGGCAAGCTGGTCCTTGGCCTCGGTGGAAAACCGCAAGACGCGAAACATCGCGGTTATCCCTTCGCGTGTTTCGAGAAATCGCCCAAGTCGTGGGTTTCTCCGCGTGCAGCCTGCTCCAAACCGCGCTTAACCGACGCCAGCGCGCCGGGGTTTTCAAAGAGCCAAGCCTCGTCCGCCGGAACAGCCTTCACCGGGTCGAGGAACAGTTGTCCAAGCGCATTCCGGTAAACGTTAAACGCGCTCGAACCAACCAGCGCTTCTCCAAGCGAAAGCCTTTTTTTGGCATCGGTGCGGGCAAATTCAGTCACGAGTTCAAAGTCAGTATTCTTGATGACGGACGAGGACATGAGACCACCGTGAATCATCGGGCCTTAAGTGTCAAGTGGGATTAGCCCACAATGGCCGGACTACCACGCTTGGAGGCGTTACAGATACTTATCGAGGGCCCGTAAAGTGCATCGCACGTAAAGCTAATGGGGTATTCGGTTCACTCAGGTCACCCCAACAGTTGTGTCTGCTGCTGGAAGCCGCGCCCGAAGTATTTCAATCGAGCCGCTTCGCGATGAAGGGAGGCACGGCGCTGAATTTATTCGTCCAGGACATGCCGCGCCTTTCGGTCCCTATCGACGTCGTCTTCGTCGCGCACAAGACCGGACGGGAAAACGCGTTCGCCGAGATCGCCGCAGAACTGGCGGCAATCCAGCGCCGTTTCATCAGCCGCGGTATCGGGGCGGAAGTTGTCAGCAGCAAGACCGGTGACGAAACCAAGATAAACCAACGTCTTCTTGCCGCCCCTGCCGGAGCGGTGCTGGCGCTCGCTTGGCTGAAGGCCCAAGGTATCTCGCGCAAGTTGGCCAACTACTACGTCAGCGCCAGCCCATCACGATGCGGCGCACGCGGCCGAGGACGAGCAGGCTGTTGCGGTCGCGCACGCGACTGGAGTCTTCCATCGCGGTGACATCGAGCCGCTGGTGGTGCCCGGCAAGTGCTGCGCATAGTCGTGGAAACGCGGCGACGACACTTGGGGCTGCCCGCCAGGCTGACTAATGGCGATTAGCTGACGACGCGAACTTGCTCCCCGAAAATCGTGGCTACGGCGCCGGCGAGGGCGGCTCGGTCTGCGAGGTTGCCGGTGTGATCGAAAGGAATGTCGGCAAGTGCCGGCATTCGCTTGCACCATATCACCGCACAGTGCGCTTTCGTGTGCCGACTCTCGTAGGAGATCCCATCGACTTCGGTTGGGTGATCGAAGATCGCTTGGGCGAACAGGCGGGGATATTCCGTGTCGGCGGCGTAGAGCGTTCCCAAGTCCAGGTGAATATCGTCCATCGCTTTCCCGGACGTGAGATCGGCGAGGAGGAACTCGGGTGCGCCCACCTTCAGGAACGCCCGTTCGACGAAATCGGATGCCTCCATGTAGGGCGTGCGGCCGTTCTCGTGCTCGACGCTGAAGGTGTCGCCATAAAGTTCCTTGAAGCTCGTCCGCTCGTCCGGTGAGAGGTAGAGACACGGGACATTACCTCTCGCGGGCGTGAGCCGTGCCGTATTCGACGCGAAATAGAGGTTCGTGCGGTTGGCGTGAATTTCCCAGCGGAGGTTGTGCCATACGGACGGCGCGACTGTTTTCGTCGCGAGTGGCAGCGCGCCAAAATCTGGCACCGGCATCCGCCATTGCCGCGAGTTCGTGCCGCTCATGGGCGACCGAAGTCAGTCTCGCGTGGCGGCGGCAGCGGCGACAACGTCGTCAATTCTTCCTTCCCGCAGCGCGTCGAGCGGACGTCCTGTCGTTCTGGCGTGATGCTGCAGGAAGAAGACGAAAGGCGTGATTTCCGAGTATCCGGGTTTCTGCGAAAGCTCCTTCAGGACGGCAGTAAGATCGTCGAGGGCACCTCCATCTGGCGCGAATTGCCACGCAGGAAACAGGATCTCTCCATGACCATCGCGGATTGAGATCAGTCGATTTTCGCGCGCGGCCTTCCGGACCGTTTCCGGGTTGGGCTTTTTGCTCGGGTTGTGCCCAAGATACAGCGCCGCCGCAGCCGTGGATGGGACGCAGCCACCCTCCTCACTGAGCAGATCGAGGCGACCGACCCGGCCGGCGACGACAAAGCGGGCGGCCTGAACGGCGCGATTCCGGGT
>JBBRCR010000318.1:0-10037 GCA_038204695.1 Opitutales bacterium | reverse complement strand
GTGGTGACGAATCCGCCAGAATCGATTCCCACCCGTCAGCCGGAAAAATATCAGGACAAAGCGATGGCAGATCTTTCACGAGCTGCCGCGGCGCCTCCGAAGCAGCCGCGCAATGGCCTCTTCGATTTCGGAAAGCGATTTCACGCGGTAGAGAGTATTGTCAAGTTGTGCTCTGTCAACGAGCCCATCCGAGTAACGCCGTGTCTCCGACCGGCGCATCTGCTTACCCCGATCCGTTCCCACCCGCGCTCGATAAAATTAGCGCACTGAACCAACGGCCACGGCCGTCTCGCGCTGCGCGCCGAGCTCGGCGACCGCGGCATCCGTCGCTTCGGACAACACGGACAGGCCTTCCTGCAATGCTTCCAGCGGAATGGTGAGCGGTGGCGAAATTTTCACGGTCTGCCCCCACGCACCGACCGGCGCGAAGAACAGCAGCCCGCGGTGAAAGCACATTTCAATGATCCGGTGGGCGAGGTCATGATCGGGTTCCTTCTTCCCGCGCTTCACCGTCTGCATGCCGCCGACGAGTCCCCGCGCCGTCACATGACCGATCACTTCGGGATGGCGCGCCTGAATCCTTTTCAGGCCGGCGAGCAGGACTGGCTCGAGCTGCGCGGCGTTGTCCGCGAGTTTTTCGCGAATAATCTTTTCGACGCTTGCGAGTGCGGCCGCGCAACACACCGGATTGCCGGTATGCGTGCTCGTCATCGCGCCGGGCCCGAATTGATCCATGATGCTCTCCCGTCCGATCACGGCTGAGATCGGCAGTGAACTGCTGATGCCCTTGCCGCAGCAGATCAGGTCCGGGGTGACCCCGTAGTGCTCGAACGCCCAGAATTTTCCCGTGCGGCCAAAGCCGGCCTGCACTTCGTCGAACGTCAGCACAATGTCATGCTGCCGGCACCATTCGGCGAGCCGGCGCACAAACTCCACCGGCGCGAAATCCGGGCCGACTCCCTGGTAGGTTTCCATCATCACGCCGGCGACATTCTCGGCCTTCATTCCGCGGGCGTCGACCGCGGCCAGAAAAGCTTCGAAACTTGTATCCGTTTGCCAATAACCATCCGGGAATGGCGCGGTGATGATCGCGGGGTCCTCGTTCACGATCCACGATTTCTGTCCCGCCATGCCGCCCGCCTGTTGCGAGCCGAGCGTGCGACCGTGAAAGCCGCGTTCCCAGCCGATGATGCCGATTTTCTTTTTGCCGCCGACCTTGATGCCGTGGGCGCGGCTCAGCTTGATCGCGCACTCGGTCGCTTCCGATCCGGTGGTGAGCAGGAAAACTTTCTTCAAACCGTCCGGAGCCACCTCAGCGAGTCGCTGCACGAGCGCGGCGCGCTCCTCGTTTGGAAAAACGTAACTGTGCAGCAACCCGCTGTTCACCTGGTCGATGATTGCGCGGCGAATCTCGGGTGCGCCGTGGCCCGCATTCGTGACCAGCACGCCGGACGACCAGTCGAGCCAGCGATTGCCGTGCTTGTCGTAAACGGAAATATCCTCGGCGCGCTCCCACACCAGCGGAGGTTGTCCGCGCATTGAGATGGGCTCGAACTTGCGCAAGCGCTCCAGCGTCGCCACGGAGTCCGGATGCGGAAGTTGCGTGGCCACGCGCCGGTATTTGGTTTCAACCCGCGGAACGTCGCGGGGCACAATGCTGAATTCTTTGCCCATGGTGAGTGGTCGTGGAAATGGATGAACTGCCTCTAAATTGGTTTCGCGTAGATCCGTTGAAACACCTGGTCGGCGCCTTCGCCTGCGCGATTGGGATCGATGATCGTGATGCCATCGGCACCAAAGCGCGCCGTTACCGGCGCGCCCTTGCCCTCGTGGAGATATTTGAAATTCAGATCCCGCACCGCCGCCGCGGCGTGCACGATCGCCACCGTGATTCGCGCGTCCTCAGCTGTTGGATACAAGCTGGCCACAGTGTCGCGGCTCTCGCCGTGGAATTTCACCCGCGAAATTGCGACGAGTCCCACCGTCAGGCTGTCGACCCCGTAGCCAACGTAGGCGTGGGTGCCGTCGGGGCGGGTCACATCGCGCGTGAAATGGTTGTTCGCCGTCCGCGAAGCGCCGCCCTTGTTCCACCAGCGGAAGCCGCGGTTTTGCTGATCGCTTTCCACCTTGCCGTCGGCGCCGACAATCTCGTGACCCTGGTTCACCGGCCCCTCGAACTCCGGGGGGGTGATCCAGTTGTTGTGAAAATTGATGCTCATCCCGTTCTCGTAATCCACGCGTACCTGCACCGCGTCGTAGGCGTTGATCCCGTCGCGAACCAACCGCTTCTTCTGGCCGACCGCGGTGAGTGCGGCGGGTTTGCTGCGGTAGTAACTATAAATCAGGTCGGTCCAGTGGGGACCCACATAGCTGAAGGGATCACTCGACTCGACCCACTTGAACGTGCTCGTGGAAACCTCGAGCGGCTCCTCCAGGTAAGCCGTGCCATAGAGCGGTGGCCCGATGCGCTTCTGAATGTCGTCCCGGACGCGCAGGTGGTCCGGGTCGTAGCGCTTGTGCATGTCGACGGCAACGATGAGGTTTTTCGCGCGCGCCGCGGCGATGATCTGGTCCGCCTCGTCGATCGAAAGGCACATGGGCTTTTCCGTCATCACGTGAACCCCTTTCGCGAGCGCGGCGAGAATGGGCTGCGTGTGCAGATGATCCGGAGTCGCCACGGCCATCACATCGAGATCGGGATGGTCGCGCAGGATGTCGTCCCACGGAGCGTCGCCGAAATACGCCCGCGGCTCGTGTCCGGTCCATTCCTTGAAAGCTGCTTGCGCGCGCCGGGCGGAGGCCTCGGAGCGCGTTGCGACCGCCACCAGCACAAACTTCACGTCCGCGAGATCCCGCGTCCACGGGTCGAGTCCGACGCGCGCAAGCTGTCCGGCGATGCCGAAGCGCTGGAGGTCGGCGTACGCGCGCAGATGGACATCGCCGCCGAACATGCCGGCGCCGGCGAGGGCGATTTTAATGGTGCGGTCCATGTCGCTCGTGAAGGGAGGAATTCGGATACAAGCTGGTTAGGCCAACGCGAGCGCGGGGGGGTGACAAGAGTTTTGTCGTTGGGTTGCCATGCGCCGGGAAATCATTTCTGCTCGCCGCCGCAATTCCGATGAAACTGAACCTGTTTGCGGCCTGCGCGTTGGGAACCGTGTTTGCGATGAGCGCCATGCTCGTCGCGGCCCAAAAATCCGGGAGGGTGAGCGACGAGTTTCGGCGACAGTTCATCAAGGACTTCAAGCGTATCGGCCTGAACACGACCGAAGGAGATGCCGCGCTGCTGCGGATTCTCGTCGAAGCGTCCCGCTGCAAACGCGGGGTCGAGGTCGGGTCTGCCACCGGCTTTGGCGCGATCAACATGGGGATGGGTTTTGAGCGGAACGGGGGGCAGTTAATCACGCTGGATATCGACCCCAAGATGATCGAGGCCACGCGCGACAACGTGGCCGCGATGGGGCTCGAGAAAACCGTCCGGGCCATCGAGGGCGACGCGCTCAAGACGCTGGCCGAATTGAAGGGGGAATTCGATTTCGCGTTTCTCGATGCATTGAAGCCGGACTACCTGAAGTATCTCAAACTGCTCGAGCCGAAGCTGAAGGTCGGCGCGGTCGTCGTCGCTGACAACGTGATACGCAGCGAGCGGCAGATGAAGGACTACCTGGAGTACGTCCAGACGAGCCCGGATTACGACACGGTGATTGTGCGCTCCTCGATGGAGAAGAACGACGGCATGGCGATTTCGTACAAGCTGCGCTGAGCGGGTTTTTGCGCTTGAGGCTGCAGGCGCCAGCGAGTGGGAAGGCCTTGAACCGCCAGCGCCGTCCGCCGTGCTGGCCATGATCCCGCCCGGTCACGGGCGGCTTGCACCCAATTGGCTCGACGTCGGAATTTCCGCGTATGGACTTCGCGGCTCATGTCGTCTTGGAAAACTTCTTTGGGCCGGCTGCGCATCATCGGAATGTGGGAGGGTGTTTCTTTCCTGCTGCTGCTCGGCGTGGCGATGCCGCTGAAATATTTTGCCGACTCTCCCGGAGCGGTGCGGGTGGTCGGGATGGCCCATGGCGTCCTGTTTGTTCTCTATGTGGCGGCCGCCTTTCACGTCGCTTGGCAGCGTGATTGGGATTGGAAACGCCTGGGACTCGTGCTGCTCGCCAGCATTCTCCCCGCCGGCCCGTTCGTGGTCGATTCGAAGATCCTGGCGACCTGCCGGGCTTAGCCCCGGCTTAGACCGCATATTTCGCACCGCGGCCGGCGCCGCAACCAAAGATCTGTGGATGAGACACAGAGGTCACAGAGGGGGAATGGACGAAGACATGGGAGACGGGGAAGAGAAGTAAGACGCGGAAGATTCCGAAGTCTTCCGAGTCTCGCGTTCTTCATCGGGTGTGCTCTGTGACCATGCCTTGGATTGTTTTGCGAGTGAAAAATTCGGTTTAGACGGCGCTCAAAGCGGCGTCAGCATCACGCCGCGGAAATGGACTTCGCCGCCCTCGGACTGGAGCCCGATCGGGCCGGCTTTCACTTCGACGCCAGTGACGTCGTTGACCAGTTCGCCGTTGATCCGGACGGTATAATGGCCGTCGCGCGCCTCGAGTTCGACCCGGTTCCATTCGCCGGCCGGCTTTTCGGCCGCTGCGGCTTTCTTCACGCCGCTGATTTTGCCCGCCACCGAGCTGTCGCGCTCGAACCAGCGTGGCTGGCCGCCTGCAATCGGAAACCCCTTCAGCCCGATCACGTCGCCCGCGCTGCCGTGCTGTAGCTGCACCTCCACGGTCCGCGGAAGCGCGCCTGTGCCGGGGGTGATTCTCGACATGATGCCGCTGTTGCCGGGCTTGGCTCCGGGGGCCCAGCGATACTCGGCGACGAGTTTGAAGTTGGTGTAGTTCTTTTCCGTATACAGCACCCCGAGCGGAGTGCCCGTGCACACGAGGACATCACCGCGCATGCTCCAAACCTGTTCGCGCTTCACGGCGGGATCGGCGAGCACATGCGTCCAGCCATCGAGATTCCGGCCATTGAGGAGTGGGGTCGGTTTCGCCGCATTACCGGCGGCCAATACGGTGCCGGCCAGGACGGCGGAGGAAGCGATGCTGCTGAGTACCCGTGCAACCATCAGTATATTCATGGCGCGTCATCCAAGACCGGTCGGACCACGACTCCAACCGAAAGCCCGCCTGCTGGCGGCTGCCCGTGGGATAGAAAATGCCGTGATGCCGCCCATTCATTCGCGAGATGCGGGCGATCCGACGGCGGATGGCGGACGGCGGACGGCCGATGATGACGGACGGCGGAGGACAGATGACGGACAACAGATGACGGACAACGGACGGCGGACGAACTGAACGACCGGACGGAGCTCTCGGAGGCACTCACCGAAAATCGTGCGAGGCTTGCGCGGGCAGCGCCGTCTCGGTCAGCGCCTCGATCTTTTCCGCCTTCACGTGAATGACGCCGTGCAGGTTCTGCAGCTTGCCGAGGATTTTCAGCGCCGGTTCCTGGGTGATGAGCATGCGCTGTGCTTCGAAGAGCTTCGGCACGACGATCGCATTCGCGACTCCGGTTTCGTCTTCGAGGCTGACGAACACGAAACCTTTCGCCGTGCCGGGTCGCTGCCGGCAGATCACCGATCCCGCAATCGTGACGCGTTCTCCATCGCGGCCCAGCGGCAGATCACTCGCGCGCCACACGTCCGGCAGTTGCCCGCGTACCAGCGCCATCGGGTGGACGCCGACCGTGAGTTCCAGACCCGCAAAATCGGCGCGGAACCGCTCCATCACCGTCATGGGAACAAGCGGCGCGTCGATCGTTGGGGGTGTCGCGCTGGATGCGCCCCGTTGCGCGACCAGCGCACACTCGACCCGCTCCTCCTCGGCAAACCGCCGGAACAGCGACTCGTCCTCCGACCATGCCGCCTCCACCTGCCACAACGCCGCCCGCCTATGCGTGGCGAAAACATTCAGCGCACCGACCGCGGCGAGCGCGCGCCGCCCGGCCGGATTGAAATTCGTCCGCCGCAGGAAGTCGTCCATCGACGCGAAGGGGCGTTCGTTCCGGGCCGCCAGCATCTCCTGCGTTGCCGCTTCATGCAGTCCCTTCACATACCGCAATCCGATCCGAATCGTGTCATCCGCCTCCACCGTGCAATTCCAGTCCGACGCCGCCACGCACACCGGTTTCGCCTTGAGCCCGTGCCGCCGCGCATCCTGCAGGATCGTCGCGGGCGAATAGAATCCCATCGGCTGGTTGTTGAGCAGGCTGGCGGTAAACTCGGCCGGCCGGTGAACCTTCAAATACGTGCTGGCATAAGCGAGCAGCGCGAAGCTGAGCGCGTGTGACTCGGGGAAACCATACGCGGCGAACGACAGCGCCGACTCGCTGACTTTTTTCACCACGGTCTCGTTGTGCCCCTTCGCGCGCAGCGCGGCGCAGAGTTTGGCCAGCGCCCGATCCAGCCGGGACGTGTTCTTCGTGAAACCCATCGCGCGACGCAGTTCCTACGCCTGCGAACCGGTGAAATCCGCCAGCCGCATCGCGAGTTCGAGCATCTGTTCCTGAAACAGGATCACGCCCATCGTTCGCTCCAAAATCGGCCGGACGATTGCTTCAACGCTTGGGTCGATGTAATCAGGTTCCTCGAGGTTATTTCGGCGGCGAATCAGCGGGTGCGCGAGGTTGCCGACAATCGGGCCGGGCCGGACAATCGCCACCTGCATGGCGACATCGTAGAAGCACGCCGGCTTCATCCGCGGCAGCGACGCCATTTGCGCGCGGCTCTCGATCTGGAAAACGCCGATCGTGTCCGCACGCTGCATCGCGTCAAACGTCGGCCCGTCGTCATTGGGAATCGAATACAGCTCGAGCGGATGGCCGCGCTCGCCGCAGAGTCGAAACGTATCCTGGAGCACCGCCATCATGCCGAGGCCGAGGAAGTCGACCTTCACGATGCCGAGCTCCTCGCAGTCGTCCTTGTCCCACTGGCCGACGACGCGCCCCGGCATGGAGGCGTTCTCCAGCGGCACGACCCGATCGAGCTGACCCTGCGAGATGATCATGCCGCCGGAGTGCTGGCCGAGATGCCGCGGGAGGCCGTGGATTTGCCGGTAAAGCGCGTGCAACGCGGCGGCGCGCGGATGCTTTTGCGCGATGCCCGCCATCGAGAGCTGGTGCTGCAACTCGAGCGTCTCGGGAAAATCGCCGTTGGCATACAGGCTCGAAAAGCGATCGAGCGCATCGTCGCCGAAGCCGAGGACCTTGCCGATTTCGCGGACGGTGCTGCGGCCGCGGTACGTGATCACGTTGGCGGTCATCGCAGCGCCGCGCGGCTGGTAGCGCTCGTATACGCGCTGGATGATGCGTTCACGCAAGTCTCCGCTGGGCAGATCGAGATCGATGTCGGGCCACGAGGGCTGTCCGTCGCGGCCGACACGGCCTTCGCTGAGGAAACGTTCGAAGAGGAGGTTGTTGGCGATCGGGTCGACGGCCGTGATGCCGAGCAGATAACACACGACGCTGTTCGCCGCGCTGCCGCGGCCCTGCACGAGGATGTGATTCTCGCGCGCGAAGCGGCAGATGTCCCAGACGATCAGGAAATATCCGCAGAAGCCGAGCTTCATAATCAGCGCGAG
This sequence comes from Opitutales bacterium, assembly GCA_038204695.1. Taxonomy (GTDB): domain Bacteria; phylum Verrucomicrobiota; class Verrucomicrobiia; order Opitutales; family Opitutaceae; genus ER46. The sequence goes on along the minus strand of JBBRCR010000318.1, from coordinate 2,406 downwards.
TTCCTTCTCGATTTTGTCGCGCGCCTTCTGGTTAAGCGCGCCATAGCGGCGCACGGCGCCCGCGTAGGTCAGCTCGCGCAGGAAGACGTTCATCGGTCTCCCGTCCGGCACGGGATAATCGGGAAACCGGTAGCCGAGATCGCGCAGCGTGAAGTCGAGCCGCTGCTCCAGCCGCACGGTATTCGCAATCGCGGCGGGGAAATCGCGGAATCGTTCCGTCATTTCGCGCGGAGATTTCAGGTGCCGTTCGTTGTTCAGCGCGAGCCGTCGGCCGGCGGCATCGAGCGTGGTGTGTAGTCGCAGGCATGTGAATACGTCCGCTGCGGCGCGCGCCGCTCGCGTCGCGTAGTTCACGCCGCCGGTCGCCAGCAGAGGCAGCTGGTGCGCGGCGCCGAGGTCGGCGAGCGCCTTGATTTCTCGATCTTCGCCTCGGATCAGGTGGCGCTGAAGTTCAACATACAGCCGGTCCCGCCCGAAGATCGCGCTGAGCTGGCGGAGGGCGGCATCGGCGGCCGCGGGGCCTGCGGTCCGCCAGGCGCGCCGCACCGGACCGTCTTCGTCGCCCGTCAACGCGATCAGTCCGTCCGCGTAGCGCGCGAGTTCCTCCCACGTGGCGTAGCACGGCCGTTTGCGGTCGCGCGGATCGGCGAGCTGATCGTCCGCCGGCGGGACGCTGGTTTCGCCGCGTGACGCGGTGAGGGCGGTCCGTGGCGTGGCCAGCGCACCACTGGCACGCTCCGTCAGCTTCGCCTCCGTGATCAGCTGGCAGAGGTTCTGATAACCCGTGCGGCTCGTGACGAGCAGCGGTACGACGCTGCCGTCGGCCATCGTGAGCTCCGCGCCGACGCGCGGCCGAATCTGGTGTTCGCTCGCCGGTCCGTAAAGTCGCGGCGCGCCATAGACGCCATCGCGATCGAGCAGCGCGAGCGCGGGCAGTTCCACTTCGACTGCGCGCCGCACCAGATCCTCCGGATTGGAGGCTCCGCGCAAAAAGCTAAATGCGCTGCGGGCATGGAGCTCAACGTAGGACATGGAGGAGGCGGGCGAGGTGAGGAGGGAGTGGGGAGGTGAGGGAGTGAGGGAATGAGGGAGTGAGGCGAGTGGTTTTCCCTCTCAGTCGTACTCTCCCTCGATGAACCACGCGTCGCCGATTTGGAGCACCCGGTAGAGACCGCCGTCGGCCAGCGAGATATCGTATTCAGTTCGTTGCCACACGCGATTGGACTGCCACCAGTCGCCGCTGCTGCGCCATGGGCCGCGCAACCCGGCAATCGCGCCCTCAAATGCTCGCGTGGAAATATACGTGGGCCGACCTTCGGTCAGCTCCACCGTCGCCGGCAGCGGTGGTCGAAACCGGCGGAGCGGCAGCCCAATCGGAGGATGGACGGGCGCATGGGTGGCGAGCGGAACCACCGCGGCGGGCGGCACGAGTTTCACCGCATCCGGACGGTGCGTATCCTCGCGTTGCGGGGTGCCGACGCGATCACTGCCCACAATGGCGACCACGCGCGCGAGTGTTTCCGCAAATCCGTGCGGGTCGCGCAGTCCGGTATCAAAGAGACCCTGCTGTCGCACGAGGGGACGGGCCGGGATGAGTTGCAGCTCGACCTTGAGAATCGCGGAGTCGGTGTGCAGCGACTCGAGATGCGTGTGCAGCGAGCGAAACAGAATTTCCAGGTCCGCGGTAGGTTCCGGGAGCCGGAAATTGCGGGCGTGACGCGTCTCGTTTTCCAGGGTGAGCGCCAGGACGATTTCGGCGGCGACGAATTGTGCGGCGTGAAGCTCGAGCGCCAGCCGCTCGAGAAAACGTCGCAGGATAAACAGCAGCGGCTCCAGTGTCTCCACCGGTTCCTCGAACGCCATGGCCGCGGAAAATTCCTGCGGCGGTGTCACGGGGCGCAGCGGCCGCGGGTCGCCGCCATTCGCGCGGCGCCAGAATGCCAGGCCTTCGTGGCCGAAGCGGCGGACGATCTCGTCTCGCGGCAAAGCGGTGAACTCGCCGAGCGTGCGCAATCCCCAGCTGGCGAAAACGTCGGCCAGCACGGGTGGTGGCGAGGCGGTCGCCAGCGGCAGGGGAGCGAGGAAGCCTTTTTCATCGGTGACGACGTGAACCAGCCGATCGGAGCCGTAATCGTCCGGCGGTGACTCCGTCACGACGAAATCGAATTCCGGAATCTGGGAAACGAGTTCCGGGCCTCGAGTATCGTGTTGAGCGTTTCGCGTTTTGGATGTCGGAACGGGCGGTGGCGCAGGGCTGGCGCGGGCCGCGTAAAGTGCGAGCAACGGCGTGCGCGCGATGCCGGCGGTGGCCGTCAAATCCAGCCGGCCCAGTTCGGCTACCGCGGTGTTGGCGGCGGTGACGGTCTGCTTCAGGTCGGCCCCCCGAAGGTCGATGGTGCACACACC
>JBBRCR010000317.1:0-10053 GCA_038204695.1 Opitutales bacterium | reverse complement strand
GGGAAAGTGCGCGATGAGCCGGCCTTCGGGGTCCGTCGCCTGCAGTTCACGCGCCGCGAGCCGGATGTGCAGTAACGCCGCAGGGCGATCAAGCTTCACCCGTTCCACTCCCGGCACGCGCACGACCATGCCTGGCAGCACGGCGTTCCAATCGAGACCTGGATTGATCCGGCGCAGGAAATTCGGACTCGCCCGATACCGTTCCGCCACTTGCTCGATTGCCGTGGCGAACGAAAGCTGAGGCTGCTCAGACTTGCCCAGCCAGGTCGGCGGGACCGGGCGCAATTCAGCGAGGTCGGTCGCTGAGATGAGGTGCTCGCCCAGCACGGGCGCGGTCAGGGCCATGACTTCAGTCGTGGGGCGATCCAGCACTCCGGAAGGTTCAAGCTCCGCCGCGCGCTGAAAGGCGCGCAAGGCGCCCGCCGTCTGCGGGCCGAAGACGCCGTCGATCGCGCCGCAGGAAAATCCGCGGCGATGCAATTCCACCTGCGCTTCCAGCATCGAACTCACCGGCCGCGGCAGCTCCTCCGAGAGCGGGGCGGGCGCGGCTGGCGTTTGTCCGCAAAGAACCGCCCCGCCGCCCACGAAGGCGAGGAGCGTGAGAATCATCAATGCCACGCAGACGACATAGCCGCTCGCGGACGGAAGGGAAGCCGCGGAAACGGGATTGTCGGCTCGCCAGCAACACCGCGGCGAGGCACGGTGAAACCGGCCCGGCAACTCCGTGACGGATAATCCAGCCCGTCGCGCGTAGGCACGGTCCGTTGATGAAGCCTCCGATTCTTTGCCTTGGTCTGGCCGCGCTGAGCGTCGGCCCGGCATTCCCGGTTTTGGGCGCCAGCGGCGGCATGACCCCGATGAACGCCGATGCCGTGCTGCACGTCGATGCGGGGAAGATCCTCGTGGATCGCCCGCCATCGCTGATTGGCGCGAATATCGAAGATCTCAATTTCCAGCTCTACGGCGGATTGTGGCGATGCGCAGGTGAGCCGCCACTGGCGGAAGGTCCAATCGGGTTCCGCGGCGGGTGCGCTGACCCTGGTCCGGCGCGGAGTCTTCACCGGGAAGCAGGCGCAGGAAATACGCCTGCGTTCGGGCGAAGGTGAACTGGGCATCGACAACGCCGGATTGTTTCGCGCCGGCATCAACCTTGCGGCCGGCGACTCCTTTATAGGGATCCTCCGGCTCAAGAGCGACACCGCGCAGCCCGTGTATATATCGTTGCGCCGGGAAAACGGCGGCCTTCTGGCCGAGCAGCGCGGTGACGTGGAGGCGAAATCCGGGATTTATCAGCGGCTGACGTTCACTCTGCGCCCGAGCGCCTCCGATCGCCGCGGGCGTCTGGCGATCGTGCTGCGGAAACCCGGGACGATCACCCTGGATTACGCCCTCCTGGAGCGCGGCGAAGCGGGCCGCTACACCGGCCTGCCCGGGCGACGCGAGCTGGCCGACGCGCTGCTGGGCATGGGCGTGAAGGCGATGCGCTATAATGGCTCGATGGTGAATCGCTGCCCCGACGGCGCGAAATACTACAAGTGGAAACAGATGATCGGGCCGCGCGATGAGCGTCCGCCTTATCAAGGGTTCTTCAACCCTTACGCCTCCCATGGTTTCTCGGTTTTCGAATTCATGGACTTCTGTGAAGCGACCGGAATCTTCACCCTGTTCGGCCTGAGGATCGATGAGACGGAGCGCGATATGGCGGACCTCGTGGAATATTGCGCGGGCGGTCCGGAAACGGAATGGGGCCGCCGGCGGATCGCGGACGGCCACCCGAAACCGTACTGCTTGCGGGCGGTGCAAATCGGCAACGAGCAGCCGCCAAACGCAGAGTATCTCGAGCGTTTCAAGGCCCTGGCGTCCGCCCTGTGGTCGAAAGATCCCAACCTGATTGTGCTCGCTTCGGTGAATGTGCGCGCGGTGACCGGCGCCGGTCCAGTCGGCCCGAAAGCCCGGCAGCAGAAAGACGGGCTCGCCACGATGGTGGCACTGGCGACGTGGGTGCGGGAGCAGCGCAGGGAAAACCAATTCGTATTGGATTCGCATTATCAGTCGGCGCTCGATCACGCCGACACGGTCATCGCCGATGCGGTCGGGTTGAAGCTGCACGAGCGTCTCGCCCGGAGCGTGCCCGGCTTTGCGCTGCGGCTCTGGCCGATGGAGGAAAATGGCGATCGCTGCACGTGGGAGCGCGGACTCGCGCATGCCCACAATCTGAATACACTGAATCGCATGCCGGCCGGCGTCGAACGCGCCGGCACCGCCAACACCTTCCAGGCGTGGAATCTCGCGCTCATCTGGGATCAGGGCAGAATCCATTACACGCCGTCGCAGATCTTCTTCCAGCCGTCGTACTACGTGGACCGCATGCTGGGCGACGAGTGGCTGCCGCTGGTCGTTCAAGCCGACTGCGCCGACCCCCGGCTCGATGTGCTCGCGCGGAAAAGCCGTAATGGAAACGTGGTGACGCTGCACGTCGTCAATCTCGCCGCCGGGCCGGTGCAGACAACGCTGCGTCTGGCCGGCTTCCGGCCGCGAGAGTCGGACGTCACCTGCCTGGCCAGCGGGAGCCTCGATGCCCGCAACACGCCCGACGCGCCCACGCACGTCGCCCCCCCGAAAAATGACGTGGGCCTGGACGCCTGGAAATCCGCAGATCACCCTGCCCGCCCGGTCGTTCACCGCCATTCGCCTGAGCAACTGACCGCATCGCACCATCGATCAACCTGGCATCCCGCGCTGCACTTCGGCGTGCGGTGCCCGGGGTGGCATGGGCGTCCCGCCCATGAGCTTCTTTCTATACGACGATGTGGGGCGTCCCGCCCCAATTTCGCCACACGTCAGGCGAGCTGCGACAATCGGCAAACGCCCGCGCCACCGGGCGCTACCGCCCGCCCGTCAACGCCCGCGCAGCGTTCGACAAGATTAGCGGAGCCGCTCGCGGACCTTTGACCTAGGTTTCCGCATCATGACCGTGCTGCGCGATCGGACCGCGTGGTTGCAGGGCGGCAAAGCCCTCTGCTTGCAGCCTCCGCCGGTGGTGGGGAGGACGTGGCGTTTGGTGTTACTCGGCCCGCCCGGTGTCGGCAAGGGCACCCAGGCCCAACTGCTTTCGAATGCGCTTGGCGCATGTCCGCTTTCGACGGGCGACATATTCCGGGCGGCTCGAACGTATGAAAACGCCCCCGGCTCCGCCATGGCGGTGGCCCAAGCGCGCATGGATCGCGGAGAACTGGTGCCGGACGATGTCGTGCTCGGCGTGATCGTCCAGCGCCAGCGCTGCCTGCGCTGCCACGGCGGCTTCATGCTCGATGGCTTTCCCCGCACGCTGACGCAGGCGGTTTCGCTGGATGGTTTGCTGGAGCGGCATCGCCTCGGACTCGATGCCGTGATCAGCTACGAACTCCCCACCGACGAGCTCACGGCCCGGCTGAGCGGCCGCCGAACGTGCGCCCGCTGCCATGCGGTGTATCATCTGACGAAACGTCCGCCGCGCAGGGCCGGCATTTGCGATCGGTGCGAAGGCGAGCTCTCGCAGCAGCGTGACGACGAACCCGGGGCGGTGAAAGTTCGGCTGGCGGGTTACATGGCGGCAACGCTCGCCGTGGCCGAACACTACGCGCAGCAGAACCTGGTGATCACCATCCCCGCGGGCGGTGAACCGACGGAAATCCTCGCGCGAACGCTCGACGCACTCGCCGCCCGGTCACTGCGGTGTGACCGCGTTGCTCATTCGTCCGGACTGGCGCCGCATCCCGGACCGGCGGACTGACCCTGTTATCGCTCGCCCCAAATGGCGGGCACCTTGAATCCAGCCGGCGCCGCTGCCTGTTTCGCCGGAACGGCGGCGTTGGCGTAAGCGCCCAGCCGGTTCTGAAGCTCCTTCACTTTTTCCGGATTGCTGGCGGCGAGATTCGTTTTTTCAAACGGGTCGTTCTTGATGTTGAAGAGCTCGGACGGCGTGGTGCCCACCTGTCGTCCACCTTTCTTCGCCGACTTCTTCTTTTTTGCGGGCGCAGTTGACGCCGCGGATCCCCCCGCGTCGTCGGCATCCGTCAACTGCCCGTTGACCACCAGCTTCCAGTCGCCCACGCGAATCGCCCCGCCCGACGCGGTGATATTGTGCAGAATCTCCTGATGCGGCGAAGGCGCACCCTGCGTGATGGCCGGCCACGCATCGAAGCCATCGAGGGGCAGCTTCTGCGCGAGCGAAACGCCCGCGAGTTTCAGCAGCGTCGGATATACATCGACCATGTGCAGCGGCGCAGTCACGACACTGCCCGCTTTGATTTTACCCTCCCACATGGCCACGGCCGGCACGCGGACGCCGCCCTCGTAGAGTGTGCCTTTGCCGGCGCGCAAAGGTCCGTTGCTCGTCAACACGCCCGGTGCGGGGCCGCCGTTGTCCGAGCAGAAGAAGACAAGCGTATTCTGACGCAGACCCTTCTGCTCCAGCGCGGCCATGATCTGGCCGATGCCTTCGTCCATCGCGGCGACCATTCCGGCGTACGTGCGGCGATTTCCCTTCAGATGCGAATACGGCGCGAGATAGCTCTCCGGCACCTGCAACGGCGTGTGCACGGCATTGAACGGCACGTAGAGAAAGAGCGGCCGGCTCGCGTCATGTTGCTCGATCAAACGCGCGGCTTCGCGCGCTACCAGGTGGGTCGAATAGCCCTCGTCGCGGCACACCGCATCATCGCGATGCCAGTCAAATCCGCCGTCCCGCTCGTGTTTGAAATAATCGAGCGCGCCATTGTAGTGGCCATACTGGTGATCAAACCCGCGCCGGGTCGGCAGATACGCCGGTTGGAAGTGTCCGAGGTGCCACTTGCCCGTAATCGCAGTCGCGTAGCCGGCCTCCTTCAACGCCTGCGGCAATGTGCGCTCCTCGAGCGGCAGACCATATTGCGCCCACGGCCGCACCACGCCGATGTGCAGCCCATGCCGGATCGGATAGCGTCCGGTCATGAGCGCAGCCCGGGTCGGCGAGCAAACGGGCTGGACGTAAAACTGCTCGAGTCTCGCGCCCGCGGCGGCGAGTCGGTCGACGTGGGGCGTCTTGATCTCGCCACCGTGGAAACCGACATCGGCCCAGCCGAGATCGTCGGCGAGGAGAAACACGACGTTCGGTCGGGGCGCCGGCGCGGGCGTCGCCGCCTGGGCGTGCGGCATAAGGTTAAGCAGTACGCCAAGGAGCGCGCAAAAAGAGAACCGAAAGCGGTACATGGCCGTCACCTAACAGCTGCCGCCCGCGTGGCAAGGTCCGAGCACCGCCCGTGAAAATCAGGAAACAAAAGGGTGAGGCTTGGCCCGGAAACTTCACAGCTCCTATGATAACATCCCACACGCTGGGGCAGCGGCCGGGAGTGGCGCCGGTCTTTGACCGGCGTTCCGCCAGTCGGAGACCGGCGCTACGGGCGAAAACGCGCGCACAGGGTGTGCACTGCCACCATATGCTGATTTGCCGGTGACTCTACGCGTCCCGCGCGAGACGCCGGGAGGCGTGGAGTGGCTGCGCCAGCGATGGCGCTCGATCAGTGGCTGCGAGCGCCAGCGAATGGATACGTGACGCTCACAGCTCGAGCTCCAGAACCGGACTCGCCTTGCGATCTTTTGCGACGATTCTTTCCAATCCATCAACCGCAGATTACGCAGATTTTCGCAGATGGTCTTGTTCGAGTTATCTGCGGTATCTGCGCCATCTGCGGTTAAAATTTTGGCCCACTACCTTCGGTTGCGGCAGAGCCGCCGTGCGAAAAATTCGGGTTCGATGGTAGACTTATTTTCCCGCGCCATACCGGTCGCGCAAAAACTCCAGCCACCAACGCATGCCGGGATTCGCGGTCGAACCGTCACCGCCCGGCCGCACGTTGGGTCCGAGCGGCGGCACGGCCTGGAGCCAGGTCGACGCAAACATATAGCCGTTGGCGCGCTCGATGTTTTCCACGGTTTTAGCCTTTTGGTTCTCCTTCATCGCGTCGCTATACACACCGACGTTCAAGTAATTGTACAAACCCGTCCGTTTGCTGTAGTCACCCCAGTATTCCGCATTCGTGGGCGTGCCTTCCGTCTCGACGTAGGGCTTGCCCGGTATCTTCGGGCTGTGATGGATGCCGAGGTCGGCGTTTGCCGGGGGCGAGGGCCGGGAATTGTAGGCGATAACGCACGCGGGATTCGCGGCGTGCCCGGCATCAATCAACGCGGCGAAACTCCACCTGGTCTCGCGCGTCGCCATGCCCTCGTTGTCCGGGTCGACAAACACGTTTCGATGATTCCGCTCCTTCAGCCAGGCGACCGTATTCGCGATCGCCCGATTCGCCTCGGCCTGGGTCCAGTGCGCCAGTGCCTCTTTCGCGCGCGAGGTGCTCCAATAAAGACAACCGACCAGCACGATCATCCCGCGCGTGTCCGCCGCCTTGATGATGCGATCGAGCCGCGCGGCATACGCGGGATCCAGCGACGCGTCGGGCCGGTAACCTTTGACGTCGGCAAAGCGCGAGCCCATGAGGTACACACTGATCGCGTTCACTCCATACGAGCGAAACGCGTCGAGTTGACCGATCAGCTCGTGCGCACTCGCGTCGGAGATCAGCGCGGCCGAACAGCGCAGCCCCTTGATTTTGAGCGGCGTGCCATTCAGCCGGATTTCGGCACCGGCCACGCTGAAGACATTGCCTCCGCTGCGCGGGCCACCAGCGGACGCACCGGCCGCCCATCCGGCCGAAAAGAATCCGAATGTGATGGCGATGACGGCCAGAAGGGCGCGACACGGAGGGCGGGGGGCCGCAGGAACCATTGCGAAAGAGCACGCTTGCATGGCCGGACAGTGCACGGCGCCAACGACGACACGGCAATTACATTGCGCGCGAGACGGCACCGAAGCCGCGGGACGATCACGCGGCGCGCAGCAGCCAAATAATTTCCGGGCCGCCGGACCGCCGCGGTGTAGGACGTTTCGCCGGTCACAATCTGCGTCATCAGTTCGCTGATTCGCTGCCCGTGACGTTTAAACAGCGCCGTGCGCAGGCGGGGGCAATCGTAGAGCACCCAGGCGAGCGCGCGCGCCACGCGCAATTCCGAGAGCAGTTCCCCGTCGAGGGTTTTCTGATACGCGCGTCGGACCTCCACGTCCCTGAACCCGCCGGCCAGCAGGGCGCGACCGGCGAGCTGGCCGCTCAGAATTCCTGCGGTGATCCCCTCGGCCGTAACCGGATCCGCCAGCCCCGCGGCATCGCCCGCGAAGAGCACTCTCGGCACCTCGAACAGGCCTTCGCGGGGCCGGCACGGAATCATGAAGCCATGCCGCTCCTCGCTGATGACCCCACGAAGCCCGAGGTGGGCCAGATAGCGGCGATACTGATCGGGCAGATTGGCGGCACCGCGCCGCGTGGTCCCGACCCCAATCGAGAGGTGATGGCCCTTGGGGAACACCCAGCCGTAACCCGCCGGCACGAGTCCAAAATCGAAACGCGCCGCGTGCATGAACGGCGCCATCACATCCGGGGGCAGCGTGACTTCGCACTCGAGCGCCGGCACGACGCCGCCCAACGGCCGCCGCCGCGTCTTGTGCGCAACCACGCTGTTCACGCCATCCGCCGCGATGACAAACTTCGCGCGGATTTCGCCCGTACGCGTGGCCAGGCACACCCCGTTCGGTGACAGCCCCACATCGGAAACCGTGGTACCAGAGATCAGCTGCACACCCCGGTCTTGGGCGGCGGCCACGAGCAGATGATCGAACTGATCGCGCATCACCATCGACACGATCGGGCTCGAACGCCGACAGACAAATCGCAAGTGAGGCGCGTGATGCACCAGTTCGGCGACGAGACACTCGCGTTCCACCGCAGCCTTTACGTCCACCGGCAGCAACGCCAGCGCGCGGCTCAGCACGCCGCCGCCACAGGTCTTGTACCGTGGCGGCACGCCTTTTTCGATCAGCGCAACCCGCAGCCCGCGTCCGCCAAGCTCGAGCGCCGCGGATGCGCCGGCCGGCCCGCCGCCCACGATCACCACATCGAATTCCCGCGTTTCAGCCGCAGAGTCGTCGGATGGAGCGAGCGTGGGTTCGGTCACACAAGGGCTGTAGCAAAGTAATGCCTGCAAAATCAAGACTGTGGCGATGGAGGCGACTGGTGTCTACTGGGTGCCGCTATTCCAGATCCTCGAGGGTCGCGGACTGGAAGTATGCCTGGTCAACGCCCGCCACGTCAAAAATGTCCCCGGCCGCAAGACCGACGTGCCGGACTGCCAGGGGCTGCAATATCTCCACTCCGTGGGTCTGTTGCATGCGTCGTTCCGTCCACCGGCGGCGGTGTGCGCGGTGCGTGCCCTCGTGCGGCATCGTGACAGCCTCGTGCGCACCGGCTGCGAGCATCTGCTGCGGGTACAAAATGCCCTCGATCAGATGAACGTGCAGGTGCACCGGGCCGTGACGGACATCACCGGCGAGACCGGACAGGCGATTCTCGAAGCGATCATCAAAGGCGAGCGCAAGCCTGAGGTGTTGGCGCAGCACCGCGACTACCGCTGCAAGAAAAGCGAGGCCGAGATTGCCGCGGCGCTGCGCGGCGATTGGCGCCCGGAGCACCTGTTCGAGAAGTTCGGCGTGGATCTGACCGCGGTGGACGCGGTAAACGTGCAGACGGCCTACGTGTTTTTGAGTGAGGTCGGTGTGGACGTGAGCAAGTTCGAGACGGCCGATCACTTCGTCTCATGGCTGGGGCTGTGCCCGGACAATCGCAAGACCGGCGGGCGTCAGATCGGCGTGGCCACCCGAGCGGTGGCCAACCGGCTGTCGACGGCGCTGCGGATGGCGGCTCAATCGCTGCACCGGGTGGAGTCGGCGCTGGGCGACTGTTTCCGACGGATGAAGGCCAAGCTTGGCGCCCCCGGCGCCACGACCGCCGCCGCGCACAAGCTGGCGCGCGTCCTGAATGCCATGATCAAATACCGCCAGCCCTTCGATCCTGCCCGCCTCGGCAATCCCGCCCTGCGCCAGGCGCGCAAGGAGAACGCCCTGCGCCGCGCGGCCAAAGAACTCGGATATGCTCTTCAACCGATCCAAGCAGGCGCTGTTTCTTGAGAGAGCAACGTCGGTTCTCTTTACACAATCAAGCGCAGTAGCCACTAACATTAAACATATTACTTCTGCTAACTACGGTAAGTATTTAAAGCATAGCAGGTAGTGCGTATTTTGAGGTATTATACCTATAACGAATTATTGGCTAAAGGTGTGCTATGAGTGTGGGCCAATTGGTGTCACTGGCTTGTTATAAGCCAACTACGATTGTCCGGTTTGTTTCTGTCCGATGACACCTTCGAACTCATCCTTGAGCGCGCCTACCCAAATCGTCTCTAATTTGCCGGTCAGTTATTATAGCAGGAATCTATATGAAAACTAAATTTATGAAGATCACTTCTTCGCCGAAGATGGGCCTTGCCGTTGCGGCTGTCATGTTTCTGCACCATAACGCCACGGCAGTTACAATAAACTATGGAGATGCCGCCGGTTTTGCGATTCTGGCCCAAACCCTGATCTCCGACGCTGGTGGTGCATCCGTGATCAACGGGGGTCCGACGCGCGGAAATGTCGGGTTGGTTCCAGCCGCCGGGAGTTTTATTGGACTAACGGCAGCACAGCTTACAGCAGGCGGGCAGATCTATGCGGTAGATGCCACTGGTCCTGCAGGTTCCATACAAAACGCTGGCTTGCTGACTTCGGCTATGTTCCCAGCGGGCTCTTCCGGTTTCGGCACCCTGACGAGCGGTGGGTTTCTCGCTGCCCTTTCGCAAACACCGACTGCTGCTCTGGCCGCGGAAATCGGTGGCCAAACCCTGACCCCTGGCGTCTATAGTTTGGCGGCTGTTGCTACACTAACTGGGACTCTGACGCTCGACGGCACTGGCTACACGGATCCCCAATGGATCTTCCAGGGCCTGACGGGCACGGGCAGCCTCGACACGGCAAGCGCTAGCAGCATTATCTTCGCAGGAGGTGCCAATCCTTGTGATGTCCTCTGGGCGATACCCACTAAAGTGGTGTTGGGA
>JBBRCR010000316.1:0-10113 GCA_038204695.1 Opitutales bacterium | reverse complement strand
GCATTCGCACCGGAGCGGCGGCTTTCCTGCCGCCGAAGTACGTTCGGTCGACCGGTCTCGGGCGACTGGAAAGTCGCCCTTCCGGTCAACCGCGCCCTTGGCGCGACGCCATACGCGATGGCAAATCTGTGGGGCAAGCGCCACCCAAGGCCGTCGCAAGCCGTTCCGCAAAACGCGCGCCGCATACCCAGCGCAACTCTGTTTTCCTGGATCGGCGGACGGGCGTTTTTCACCGTGCGGACCGGACCCCGCACCCCCGACAGTTCTGACGGAGTTGTAATAATTTTCTCCGCGCCCCACGGGCGTGCGCTGGTGTACACGAAACCATGAGGAGTTGGTCCACGCATCGCACCGCGCATTCCCGCGGACCAACTCTCATGCCGGCCCAGCCATTCAACCGGCAGGGAAGCCGGCCTGCGGCTGCCGCCGGGCATCTGCGGATCCTGATGGCCGCTCTTGCGTTGACGTCCACCGGCTGCGTCCACTTCACGCCCGAAGAACTCCGGTTGGCGGACAGCGCGACGGCCTTTCGGTCGCGATCGCTCGATGGACCCGAATTGCACGCATTCCTTTCGCAACACGGGCGGCCTGCGCCCGGTGACGGCGCTTGGAGTTTCGAGACGCTCGCTCTCGCGGCGTACTTCTTTCACCCGGGCCTCGATGTGGCCCGCGCTGAATACGAGCGGACGCGGGCCGCGGAAATGACGGCCACGGCGCGGCCCAATCCCACCTTCAGTTTCTCGCCGGGACGCAACACCAGCGTGACCAGCCCGTCGCCCTGGATTGCCGGGTTGAATGTCGAGCTCCCAATCGAGACCGCCGGCAAGCGCGATCTTCGCCGGAGCATCGCGCGTTATGAATCGGAAGCGGCGCGCCTGCGACTGACCGACGCGGCCTGGAAAGTGCGCTCCACGCTGCGCGAAGCGGTGCTCGAGTTCCGCGATGCGACGGAGCGTCACCGGGTGATCACCCGGCAGGCGGCAACGCAACGCGAGGTGGCCGCATTGCTGCAACAAAAGATCGAGGCCGGCGCGATCGCGGCCTGGGAACTGTCGGCACCGCGCCTGGCCGCGCTGCGATTCGAACGCGAACGTCGGGACGCCGAGATGCGGCTGGCGCGCAGCCGGCCCCGCCTGGCGGCGGCCCTGGGTGTAACCGAAAATGCATTACCAGCGTCGTTCGCGCTCGCCGTTGAAACTCGCGCCGCAGGCACGGAATCGCCCGAGTCGGATTCAGTCCGGGACCGGGCGCTCACCGGGCGCGCCGATTTGCTCGCGGGCCTGGCGGAGTACGCCGCCGCCGAGGCCACCTTGCAGCTCGAAGTCGCGCGCCAGTTTCCCGACCTCCGCTTCGGTCCAGGTTATGAATACGACCAGCGTGAGCACAAGTGGTCGCTGGGGATGTCCATCGAGCTCCCCGTTTTTCACCGCAACCAGGGGCCGATCGCGCAGGCGGAGGCGCGCCGCCGTGAAGCCGCCGCGCGGGTGCTCGCGCTTCAGGCGGCCATCACCGGCGAAATCGAAGAAGCCGTCGCCCACGCCCGCGGAGCGCAGCAACTCGTCGCTGCGGCCGGGGTGATGGTGGCGGAGCAGCAGAAGCAGCGGGAGCGGGCGGGCGCAAGCGTGGCCGCCGGCGCCGGGGAGCAACTCGATGTGCTCTCCGCCGAAACCGAACTCGCGAGCGCCGAACTGCTGCAATGGGACGCGACGATGAGCTCCGCGGTGGCTCTCGCCCGCGTCGAGTCGGCGATGCAACGCCCGCTCGATTTCGACTTCAGCTCTTCTCCCCGTCCGCTCCGGCCATGAAAAAAATCCTGCGCATCCTGCTCCCGATGCTCGGCGTCCTCGTGGCCGCTGGCACCCTCGTCCTCGTTTACCGCGAGCTGCGCGAGGAGCGGGACCGGGAGCAAGCCGGCGAAGCTCCCGTCTCTGCGCCGTCGCGCGCCGCCGTCGGACCCGAGGGCTCGATCGTCCGGCTGGACCAGGAAACTCAGACGCGACTTGGCGTGGCCACGTCGATTCCGGCGCGCGCCCAACTCGCGGACGAACTGACCGCCACCGCTCGCGTCGTCGATGGCACCGGAATGGCCGCTCAACTGGCCGAACTGCGAACGGCGCAGGCCTTGATCGAGGCGAGCCGGCTGGACTTCGAACGCAAGCGGAAGCTGGCGGAGCAGGGCCAGAACACATCGGCGAGCGCAGTGGAGGCGGCCCGCGCGGCGTTCACGCGCGACGAGATTGCCCAAGCTCTCGCCCAATCGAAAATCGGGGCGACCTGGGGACCGGCCGTGGCTTCGCGCTCCGATTTGCCGGAATTCGCCGAAGCGCTGCGGCAACGTGAGCACGCGCTGGTGGTGGTGGAACTGTTCGCCGCCGACGCGTTGCCCAAGCCTCCTGCTCGAGCCACGCTGGTACGGCTCGATGGTTTCACGGTCGCCGCCGAGCTGCTCGGACCCGCGCCGGGCACGGACAACCCCCTCGCGGGTGACTGTCTCCTTTATTTGGTTACGCAAGGTGCGGCGCGCCTCGTTCCGGGAAACCGGCTGACCGCGCGACTCTCCCGCGGTCCGGAACACGCGGGGTGGCTGGTGCCTCGCGACGCCGTCGTCCGCCACTTGGGCGCCGGGTGGATCTATATACAACGGAGTGGCGACACATTTGTGCGGCGCCGGATCCCGCTCGAGGAGCCGCACGCGGACGGATGGCTGGTCCGCGGCGAGTTCACTGATCCGATTGTCGTTGCCGGAGCCCAGTCGCTCCTGTCCGAAGAGCTGAAGGGTCAGATCCAAATGAAAGACTGACCCCTCATGCTGCACTGGCTCATTTCCGCAGCGTTGCGATTCCGGGTGGCGGTGCTCGCGATCGGCGGCCTGATCATCGTCTACGGGCTGTTGACCGCGGCACGAACGAAGCTCGACGTCTTCCCGGAGTTCGCCCCCCCGATGGTGGTCATCCAGACGGAGGCGCCGGGTTTTTCGGCCCCGGAAGTCGAGGCACTCGTGACGCGGCCCCTCGAAGCCGCGCTCAACGCGACACCGCAGCTCGCCACGTTGCGCAGCGAGAGCATTCAGGGGCTGAGCGCGATTACGGCGACCTTCGCCGATCGCGCCGACATTTTCCGCGTGCGGCAGTTCGTCAGCGAGCGACTCAACGAGGGCGCCGCGCAACTGCCCGCCGGCGTCGCCATACCGCGCATGGGTCCGCTGACCTCGAGCACGAGCCTGGCGCTGGTTGCCGGCCTTACGTCGGCAGAAAAGACGCCAGGGGAACTGCGGGCGTTTGCCGACTGGACGGTGCGACCGCGACTGCTCGCAGTGCCCGGCGTGGCGAAGGTCGACGTGTGGGGCGGTGAGGTCGAACAGTGGCACATCGAACCGCGGGCCGAGGCGCTGCAGTCGTTCGGGCTCGGCTGGGAGGACGTCCTCGCTGCGGCGGGGAAAGCGACCGCCATGCGCGGCGCTGGTTACGTGGAAAACAAGAACCAGCGCGTGGCGTTACGCGTGGAAAGCCAGCTGGCGACTCCGGAGGAACTTGGCCGCGTCGTGGTGACGTGGCGCGAGGGCATGGCGGTACGGCTGCGCGATGTCGCCGACATTGGCGCCGGGGCCGAGCCGAAATCCGGTGATGCCCAGATCAACGGAATCAGCGGAGTTGTTCTCAATATCCACAGCGCGTTCGGCGCCAATACGCTCGAGGTCACGGCTGGCATCGAAGCGGCGCTCCACGACTTCGCCGCGATTCTTTCCGAGCAGCAGATCCGACTTCACCCGCAGCTCTTTCGACCGGCCACGTTCATCGAGCGATCGCTGCGCCATGTGAACCGCGCCATGCTGATTGGCGCCGTCTTGGTGGCGGTGGTGCTTTTTCTTTTCCTCGCCGACCTCCGCACCGCTTTCATCTCGTTCACCAGTATTCCCCTGTCGCTCCTGGCGGCGGTTATCGTGCTCGATCGCAGCGGGGTGTCACTGAACACGATCACGTTGGGCGGATTCGCCATCGCGATCGGCGTCGTGGTGGACGATGCGATCATCGACGTGGAGAACATCCTGCGCCGGCTGCGGGCAAACCTCGCGCTGCCCGCGCCGCGACCGGCGTGGCGCGTGGTGCTCGACGCTTCGCTCGAGGTACGCAGCGCGATCGTCTATGCCACCCTCGTTGTCGCGTTGGTGTTTGTGCCGGTGCTGACCATGGGGGGCGTGCCCGGCCGGCTTTTTTCGCCCCTGGCGATCAGTTTTCTCCTCGCCACGCTCGCCTCACTGTTGGTCGCGCTCACGGTCACACCCGCGCTCTGCCTCGTGCTGCTCGCCCGGGTGACCCCGCACCGCGAGCCGCGTCATGTGGGGTGGATACGCGTGGTGCACCGCCGCATGCTCGAGGCGCTGACTCGCATCCCGCGGCTGACGTTCGTCGCCGTGCTTCTCGTCGTGATCGGGGCCGCCGCCACCCTCCCTTTTTTCGGCGGCGAGTTCCTGCCCGAATTTCGCGAAGGGCACCTCGTGCTGCACATGGCCTCGGCGCCGGGAAGTTCGCTCCCGCACTCGATCGAGATGGGAAAGAGGGTGACCACGGCGCTGCTGAAAGATCCACGAATTGTCTCCGTGGCCCAACAAGCCGGACGCGCCGAAATGGGCGAAGACACCTTTGGGCCGCATTACAGCGAGTTGCACGTGGAACTCGCGGCCATGAGCGGAGAGGAAGAGGAGCGCTTTGTGCCGGCGCTCCGCCAGCAGTTGCTCGAGTTTCCCGGGCTCACGTTCAAGATCATGCCGTTCCTTGTCGAGCGGATGGAGGAAACCTTGAGCGGCTCGTCGGCGGCGGTGATTGTCAACCTCCACGGCGAAAATCTCGACGCGCTGGATCAGGCGGCGGGGGACGTGCGGCGCATCATGGCTGCAATGCCGGGCGCAACCGATGTCACGGTGGAGAACCCCGGGCTGGCGCCGGAGTTCGTCGTCCGCGTGCGCCAGGAGAGGGCTGCCGCCCTCGGGTTTGCACCGGCCGACATTGCCGCGGCCGTGGCGGCGGCTTGTCAGGGTGCCGACATCGGGCAAGTCATGCGGGGCAGTCGCGTGACGGACATCACGGTAAGGCTGCCCGCCCGGGAGCGACGGGAGCCCGAGTCGCTGGGTGGCCTGCCGCTCCGGAACGCGGCCGGGCTGCGGGTGCCATTGCGCGAACTGGCGGACGTCTATCTGGCCGAATCTCGGCTCGCGATTGTGCACGATGCGGCGCAACGCCGGCAGCAGGTTTCCTGCAATGTCGCGGACCGCGACGTCACTGGATTCGTCGCCGAACTCCAGCGGCGGCTGGCGCGAGAGGTCCGCCTGCCCGCCAATGTGTATCCAGTAATCGGTGGCAGTGCGGTCGCGCAGCGGGCAGCCCGGCGTGAACTCCTGGTGCATGCGGTGCTGGCGGGCGCCGGGATCGTGCTGCTGCTGGCCGTCGTGTTCCGCCGGGGGCGCAACCTCACGCTGGTCCTGGCCAACGTGCCGTTCGCCCTGGTCGGCGGAGTCCTCGCTGTTTTCGCCGGCGGCGGCCTGCTTTCCATCGGCTCGCTGATCGGGTTTGTCACGGTATTCGGAATCTCGATGCGCAACAGCATCATGATGATGTCGCATTTCGAACACCTGGTGCGGGTGGAAGGATGCGACTGGAATGTGGCCACGGCCATGCAAGGCGCGGGCGAACGCCTGGTGCCGATCCTGATGACGGCGCTCGTGACCGGACTGGCCCTGCTGCCGCTCGCCCTCGGCGGCGGTGAGGCCGGCGGCGAGATTGAAGGACCCATGGCCGTGGTGATCCTGGGTGGGCTCGTCACGAGTACCGCGTTGAATCTGCTGGTCCTGCCGGTGTTTGCGGCGCGGTGGGCTGATTTTTCTGCCGCGACCGCGGAAGCTTGAATTCTCATCGTTCGCAACCTGACGGAAACCGCCGGTCGGAGACACGGCGCCACCCCGGCAGCGACGCACCCCGGGTTCGCGGAGGCAGCCGGTTTGCGGCTCCGCGGGGGCCAAATGGAAAATCGCATTCCGATTGACGCGACGTCGGCGCCGCGCGTGCGTCATTCCTCTCCATCATGAAACTGTTGCTGTGGCTCGCCTCTGTTTTGCTCGCCCTTCCGGCTGCCCTCGCCGCCAGCGCGAGCGCGCCGCCCAACATCGTCCTCATCATGACCGACGACCAGGGATACGGCGATCTTGGCGTGACGGGCAATCCGGTCATAGAGACACCGCACATCGATCGACTCGCGCGCGAGAGTGCGACCATGAAGACGTTCTACGTCAGCCCGGTCTGTTCCCCGACGCGCGCGAGCCTGATGACGGGGCGGTACAACTATCGCACCCGGGTTGTGGATACATTCAAGGGCCGCTCGATGATGGAACCCGCCGAGACCACCGTGGCCGAGATCCTGCGCGCAGCGGGTTTTGCCACGGGAATCTTTGGCAAGTGGCATCTGGGCGACAACTATCCCCTGCGCCCGTCGGAACAGGGTTTCGAGCAATCCGTCATCCACCACGGCGGCGGGCTGGCGCAACCGTCCGAACCGATCGAGAACAACCGGCGCTACACCGACCCGATCCTGTTTCGAAACAACGAGCAATTTCAGGCGAAGGGCTACTGCACGGATGTCTTTTTCTCGGCGGCCATGGAGTTCATCGACCGCGCCGCCGAGGCACACCGGCCGTTTTTCGCCTATATTACGCCCAACGCGCCGCACGGTCCGTTTCACGATGTGCCGATGGCGCTCTATGAGAAATACAAAGCGAAAGATCTGTCGCTGGTCCTGCTCGGGGCTGACCGTGACGCCGATACCGTCGCGCGAATCTACGCGATGGTGGAAAACATCGATCAGAATGTCGGCCGGCTGCTGGCGCAACTCGAGCGGCGCAAGCTCGCCTCGAATACGATCGTGATCTTCATGACCGATAATGGTCCCGCCACGCGACGGTATGTCGGGCCGATGCGCGGGATGAAGAGCGAGCCGCACGACGGCGGCATCCGCGCGCCCTTTTTCATCCGGTGGCCGGCGCGACTGCGCGCGGGCACCTCGAGCGATCAGATCGCCGCCCACATCGATGTCATGCCCACGCTGTTGGAAGCCGTCGGTGCGAAGGTGCCGGCGGGTTTGAAGCTCGACGGCCGCAGTTTCCTGCCGTTGCTCGACGGCAGAAACATCGACTGGCCGGACCGCCAACTTGTGTTGCAGACACACCGGGGCGACACGCCCGTGCCATTTCACAATGCCGCGGTCCGCAGCCAACGATGGAAGCTCGTCCATCCTTCCGGCTCGGGGCGGGAGACGATGCCGCCCGACATTCCCTTCGAGCTTTACGACATGGCGAACGATCCCGGAGAAAAACAAGATGTGGCGCCGCAGCACCCGGAGGTCGTGCGTCAACTCCAGCAAGCGTATGAATCCTGGTTCGCGAATGTATCAACCACGCGCCCGAACAACTTCGCTCCCCCGCGCATCGTCGTCGGCACACCGCATGAGCGACGGACGGTGCTGAGCACGCAGGACAAGCGCACCGCGCCGAACGGCTGGCTGCTCCGTGTCGAACGTGCCGGCACATACGCGGTGGAGTTGGAGTGGCGGGAACCCGGCGGCGCGGCGACGATCGAGGTGCGCTTTGCCGACGAGGCGCGAAAAGTGGAACTCGCCGCCGGCGCCATGTCGGCGCGAATCGACGGATGGAAACTCCCGGCGGGTGACACGGTGCTGTCGAGCGTCGTCGTCAGCGGACCAAAACAGCGCGAGCCTTCACGCAGGACGGTGTCGGCATCCCGATGATCGCACGCTGGCCCGCCCGGATTCCGGCCGGAACCACCTGCGACGAACTCGGGCAGAACGTGGACTGGGTGCCCACGGTCTTCGACGCGGCCGGCTTGCGCAAACCCGACGCTTATCGGCTCGATGGCCGCAGCTTTCTTTCGCTGCTCGAACGTCCGCAGAGCGCTGCGACCCGTGCGCACGTTTACCTGGAGATGGGCCACGCCCGTGGGCTCGCGACGAAGGACTGGAAATATATCGCGGTGCGCTATCCGCAGGAACAAATCGAAGTGATTAAGAGCTCCCGGCCGGCAAATCTGCCGCGCGCTCTCTCGTATATTGGCCGGCTCGGCATTGGGGTGCGCGGGGCCGAGCGGGCGGGATTCTGGGATGCGGACCAGTTATATGATCTGCGAAACGACCCGGACGAGCGCACCAATCGGGCCGCCTCGCCGGAGCACGCGGCTGTATTGATGGCCATGCGCGCCTCGCTCACTGCGGAGCTGAAGTTGAGCGGCCGTCCGTTTGGCGAATTTTTGCCCGGCGGAAATGCCGCGCCCCCGGGGCAAATCGATCGTCAGCTCGCGCAGGTGAAAACCCTCGTCGTTCAAGGCAAGACCGTAATCGTGCCGGGCGAGACCGACGAAAACGAAAAGCCCGCACCTTCCCGCGCCGACACGCGCAAAGCGGATCGAAAGCAGAAGAAATCAAAGCAATGAAACCCACGTCCACCCTTCGCAGCGCCAAATTCTCCGTCTGTATGCTTGGCTTGGCGGCGGCCATCGCGATATCCGCCGCCGAGCGCCGGCCGAATATTGTCATCATCTTGGCCGACGACATGGGCTACGCCGATCTGAGCTGTTTCGGTGGCGACCGTTATCAAACGCCGCACCTCGATGCGCTGGCGAAAAGCGGGTTGCGGTTTACCGACTTCCATTCGAACGGGGCGGTCTGCTCGCCCACCCGCGCCGCGCTGCTCACCGGCCGATATCAGCAACGGAGCGGCGTCACCGAAGTGGTGTTTGCCGACCCGAAGCTTGGCAAACGTGACGACCATGGACTGAAGCCGACGGAAATCACATTTTCCCGGCTGCTGAAGAACGCCGGATATCGCACCGCGCTGATGGGGAAATGGCATCTTGGATACGCGCCAAAGTTCAATCCGGTGCACCACGGGTTCGATGAGTTCCGTGGCTACGTGAGTGGCAATGTCGACTTCCACGCGCATGTCGATCAGGCGGGTTTTGCCGACTGGTGGCACAATCTCGAACTGCGCGATGAGCCGGGCTACACGACGCATCTGATCACGAAACACGGGGTGCGGTTCATCGAGGAAAACAAGGACCGGCCCTTCTGCCTTTACCTGGCGCATGAGGCTCCGCACGCGCCGTATCAGGGGCCGAAAGATCCTCCCGTGCGCGGGCCCAACGCGGGCCAAGCCGTCGCCGGGGCTGAAATCCAACGCGCCTATCGCGAGATGGTGCAGGAGATGGATCGCGGCGCAGGGGAAATCGTGGCGACGTTGCAACGCCTCGGGCTCGCGGAGAACACGCTGGTGTTTTTCTTTTCCGACAACGGCGGCACGCGCGAAGGCAACAACGGCCCGCTCCATGGAACGAAGGGCAACGTTTGGGAGGGCGGTCATCGCGTGCCCGCGATCGCGGCTTGGCCGGGGAAGATCAAGCCGGGCACGGTCACGGATCAGACGGCAATCGGGATGGACCTGCTGCCGACGATGCTCGAACTCGCCGGCGCGCGGCCACCGGCCGGGCACCGCTTCGATGGCACCAGTCTCACGGGACTCCTGTTCAACGGCCAGCCGCTGCCGCCGCGCACGCTCTTCTGGGGGTACAACGAGCGCTACGCGGTCCGCCAGGGGCCGTGGAAGCTGGTGGTGAACCAGCCCGGAGAAGGTGAACCGAAAGGAAAGAAAAAAGCGGGTTCAACCGACGCAGTGGCGGTCGGCCTGTTCAATCTGGAAAAGGACATCGGTGAGAAAAACAATCTCGCCCGGCAACACCCGGAGCGCGTGCGCGAACTTCAGGCGGCGCTCGCGGCGTGGAAACAGGACGTGAATCGGAGGACGGACGGCAGATGACGGAGGACAGAGGACAGACGACAGAGGACAGACGACAGAGGACAGACGACAGAGGACGGGACAACGACTGACTCGGAGAAGCATGTGCAATGTTCCGTCCGTCGTCTGTGTCTGTCGTCGGTCCTCCGTCGCCCGTCGTCCGCCGTCCGTCGTCCGTCCTCAGTCGTCCGTCCTCCGTCCTCCGTCGTCCGCCCTCCGTCGACCGTCCTCCGGCGTCCGTCGCCCGCCGTCCGTCGTCCGCCGTC
>JBBRCR010000315.1:0-10122 GCA_038204695.1 Opitutales bacterium | reverse complement strand
GGTCAGGTGATCGTCACGCACGGCGACATCCTCTTCGACGACATCGTGCCTTGGGGCCGCGACGCTAATATGATCCGGTCCCGACTCGCCGCGGCTGTTGCCCGACGCGTCCCCGGGCGGCGCCTCACGTTGGAGGAGCGTTTTTCCATCTGGCGCGAGGTCGCGGCAACCATTCCCCAGCGCCATCAATCCGAACGCAACCGGCTCAAATACGCGTTCCGTTTCGCGGCGGATACGATCTGGCCGCCACTGCGAATACTGCGCATTCTCCGGGCCTGGAAGCTGGCGCCGACCATCGCCGCCCGCTTTGCGGAAGAGCACTGGCCCGGAGCCAGGTTCATCGTGATTGGCCATACCCATCGGCCGGGAATCTGGACCAACGGGAAAGGTCCGGTCGTCATCAACACGGGCTCGTTTTGCCCGCCCGGCGGCGGACTCATCGTGGACGTCGGCCGCACGCAGTTACACGTGCGGCGGGTGCAGCGCAACGGGGGCGGTTTCCACCCCGGCGACACCGTGGCCACGTTTTCGCTGTAGATTGGCGTTGCGCACGCGCGCGGTCGCAGTGGCAATCCGGCACCCAAATCATGAGCATCGAGTTCGGCTGGTGGAACAAGGACGACGACGGAGGCAAGTATCAGGTCAACGTGGCCGTCCACGGAGGCAATATCGCGTGGATTCGCAAATATGGGCACCATCGTCCCTGGGAACCCTATACGCCGAACGAGGACGACCGTCTGCGGTTGATCGCCGAGGCCGACAAGCGCGTACCCCGGCGGCTCATTTCACAAAAGCAATTCGACGAGATTAAGCGGCTGAGCGATAATCTGGGGCCCGGCGGGCATTCCGGCCGTCGGCATCGCAGTTCGCCTGAATTGTAACGCGCGCTCCCGCGTTATCGCGGCTCCGCCGTCTGCACCGATCGCTTCAGCCTCCCGGCGGCCATCGGCCAGATCATTTTAAACGAGGGGCAGTAATCGCCCGGCCGCCTCGCCAGCCGCGCCGATACTTCATCGGGGGTGACCCATTCGCCGTACTGAATCTCGGCGGGCGCAAGGGTCAACCGCCCGTCATGCCGTAGCTGATACACCCACACGAACTCCCAACCGGTGGGCTCACACGCATCGATCCGAAACCAGCGTTCGGGCGGAACCGGGCCGCGCACGCCGATTTCCTCGTGCAGTTCCCGGATGGCGGCCGCTTCGTAATCCTCCCCCGCGTCGAGATGACCGGAGCACGAGGAATCCCACTTTCCCGGCGAAAGGTCCTTCAGCATCGAACGTTTTTGGAGGAAAACCTGCCCCGCGGCGTTGAACACCAGCACATGGACGGCGCGGTGCCACCAGCCGTTCGCATGCACGTCCCTCCGCGTGGCCTGGCGCACCACCTCGTCCTGCGCATTGACGACATCGAACCATTCTTCCGTGGAACTCACGGAAGGGAGGAAAAACGCAAACCGCCCAGCCGTCCAGCGTGCCACAACGTCGGAGATTCTTCGCTTCGCGTTGCGCGCCGTCGCGCCAATCGCGGTCGCTCACTTTGCGGGGAAGATGCGCCGCCGAGTTGGCCGTCGACGTGAATTTGGCTTGGTCATTCACCGGATTCGTGGTGTTTCGTCCTCCCCCCTTTCATCATGCCGAAAATAGACGTCAGCAAAGTCGCTGAGATCCTGAAGAAGAACGAAATCGCACCAGCCGTGCTGCGCCGCGTGATCGAGGAAATGAACCTCGCCGTCCAGCCGGATGGGGTGGAAGACGAGAAGCCGCCCGCGGTGAAGAAACAATTCGTCATCCTCGTGAGCGATCCGGACGGCAAGATGCCCAAGCATGATTTCGTCGGCTGGGTGTTGCAGATCCCCGAGAACGACAGCGTGGCGACCACGACGGATCGGATTTTTCGCGGCGCGTATGATTTCAATTCCTCCAAAAAAGGCCGTCTGCTGCCGGTGAAGACGGTCGGCGAGGCGGTCGAGAGTGTGCCCGGCAAGTTCTTCAAGGAAGCCGAACTCTGGGTGAAAACCAAGACGCCCGTCCTCGTGCTGAAGTCCGACAACGAGATCCCCAAGGAGTAGCCCCCGTCGGTGCGAGCGCCTCCGTGGCTGCGAGCGCCCCCCCCGTGGCTGGTAGAGCGCCAGCGAGTGGATGAATAAAGCTCCACTTTCCGCAGAGCCACTCGGTGGCGCCCGCTGCCACCGCCGGCTCGCGCGCGCCGTACCCGTGTTCCAATTACAAGGTACCGCTGATGCCCAGATTGATGCGCATGCCGTTGTAACGGATCTTCTGCGGCCGGTACAGGTCCTTGCCCTGCACCCGGACCACCGTCTGATCGAGCGCGTTGGTCCAATCGCAGAACACCGCGAAGCGCTTGCTGAATTGGTACTTCACCCGCAACTCGCCGTCGACGCGCTCGTCATCATAAATCCTCTGCCCCGGATTGGCCGTGTATGCATTGAGGAACCGATCGTTGTAGTTCAGCTGCGTGCGAATGGTCCACCCGCGGTTCTGGTAGGTCAGTCCGAGATTCCAAGCCGTGGGGACAAACTGCACGAGCTCGCTATCGGAAGTGGCGCCCTGGCTGTTATAATTACCCTTCGCGTCTATGATGGTATACGTGGCATAGGCGCTGAGTCCGCGCGCCCAGGCCGGCAAAAACGTGAGCTGCTGGTTATAGCTGAACTCCAGACCGCGCACCTTGCCTGAACCGCCATTCTTCCGGGTCGTCAGCGTGTAACCCTCGTATTCACCGTTGAACCCGTTGTTCGCCCCGGAACCGACGATCAACTCATCGCGGAAAATAAAATTCCGGATGTCCTTCGCGAACGCTCCAATCGACAGCACACCGGCCGGCTCAAAATAATACTCGAGACTGAGATCGAAGTTGTCCGCCTCCTGGGGGCGCAGTCCGGTGTTGTTCTGCGAAATCCGCAGGTTGGGATCATCGATCGTCGTATCCGGCATCAAATCACTGAAGTTCGGTCGCGCCATGCTGGTCGAATAACTGCCGCGGAGCAGAATGCCCGGACGCAGGGTGTACCGGAGATGAACTCCCGGGAAGTAATTGCGGTAACTGGATTTCTTCGTCACCCGCCGATACTCCTGCGCCGCCCGCTCCGCCCGCTGCACTTCCGGCGCCGACGAGGGCAACGCCGGCGTGATCGGGTCGTTGACCATTCCGGTCCCCGCCACATCCGTCTTCTCCATCCGGACACCGGTGAGGATCCGCAGCTTGCCGATGTCCAGCGTGCCCATCGCATACACCGCATACACGTCTTCACGGGCCTTGCCGTCGCTCGACAAGCCGTCGCGAGTCGTGGCGACCAGGTCGTCGTCCCAGAGATTACGCTGACCCGTAAAACTGCCGTAGACTGAACGCACATCGGGCCACACCGCCTGCGAATAGCGCCCCTCAAAACCGTGGTGCGAATAGTTGAGCAGCTTGAACTGGTTCAAGTTGTCGTCCCCGCCCTGCACCCCGTCGCGTCCGACGTAAACCGACGTGATCTGCTCGTCATCGACCTTCGTCTCCTGGCCCCGATAGCGAACACCGGACTTCACCGTGAAGGGCAGCTCCGTGCCCAGCCGTTTCTCCGCGTTGAGCTCCGCGCCCCAGATCGCCTCCTTGTTTTCGCCACTTTGCGACTGGATGCGGCCGCGGTTGTACCGGTTGTAATCGTTGGGATCACCCGGCGTTAGATTCGTATAGGTCGGGTACCAGATTTCAGCCGAGCGATCGATGACCGTGCGCTGATTGGCCAGCGCGAGATCGAAATTTTGCCGCTGTTCCTCTCCGGTCGCCGGCGCGTACGACGCGGAATAATCAATCTTCAGATCGGGAAACTTGTGTTTCGCGCCCGTGTGAATCGCAAACGTCTCCTGGCGCGGTTCGATCAGGCTCACCGAATACGTCCAGGTCGCCACATTGTGCTCCCAGCGATTCTCGGTGTACCCGGGCGCATAGGCGGTGCGATTCTGCGCACTCTGGATCGTCAGCCGCTTCTGGTCCACGACGTCCGTGTAGTGGTTGAACATGAAACTCGCATAGAACGTCGTGTCCGCGCTGAAACGATAGTCCAGCTTGAGCCCGGCCCCGGTGCGGTTGCGCTTGTGCACCGCATCCTCGAGACGAAACCGGTACAGGTACGCGGGGGACGCCAGCGTATTTTCGAAATCCAGCTGCGTCACGTCCTGCGGCACGTAATTGTCGCTGTAACCAAATGACAGGTACACGCCCAGGTTCTGCTTCGGCCCCAGCACATCCGAGTACTGGATCCCGCCCAGAAATGAATTCTTCTGACGCAGCGTCTTGTGGTTGAGGGCAAAGTTGTAGGACAGCCGGCGGCCTTCGAGGGCGAGGGCCGACTTGGTGATCATGTTCACCGTGCCGCCGACCGAGTCCGCGTCCATGTCGGGCGTCGGCGCCTTGATGACCTCGATGCTTTCGATGTAGTCGGCCGGCAGCTTGTCCACCTCGAAGTTGCGCTCCTTCTTGCCCTTGGCCGGGCTGGGGAGTCGCGTACCGTCGAGCGTCACCGCACTGAAGGCCGAACCGATCCCGCGGACAAAAACCTGATCCACTTCACCCTCGTTGAGGTTGGTGGAAATGCCGGACACCCGCTTCAACATTTCCCCGATGTTGCCGTCGACCACGTGGCCGAAGGCGTCCGTCGCGACGACACTCTTCACGTTGTCCGCGTTACGCTGCGCCGTGATCGCGGCCGCGCTGCCTTCGCGTTCGCCGCTCACCGTGAACTTGTCGAGCTGGTAAATATCCGAACGCAGACCGACCAGCGGAAGCTGGTTCCGTCCGGCCGCCACGGTGATTCGCTGCGTCACGGGATCGAGGCCAGTGTACGAAATCTCCAGCGTCTGTTCACCGACCGGCACCCCGGGGAGCTCGAACGTCCCATCGCGGCCCGTGAGCGTCCGAACACTCGAACCGGGAATACCCACTTCCGCGCCTTCGAGGTTGGTCTGCGTCGCGGCATTCGTCACGCGGCCGCTGATCGTTCCGGTACCGCTGGATTGCGCGAGGGCGCCCGCCACACCAAGCGTGAGCAGAGCGAACGCCAGGAACGGGCGGAAGAGGCAAGAGAGCAGGGCAGGATATCGATGGGTGAAATTCATGGTGGGGAGTGGTTCACGGAGCACCACAAACGGTGCCTTGGTGTTGGCACAAACAACGGGTTGAGGTTGGGCGCGCCCCGCACGCAGACAGGGCACGGCAGGTGCGCTGAGGCGATTCCGGATAGCTGTCCGCGTCAAGTGGGATTATCGGCCGCGCGCGGCAAATTTTTTCCGCGCGACGCTCCCCACGCGAGTCTTGCCCACGGCGTTACCCGTCGTAGCGTCGCCGCACTCCGCCCGCCCTGCCTCGATGAGCGGAAACCGAAGGTCTGCGTCGCGAGTTTTCGTCGGCGCAGGATGATCGCTTCTTTTCAGCCATGCCAAAAAACACCCGCCCTCGATCCGCGCTTCGCGCCTGCCGACGCCTCACGCCTTTGCCCGGCCTCGGCCTTTTTCTCGCCACCCTGGCCGGCGCCGCTCCGGTCCCCGCCGCCCGCGCTCCCGATCCGGGCGTGACGGTCACTCAAATCACGCGGGGGCCGACGAATCATTTTTTTGGTTACATCGGGCAGTGCCGGACCATTCCCTGGAACGCGAGCGGTCGCTATATGCTCGCACTCGAAACGACGTTCCAAGACCGCCTGCCGGGAACAGGCGACAACGCCGGCATCTGCCTCATCGATGCCCGCGACGGGTTCAAGGTCCGCGTCGTCGATCGGACGCTCGGCTGGAATCCACAGCAGGGCACGATGTTTTATTGGAACCCGGAGCATCCGGAGACGCAGTTCTTCTTCAATGACCGCGATCCGAAAACCGGCAAGGTGTTCACCGTCCTGTATGACATCTCGCGCGGAATGAACGGCGAGCGAATCCGCGAATACCGTTACGCCGACACGCCCGTCGGCAACGGCGGCGTCGCCCAGAACGGCGGCTACTTCATGGCCATCAATTACGCGCGGATGGCGCGGCTCCGGCCGGTGACGGGATACAAGGACGCGTGGGACTGGACGCAGGAGGTGGCCGCACCAAACGATGACGGCATTTTTCGCGTGGACGTGCAGACGGGCGCCAAGACGCTGATCGTGTCGTTTGCGCAGCTGCGGGATCGGCTGCGCGATCTTCATCCAAAGATCGAAAGCCAGCACCTGTTCATCAACCACACGCTGAACAACCGGAACAACGACCTGATCTATTTCTACTGCCGGGCCGATTTCGAAGGAGCGCGGGAAAGCCGCGTCAATGTGCCGTTCACCGTGCGGCCCGACGGCACGGGGCTCACCCGTCACGATATCTTTATCGGAGGGCATCCCGACTGGGAATGGGGCAGCCGAATCATCGGCTCACTCGACGACAAGCAGGTCGTTTACGACACCGCCGAGCGAAAAATTGCCGAAGTGATCGGCGGGGCGGACGTGTTTCCCAATCCCGGCGGCGACATCGCGCTCGGGCCGGACGGTCGCTGGTTCGTCAACAGCCACAAGGAAGGTGACTATAATCACTATACATTCCTGGAGCGCGCGACGGGGCGCACGTTGCGATCACCACCGGTTTTGCTCGGGCCCTGGAAATCGGGCGATTTGCGCCTTGACCCGGCGCCGTGCTGGAATCGCAGCGGCGACGCCGTGGTGGTTCCGGGCATCGCACCCGATGGCACGCGACAAATGTTCATCATCGCACTGGAGCGGGAGTAATATTGCGTCGCGGCGAGAACCCGCTAGCGCTGCGCTTGCCCCACAATTCTGGCCAAGCACGTCGGCATTCGCACCGGAGCGGCGGCTTTCCTGCCGCCGAAGTACGTTCGATCGACCGGTCTCGGACGACTGGAAAGTCGCCCTTCCGGTCAACCGCGCCCTTGGCGCGACGCCATACGCGATCGCGAATTTGTGGGGCAAGGGCAGCGCTTGCGGACCACTCTACTCGCCTCTCACTACTCGCTACTTCTTCCGCTCGCCCCACACCGCCGGCACCTTAAACGAACCCGGCTTGTCCCCGCCGACCAGCGGCACAGCTTGCCGAGCGTAGGCTTCATAGCGAGCCATCATCTCCCGCACGAGTTCGGGTTTCGCGTTGGCGAGGTTGTGCGCTTCCCCCGGATCCTGAGCCAGGTTGAAGAGTTCCACTTGCTGACGCGTCGCATCCTCGACGGGCAGCTTTGATTCGCGGAGCAGATCGGCCCACGAGAAACTCGCGTCAGGCGTGCCGCCTTTGAAACGCAGATGACCATTGATGATCAACTTCCAGTCGCCGCGGCGGAGCGCGCCGGTGCCGGGAGCGGCGTTGATTAGAATTTCGTCGTGCACCGGCCGGGAATCACCCGTCAGCGCCGGCCATAAATCGCGTCCATCGAGCCTCACGCCCGCAGCCGGTTTCGCGCCGCCGAGTCGGAGCAACGTCGGGTGCCAGTCCGTCATGTGCAGCGGCTGCGTGATGGTTTTGCCCGCGGGAATCCGGCCCGGCCACGACGCAAACGCCGGCACCCTTACGCCGCCTTCATATACACTGCCTTTCTGATCGCGCAGCGCCCCGTTGCTTGCCGCGGGAAGATTGCCGCCGTTGTCGCTTGAGAAAACAATAAGCGTCTTTTCGCGCAGCCCCTTCGTTTCGAGCGCCTGCACGATCCGCCCAATCGCATCATCCATCTGCGTCACCATCGCGGCATACGCGCGGCGTTTCTCCGGGAGTTTCGCATAACGCGCCAAGTACGGTTCCGTCGCCTGGAGCGGCGTGTGCGGCGCATTGAACGCCACGTAGAGGAAAAATGGCTGTGGGCCGCCGGCACGTTGCTCGATAATCTGCACGGCTTCCGCGCCAATCAGATCCGTCGCGTAACCCTCCTGCCGCAACGCGCGGTCATTGCGGTGCCAGTCGAGGCCGCCCTCGCGCTCGTGCGTGAAGTAGTCGGTGCTGCCGAGATAAAATCCGTGTTGGTGAGCAAAGCCCCGCGCGGTGGGCAGGTATTCGGGACCACCGTTGCCGAGATGCCACTTGCCCGTGATCGCGGTGAAGTAACCGGCCTCGCGCAATGCCTGGGGCAGCGTCCGCGCTCGCAGGGACAATCCGTGCTGCGATTCCGGCTTAATGACGCCCAGTTGGAGCCCGAGCCGCATCGGATACAAACCCGTCATCAACGCCGCGCGGGTCGGCGTGCAGACGGGCTGCACATAAAACTGCTCCAGCTTCGCGCCCGACGCCGCGAGCCGATCGAGATTCGGCGTCGCGATCTCGGAGCCATGATAGCCCACATCCGCGAACCCTTGATCATCGGAGAGGATGAACACGATGTTCGGGCGCGCCGGGGCCGGCTCCGCCGCGCGCGTGGCGATGGTCGCGAAAACGCAGAGCGCAAAAACAGATAATGGCTTCATGGCGAAACAGGCGGGGTGGTCGGCGATTTCTTCTTGTTCTTGCGTTCGGCCTGCGCGTCGTTCGGCACCGGACCGGCCAGCCGTGGATTTTTCGCCAGGAAAACTCGCAGCTTCGCCACGTCGGCGGCGCGATCGGGGTCGGCCGCCAGGTTGCGATACTCGCCCGGATCCGACTGGTGATCGTACAACTCCAGCGCCGTGCGCTCGCCCCACTCCGTGTACCGCCAGCGCTCCGTCCGGACCGACCGTCCGAGCACGCCGTCGTGAATCGTACTCGTGTAAGCGGCCCGGTTCGAGGCGTCCGCCGGACTCTGCAGCAGGGGCACGAGGCTGCGCCCCTCCAATCCCGCCGGCGGCGGCAATCCGCACAACTCCGCCAGCGTCGGATACAGATCGATCAACTCGACGATCGCTCGCGTAGTGGCTCCGGCATGACGCGCCGCGGGGGGCGCAATCACGAGCGGCACCCGCGCACTGCGTTCGAAGTTGGTGAGCTTTCCCCAAAGTCCATGGTCGCCGAGGTGAAACCCATGGTCACCGACGAGCACGACCGTCGTGCTTTCCCACAGCCGAAGTTCGTCGAGTGCGTCGAGGACGAGCCCAATCTGCGCATCGACGAACGACACGCACGCATAGTAGGCGGCCTCGCCCTGCCACTCCTGGCCGGGCGGGATTTTTCCCGTGAGATCGGTCTGCAACGCGATCTTCGGGATGCCCGACATCGCCGGTTCACTCCGCTTCGGAATGAGGGCTTGGGGGTATTGCTCGAAGTAACGCCGCGGCGCCGTCCACGGCAGGTGCGGCTTCCGAAAGCCTGCGCCAATGAAGAACGGCCGGTCCGCTTTCGCCGCCTCCCGCAGATATCGGACCGCGGTGCGCGCGACAATCCCGTCACCCATCGTCTCCTCCGGATCATCGATCGGCCGCCATTCCGGACCGTGCTCACCGCGGTCGCGGACTTCGGAACGGCTCTTGAGCGCCGCGTTTTCCTCGGGCGAGGTCGCGTTGCCGTTTTCGTAGTGATCCCACGAAGCGTCGTCGTTGCCGTGAAAAATCTTCCCCACGCCCGACACGCTATATCCGTGGGCGCGGAACAAACCCGGCAGGTATATATAGTCCGGCCGCTGCGCCCGGACGGTGCGTCCCTGCGCGATCGCGCCACTCGTTTCCGGCCGCAATCCGCTCAGAAACGACTGCCGGGACGGATTGCAGAGCGGGAACTGGCAGTACGCGCGGTCGAACTTCACACCCCGCGCCGCCAGCCGATCGATATTCGGCGTGCGCACAATCCCATGACCGAACGTGCCGAGGTCCACGTTCAAGTCGTCGATCGCGATGAACACGACATTCGTCCGCGCCGGAGGAGGCGCGGCGAATGCCGTGGCCAGACTAAACAGGAGCGCGACGGCGAGGAGACAAATCATGGAGGAAGGAAAACGTGGGATTCTCAGGCTACGTTCACGGCGGCGGCAGCGAGACGTTGGCCTGGTAGTTGGACTGATTATACAGTCCGTTGCGCCGGGGACGGTAAACCGGACCCCTCTTCGGATTGTCGGACTGGGTGTAGATCCACATCTCCTGCGCATCCCAGACCACAATTTCGTCGCGGGCGTCGCCGGTCAAATCGAGGACGGTGTAACACATGTCTGGATGCCCATCGGCCGGAAAGCGCAGCACGCGGCGGCCCCAGCCAT
>JBBRCR010000314.1:0-10159 GCA_038204695.1 Opitutales bacterium | reverse complement strand
CCCGACGGTGGCAAGATCGGCGAGCGTTTTGCGCGCGACGGAAAACACTTCCTGCTGGGTTCGCCGGGCGAGCGTTTGCTGCAAGCTGACAGTGTCGCGGCGCAATTTCTCCTGGCGTTTCGCACTGAGTTCATCGGCGCTCTTTCGCGCGGCCTCGAGCAGACGCTGCCGTTCGGCGTTCGCTTCGTCGGTCGCCTTGCCCAGGAGCGCCCCGCGCTGCCGGTCGAAGGCGTCGCTTTTTTCCTGAAACTCGGCGCGATCCTTGGCGGCCTCGGCGTGCTTCGCCGCGGCATCGGCCAGTGTGGCGGCGATTTTTTTCTCCCGGCCGTCGATGGCGCTCAGCACGGGCTGATAAAGGAAGTGCTTCATCAGCCATACCAGGATGAGGAAGTTGAGCGCCTGTGCCCCGACGGTGAACCAATCGATGAGCATCGGATTATTTGCCCGTTGCTTGTGCCGCTCCGGCGATGACGTGG
This sequence comes from Opitutales bacterium, assembly GCA_038204695.1. Lineage (GTDB taxonomy): Bacteria > Verrucomicrobiota > Verrucomicrobiia > Opitutales > Opitutaceae > ER46. The sequence continues at coordinate 9,683 of JBBRCR010000314.1, read as the reverse complement.
TTCCAAAACGGATTCGCGAAAATGAGAATCATCGAGACCACGAAACAATAGATCGCGGTGGACTCGATCATCGCCAGGCCGACGAAGAGCGTGCGCGTGATGGTGGCGGAGGCGTCCGGTTGCTGAGCGAGCGCGGTGAGGGCGGTCGCCACGGCGCGGCCTTCGCCGAGCGCCGGCGCCATCGTGCCGAAACCGGTGGTAATGCCGGCGGTGGCAATGGATACCACCGCGATGATTGTCATGCTGTCCATACTATGTCCTTTGGTTGATTCGCTTTTGTTTCAAGTTTGAGGTGCTGGCGCTGGTTTGGGTTTGCGCGTGCGCGTCGCAGCCGCGATGTAAACTGCAGCCAAGATGCTGAAGATGTAGGCCTGCACCATGCCGGTCAGCAGGCCGAGCAGGGTCATGACGATCGGAAAAACGAACGGCGTGATCGTGAGCAAAATCGCGATGATCATCGCCCCACTCATCATGTTGCCGAAGAGCCGCACCGCGAGGGCGAGCGTGCGCGACACCTCGCTGATGATATTAAACGGCAGCATGATGAACGTGGGCTCCACGTAAGACTTGAGGTAACGGCCCAGTCCCAGTTCCCCGATGCCGAACAGCGGCACGGCTACAAACACACAGAGCGCCAGCGCCGCCGTCGTCGAAAGCGAAGCCGTCGGCGGCTCATAGCCTGGAATGACCGTGCCCAGCGCGGACGCGGCCACAAAGAGAAAGAGCGTGCCGAGAAAACCGAGATACCTCCGCGGGTTCTTCAGCCCGATTTCCCCGATTTGGACTGTGATGGCGGTGACGATCATCTCGAGCAGGTTCTGCCAGCGGGATCGTTGGTGTTCCGCGGTGAGATTCCGCGTGATGAGTTTCGCCCCGACCCCGAGCACGAGCATCACGCCCCACGTAAAAACGATCGTCGCGTTGAGCTTGATGAATCCGTGCTCCCAGAAAATCAGCTGGTCGGGGCTAAGGCGCATGACGGGGCTTCGGTTTCGGACGTGCTAGCTTTGGTGGTCCTGGAGCTTTCCGAAGGTGGTCTCGAGAGCGGCCTTCAATTTTTCCGCCGCGCCGGTAACAGCTTCGGCCAATTCACCGGCGTGATGCGTGACCGCAATCGGTTGCAGCCCGGCCGGCCGGGCTTCCATCGCACAGCGGATATCGTTGCCTCCGCTCTTGGCGCCGTTCTCGTCGCTGAGATGAACTTCGACCCGCGAGAGTCGACCTTCGTGGTGGCTCAACGAGCTATGCACGGCCGCTTCGATTTCGGCGGTCAATGGGTCGGAGCTGTTGATCGTGCGGTCGGTGTTGATTTGAATGATCATACTATTTTTTGGCGGGGTTAGCAGGCGGATGAAAAAGGGATGAGGCTCGTTTATTCACCGCGGTGAGACCGGCGGTGTTTGCAGACGGTCGCGTCAGCCATGTCACGAGCAGCCGTGCGAAAATAAATCCGATCAGGCAGGCGAGCAACCGCTGCCACTGGCTATCGGCGACGAGATAAAATCCCGCCAAGGCAATGCCCATGCGAAGCAGCGCGCTGCCGAGAAACCACCACGCCGGTCGCGGCGAAACGGCCCCACGGCGCACGGTCCACCAGAGGCCGCCGAAGAAAATCGCGCCGAGCAGGACGCCAGCCAGTGCGGACCAAATCAGCGGCAGCGTTTCATTCATCGTCGTCCTCCGGCTCTTCGCGCATCGCCTTGTCTTGTTTGGCGACCCAGAACCACGCGTTGGCACAACCGATCGAGAGACCGACGACCATCAGCGCCAGCGTCCAGGCATGTTTGCCCGGATGATGCTGATCCAGCCAGACGCCGAGCGCGGCGCCGAGCAGCGTTGGGACGACGACCGACCAGCCGATCAACCCCATCATGCCGAGGCCGAACCAGACGCCTTGGTCTGACTTCCGCGCCTTGAGTTTGCGCGCCGCTTTAACGCCGATCCGGGCGGCGAGATCTGAATCCGAATCAGTTTTTTTCTTAGGACGATCACTCATGCCGAAAAGTCGCAAAGCGACGGAGAAATCCGGTCTCAAGTTTTGCCATCACTGCGCGCACGCTTTGTTCGGTTTCATCGAGGGCTAAAAATTCTTTCGTCACCGCCTCACGCAATTGACCAAGATCTTTCCCGGCCAATGCGCGTCGCACTGACACGAGCACCTCGGATCCGGTCTTCACCAACACGCCCTCGTCGACAGCAAGGAATAACTCGCCGTCCGCTTCGGTTTCGTAAGTCAGAATCCCGGGCGCAAGCGCGGCCACGCAGTCGAGCCGATGCGGCAGGAGTCCGAACGAGCCCTCGTGCGTTTCGGCCACGATACGCGACACACCGGTTTTCTCCGCGAAGACTTGGAAAGGAAGAAGCACTTTAAGCGTCATGGGCGGCGGTCGCAGGTTCGACGTTCGGTTCCGTTCTCTTCGATGCGGCAGATGCCGCCGGCTTTTTCGCCTCGCTGATCGCGCCGATCATATAGAGCGCTCTCTCGGGGTAGTCTTTGAACTCGTCGCGCAGGATGCGTTCACAGCCATCCAACGAATCCTCGAGGCTCACGAGCTTTCCCGTGAGGCCGGTGAATTGCTCCGTGGTGAAAAACGGTTGGGTCAAAAACCGCTCCAGGCGGCGGGCCCGGCCGACGATCTTGCGGTCCTCAGGCGAAAGCTGCTCCAAACCGAGCATGGCGATAACGTCCTTCAAGTCGGCATACTGCGCGAGCGTGCGGCGGATTTCCTGGGCGAGCGCGTAGTGCCGTTCGCCCACGATGCCGGGCGTCGCCATTTTGGAGCTGGATTGCAGCGGATCGATGGCGGGAAAAAGACCTTCGCTCGCCCGCTTGCGCGAAAGCACGATCGACGCGGAAAGATGCGAGAACGTGTGCACCGCCGCTGGATCGGTGAAATCATCCGCCGGCACATATACCGCCTGGATCGAAGTGATCGCTCCCGTGGCGGTGTTCGCGATGCGTTCCTCCAAGCCCGCAAGTTCGGTGCCCATCGTGGGCTGATAGCCGAGACGTGACGGCATCTGGCCCATCAGGCCGGAGACTTCCATGCCCGCCTGGATGAAACGGAAAATATTGTCGACGAGCAGCAGCACGTCGCGTTGTTCGTCGTCCCGGAAATATTCGGCCATGGTCAGCGCCGCAAACCCCACGCGAAACCGGCTGCCGGGCGGCTCGTTCATCTGACCAAAGACCATCACCATGTTCGGCAGCACTCCGGCCTCCTTCATTTCGCGGTAAAGCTCCTCGCCCTCCCGGCAGCGTTCGCCGATGCCGCAGAAAATGCTGACGCCCTGCTGGTGGCCGATCATGTTGTGGATCATTTCCGTGAGGAGGACGGTTTTGCCGACGCCCGCGCCCCCAAACAGCCCGGCCTTGCCGCCACGCTCCAGCGGTAGAAGCACATCGATCACCTTGATTCCGGTCTCGAAAATCTCCGATTGCGTTGATCGTTCGACGAGCGGCGGCGGCGCCCGGTGCACCGACCGCCACGGCATCTCCGGCAGCGGAGGGTCGCGGTCGATCGCGTGGCCAAACACATCGAACATACGCGAGAGGATCGCCTTTCCCACGGGGACTTTCAGCGGCCCGCCCGTGTCTTTTACCACCATGCCGCGCGCGAGACCTTGGGTCGGGGTCAACGCGATCCCGCGGACGTGGCGCGCATCGCGCTGAGCGAGCACCTCGATGACGACGCGGTCCTGCTCTCCCGCGTGCAGCACGGAATAGATCGGTGGCAGCCGGGTCTCGAAGCGGACATCGACGACACTGCCGCGCACCGCGACCACCACACCGGTGGGCATGGATGGGGCCTTCATGTCGGGTGGCTCCCTTTCCAATTGCGAATATTCCTTCACGATCTTGGGGCGCTTGACCGGGCCGCCTTCGCAAAGTGTCCGAGCAACTCCGTCGGATCGGTTTTCGCAAGGTTGGAAGCGAGGACCTGGCTGATCTTGTCCCGGGTTGTCGGTTGCAGCGCGTCGAGCACCTGCTTGTGAATCGGAGCGCTGGCCGCGAGCCGGCAATCCGTGACTTCGCTGTCCGCCAGCAGGGCGTCGATCTTCTCCGCCAATTGCTGGATCAGCCGATGGTCTTGTTCGGCCTCTTGAGTCAACTGCTCGCCGGCGGACAGATCGCCGGGCGTGACCCCGGTGCCGCCGCCGCGGGGAAAGCGGCCCGCTTGGTCGCTTACCTGATCCGACATTTTTAGGTGGGCCGCCGCCGGCTTCAATTCGGCGATCAGTTCCAAGTGCGGTTGCCGATCAGTCGCGTTCTGCGTCTGGCGATAGGCGCGGAGGAGACCACGGTCGGCCACGATGATGAGTTTGGAGGGCATATATTCCGGACGGTTTGGTTTCAGCGGCTATGAGGAAATCGACATGGGGTTAGGGGAATGTCAGTGGTGTCGCTCATGTGCGCTCCATCCCGGTCGTGTATTCGCCCCGTCGGGCCGCGCGATTGCATCCCGCGCGATGAGCCAGCGCCTGCTGTGCTGCAACGACGTTGGCGGAATCACCCCGCCAAATCTCCAAAGCCGGCTGCTGGATGGCCCGGGCAAATGAAAACGCGACGGCCCAAGGCGTGCGCGACTTGAAGCGAACGTTCATCGCGTTCAGTCGCGCCGACGCGAGCTCGGCCGATTGGCCGCCGGATAAAAACGCGATCGCCGGAACGGCCGCGGGCACGGTGCGCAAAAGGCACGTCACCGTCGCATCAGCGACCTCGTCGACGCTCGGTTGCTGCGGACAGGAGATTCCCGGCAGCACCATGTTTGGTTTCAGGATGATTCCTTCCAGCAGCACCCGTTGACAATTCAACTGGATGAAAACATTGCGGAGCGCCTCCTCCGTGACCGCCAGGCCTCGCTCCAATGTATGCCCTCCGTCCATGAGGACCTCCGGCTCGACGATGGGGACGAGTCCCGCTTCCTGACACAGCGCAGCGTAGCGCGCCAGAGCATGGGCGTTGGCTTCAAGACCGCTGCGACTGGGCAGATCATCGCTCACGGCGATCACGGCGCGCCACTTGGCGAACCGTGCGCCGATCTTGGAATATTCCGCCAGGCGATCGCGCAGACCGTCGAGTCCCTCGGTGATTTTTTCTCCGGGATGGCCGGCCAACTCCTTCGCTCCGGCATCGACCTTGATGCCGGGGACGATCCCCGCATCGATGAGGACTTTGACGAAGGGCGTGCCAGCACTCGTCGTCTGGCGGATCGTCTCATCGAAGAGGATGGCGCCGCCGATGCTTTCGCCGAGCCCGGGCGCAGTAATGATCAACTCCCGATATGCCCGCCGCATTTCCTCCGTCTGGGGAATTCCCAATTTCGCGAAGCGTTTATGGCAGGTGGGTGTGCTTTCATCCATCGCCAGCAGCCCTTTGTCGTCGGCGAAGATCGCCTGTGCCGTGTCGATTAATTTTTGTGCATTCATCGGTTTCTACGCTTCCGCCATGTTGTGGTGCGACGTTGCGGCCCGATCGCGGACGCGAGTTATTTCTTGGACAATTTGCCGATCGCGACGACCAGCAGGGCGAGGATCAGGACGCCGGCAACGGTCCAGCCCCACATCCCCCCGCCCGACCATCCATTCATCCAGCCGTTGGTTTGGTTCATCATAAAGTCCTTTTAGTCGTGCGGCGTGCTGACTGACACCTTGCCGAGTGATTCGGACCGGAAGCGCGGAATTCATTGCTGTTTTCCAGTTTCCGTGGCGAAGCCAACCTTGGTGGAAACCCCAACCCGATTTTACACCGTTCCCTGCCTCACCGATTCCAAGCGAGCGACATGTGGCTCGCCGGATCGCTCACGACGCGAGTCACTTGTTTTTCTCTGTCGCTTGGGCTGCTCGCTGCATCCGATCCCGCTCGGCTTCCTTGGCGCCTTCATCCACGAGTTGCACGGTCTCGCTTCGGCCTTCGTCATCTTCGTCCTCACTCGGAGTCTCCGGAACTTGCCGCCCTTCCGAACCCGGAACGGGATCCCAGCGCTTGGATTCCGGGAGGGCATCGAGCAGCGCGTCCTGCCGGTCAACGTCAGACTCACCGGTCAATTCGCGCTTCGCCCGCTCATAGTCCGCCTGGGTTACCTCCCGACCTGCGATGGTGCTCAGTTCACACGCGCGCGCGCGCACCATCTCCCGCGTCGCTGGCCCGATGCCGGCAAAGTTTTCGGTTAAGATGCCTTTGTTGAGAGGATTTTTGTTCATAAGATTCTGCCTGTCGGTCGCGGTGGTTGCAGCGCATCGCCGCCGGCCACCGCTAACTTTATCCAACTCTTTTCGGAGGCCTTGGTGTGTTCTTGGGCAAACGTCAGATGAGCGCGGAGTGGATGTTGCCCGCTCCCGCTGCGGGCGCGGCGTCACGCGCCGCTTGTTCGCGGTGGAGTCCCGCGATTTTCCCGTTCCGCCGTGGCAGGTGAACTGACGAGCGAATTTTCGGAATCCCAGTAGCCCGGACGATTGTAGTGCTGGTAGAGACCGGACTCATATCCCCGGTTCAGCAGGGCGGCGTCATTATACTCGGGCGACGTCTTGATGGTTTCCCGGGTAAGGCCGACAAACACTTTCGACTCCGTCCAACTGACGCGATCGATCCACTGCGGCGAAATCAGAATCTTCTTGCCCGGCCACCAATTCCGGGTGCTGACGATCAGGTAGCGAATGGCCCAAGTTTCGGTATCGATGATAAAATCATCGACGTGTCCAATCTCGCCGTCGCTGGCTTGAATATGATGCCCAGTCACATCGCGCGTGCTGCGCAGAGCGGGATCCCATGCTTTCTCGCCACGGGGGTGATCGCTCCACTTGGCCCGATCCAGCATCGGATAGGAATACGCGCCCCAACTGTAGATTCCTCCCCAATACATCGGCATGCCGTAGTAGCCGTAGTAGCTCTCCTCGAATTGCCGGGAGACGGGTTTGTCGCTGGCCAAAGAGGGACTTTCTTCGATTTGCTTCCTGGTCAAGTCGACGACGATATCCTTCCCTACCGGGTCCACTGCACCCAAGGCATAGGGCGAAAGCAGCACCTGCTTTCCGGTTAACCAATTTCCCGTGTCCGCGACCAAGTAGCGAATCGTCCAGTGCCGGTCATCGAAATAAAATTCCTTAACTTTCCCGATATCGCCGTCGCGGCTGTTCAATTTGTAACCATTCAGGGTCTTGGCTTGGTTTAGCATGATAATTGTTTGATTGATTTTGTATCGTTTTCGTCAGCGCCCGGGTTTGGGTCGCCCGAAAGGGGGGGCGTGCGGCGAAAAAATTCTCTGCAAGAACCCCAACAAACACTAAGCTCCCCCGGGTCGATTCGCTATAGGGTAAAACCCGCTTTGGCCCCTCAGATCGATCGAAACCTATGCTGGATTGTTGGCGCGGCAGTTTTTAAGACCGCGGCGACGGAGTTCCGCCATCATGCCCTCGACCCAGCCCGGGGTCTCCCAGCAGCGTCTTTAACGCGATAAAGCCAATGGTTTCGGGGCTTCGGTCAGGCCCCGCCGGTTTCTCGCTTGGGATCGCGCTGCGGTCTGCACCAGTCCCGCACTTGCGCCTTCTTTGGCGCTGCTCCGATTCACACCGGTTTGCCCGTGGTCGTCGCGCCCCATTTCCAATTCCGAATCTCCGGCAGATCCTGGCCGTTCTTGTCGATGTAGTGCTTGTGCTCGATCAGCTTATCCTTGAGCTGCTGTTTCAGATAGATGCCCTTTTCGCCGGTCTGTGGCAGCCGGTCGATGGTGTCCATCACGAGATGGAAACGGTCCAGCTCGTTCAGCACGGTCATGTCGAACGGTGTGGTGATCGTGCCCTCTTCCTTGTAGCCGCGGACGTGGAGGTTGTGGTGGTTGGTGCGGCGGTAGGTCAGCCGGTGGATCAGCCACGGGTAGCCATGGAAGGCGAAGATGATGTGCTTGTCCGTGGTGAACAACGCGTCGAACGCCTCGTCGCTCAAGCCGTGTGGATGTTCGCTCGGTGGTTCCAGCTTCATCAAATCCACGACGTTGACCACGCGAACTTTCGTCAGGGTGGTCAACACGCAGAGGGTGCTGGCCTACTGAAAGGTTGTTTCTACGAAGGAGATGTCTTCTTCGTAGCCGTTCGATCGATGAAAACTCGAAACTCCGCGTCGTAGATGAGACGGAAAACCTATCTAATAAAAGCGCCATGACCGCATCTGAATCCACCTACGACCTCCCATCCGAACAAAGGCCTTGGGTCGTCAGGGAAGGCGATATCGAGGACGCCTTCATCCAAAAGCTCCGCGACCTCAAATACACCGACCGTCCCGACATCCGCGACCGCGCCGCCCTCGAGCGCAATTTCCGTGAAAAGTTTGAGGCCCTCAACCGCGTCACGCTGACCGACGGTGAATTCCTGCGTCTCCTCGAAGAGATCATCACCCCCGATGTCTTCATCGCCGCCCGCACCCTCCGCCAGATGAACAGCTTCGTCCGCGATGACGGCACGCCGCTGAACTACACCCTCGTCAACATCAAGGACTGGTGCAAAAACACCTTCGAGGTCATCAACCAGTTCCGCATCAACACCGACAACAGCCACCACCGCTACGACGTCATCATCCTGATAAACGGCGTGCCCTGCGTGCAGATCGAGCTGAAAATGCTCGGCATCAATCCGCGCCGGGCCATGGAACAGATTGTCGAATACAAGAACGACCCCGGCAACGGCTACACCAAGACCCTCCTCTGCTTCCTCCAGCTCTTCATCGTCAGCAATCACGTCAGCACTTACTACTTCGCGAATAACAACGCCCGCCACTTCGCCTTCAATGCCGAAGAGCGCTTCCTGCCCATCTACCAGTTCGCCAGCGAGGATAACAAGAAGATCACCCACCTTGACGACTTCGCCGCGACCTTCCTGGTTAAATGCACCCTCGGCCAGATGATCAGCCGCTACATGGTGCTCATCGCCAGTGAGCAAAAGCTCATGATCATGCGGCCGTATCAGGTCTATCAGGTGAAGGCCATCGTGGACTGCATCCACCAAAACTGCGGAAACGGTTACATCTGGAGCACCACCGGCAGCGGCAAGACGCTCACCTCCTTCAAGGCCTCCACGCTGCTGAAGGACAACCCCGACATCGAAAAATGCCTCTTCGTCGTGGACCGCAAGGACCTCGACCGGCAGACGCGCGAGGAGTTCAACAAGTTACAGGAAGGTTGCGTCGAGGAAAACACCAACACCGCCACCCTCGTCCGCCGCCTCCTTTCCGACGACTACGCCGACAAAGTCATCGTCACCACCATCCAAAAGCTCGGCCTCGCTCTGGACGAAAACAGCAAGCGCAACAAGCAGCAGAAAAAGGACGGCAAAGCCACTTACAAAGAGCAGCTCCTGCCCCTGAGCAATAAGCGCATCGTCTTTATCTTCGACGAGTGCCACCGCTCCCAGTTCGGCGATAATCACAAGACCATCAAGGAGTTCTTCCCCAAAGCCCAACTGTTCGGCTTCACCGGCACGCCCATCTTCGAGGAAAACGCCAGCCGCACCCAGATCGAGGATCAGCAGGCCACGATGAAGACCACCGTGGACCTCTTCCAAAAGCAGCTCCACGCCTACACCATCACCCACGCGCAGAAAATCGACGTCACCGTCGTGGTGGACATGCTGCTCACCGGCTTCGATTCCAAATACCTGAGCACGCTCTATGTGGACAAGAACCTCAAGCACCA
>JBBRCR010000313.1:0-10164 GCA_038204695.1 Opitutales bacterium | reverse complement strand
ACAGCATGTTGAGGGCGAAAGTATTGTCGGTGTGGTTTCCCAGAAGAACTTTGCCGTTCATCACCATGGCGACGGAACTGCAGGCGAGGATTGCCGTGGGGAGCAGGAGCGGTGCGAGAGTCAGCACCGCCGTGATGGCGGGGATCCGGAGGTTCATGGGAAGAGCGGAGCGCATGGCGTGAGTCCGACCGGACGAAAGCAAAGGAGTTGCGCCGGACATTCCGCGTCCGAAAGATCTGGTGACGACCGGCGGGAACGTTGGGTTGGCCTTCACAGGGAAAGGACGTAGGCGGCGAGGTCGTCGAGTTGGTCTGAACGAAGGTGCGATGTGCGCCCGTGTTGATCCTTGCGGTTGTGCTCAACGAGCACGTCGCGTACCGTGAGGGCCGAACCGTCGTGGAGGTAGGGCGCAGTGCGCCACACTTCAACCAGCGTGGGCGTATCGAAGCGCAGTCCCGGCCGCTCCTGCCAACTATGGGTGTTGCTGCTAGGAAACTGGATCTTCCGGGGTTGGGCCAAGGGGGGTTTTTACCCGCGCCGGGGCCCGCAGCTTCCGCGTCATTTCCGTCGCAATCTCGAGCACGCGTTCGCGCAGGTGCTCCAGCCGCTCCGGATCGATCCGGGTAATCGGCGCGCTGCAGCCGACCGCGAACAGCACCCGCCCGTTCGCCTCGAACACCGGCGCGCCCACGGCCGCCACGCCGCTGTTGCCCACGTTTTCAGTCACGGCAAAACCCTCCGCCGCCACGCGGGCGAGCAGCGCGATCGCCGCCTCCGCGTCGCGGGGGGCATTGGGCCCGAGCTTCGCGAACTTTTCCGCCCGGAGATGGCGCCGCTGGATGTCGCGCTCCAGATGCGCCAGCAGCACCCGGCCCGAGGCAAACACGATCGGATGCTCGACCAGCCCGTGGTGATGCGTCACCGCGAGCGTGTGTCCCGCCTGTATCCAATCCACCACCACGGCCTGCCCGTGCTGCCAGGCGAGCACGACGATGGTCTCGTCCGACTTCTCCGCCAGCGTCTCGATGTACGGCCGCGCAAAGCGCCGCATGTGCTGCAGCGGGTCGATGCTGCCGCCGAGCCGCACCGCGGCCAGCCCCAGCCGGTACTGACGCGACGCGGGATTTGCCTCCACGAAGCTCGCGGCCTGCAGGGTCTTCAGGAGGTTGTGCGTGACCGGCGGGGAAAGCCCGAGCTGCCGCGCGAGTTCGCGCACCCCAATCCAGCCGGTTTGGCAATCCAGCAACTGGAGCAGCCGCAGCGCCTTCTCGACCGACTGGATTCGGGAGCGCGGCGGGGACGCACGGCCACTCGAGACAGGGGAGGCGGGATGGGCAGGGGACCGGGAGGCGGGCATGACGAAGGCCACGAGCCTTCCGAATCGCCCGGCGCCGGTCGAGCGTGAACGTTCAGCGATGATTAACAGTATTCCGATTAGCTTAATAAAACGCTTGAACCTCCGTCATGCCACGCCACCTGTAGGAAAACCCCTCGCCCGCCCGCGCGCCGTTCTCCCCCTGCCAATTATCCACCCCACCCCATGAACTCACCTCGTCCCGTCCTGCTTCTCCGGTCTGCCGCCGGTTTCTTCGTCGCTCATCTCGGAACCTCGATCGCACTGCTCGTCGCCGGCATCGCGACGGTTCGGCCAGTCGCCGCCCAAACCACCGCCCCGGCGGCACCCGTTGGCGCGAGTCAGGCGGCACCGATTCTGCTGGGCCCCTTCACCATCTCCGCCGATCAGGACCAGGGCTATCAGGCCGGCAACACGCTCGCCGGCAGCCGGCTCAACACGAAGCTCTCCGAAACGCCGGCCTCCGTCTCCGTCTTCACCGAGGAGTTCCTGCAGGATCTCGGCGCCACCGGCCTGGCGCAGGTTCTGGAATATGGCGTCAACTCCAATGCCGATTTCAACGCCGTCACCACCGCACCCAGTTTCTTCTATTTCGACGGCGGCCTGTTGAATGACGTGCGCGTCAACAACCGCGGCCTCGCGGGGTCACGCACGGTCGATTTTCTGGAAACCACGCTGCCGACCGACACCTACAACACCGGTCGCTTCGAGGTGTCGAGCGGCCCGAACTCCGTCCTCTTCGGCTTCGGTTCCGCCGGCGGGATCGTCAACGCCCAGACCCGGCTCGCCGACCTGCGCCGCACCGCGGTCAAATTGAACGCCACCGCCGGTTCGTGGAGCGCCTACCGGGCCGAGGCCGACCTCAACTTTGCCGTCGTCAAGGATCGGCTCGGCCTCCGGCTGATGGCGGTCCACGACGAGGCCGACACCTGGCGCCGCTACGCGGACCGCCAGACCGACCGATGGTCGATTGTCGTCGCCGCCAAACCGTTTGCATCGACGACGCTCCACGGACTCTTCGAGCGCGGTGAGTTGTCGCTCCCCTCGGATCGGCCGTACAACCGGCAGGACGCACTTTCGTTCTGGTGGCGGCAGGGCCGGCCGGTCGTGGACAATACGTCCTTCGGCACCGGCACCTCGACCGTGCAGAACACGCTCGGAATCCGTGGCACCGGGATCAGGAACACTTTCGTCGCCAACGATGGTCGCACTTTCGGCACGCGCACCGGGAATGCCAACTGGGTCGTTTACCAGAGCGCCAGCATCTACGAGACGGGGATGAACAGCGGCATCCCGAGCCAGCGGCAGGACACCCCGTACACCACGCTCCTGCCCAGCGATCCGCGCGCCGACGGACTGCCGCATGCGCCGTATGATATAAACTATTACGGCCCGGAGCGTCGCCGGAAGAACAACATTTCCCGGAAATTCTTCCGCCTCGAGCAGCAGTTCGGGCGGGATGCGTTCCTCGAACTCGCATTCAACGAAGAGACCGGCCGCGGCTTCTCCCACCAGCTGACCGGCAACTTTTCCCTCTACGGCGATCCCAATCTCTATCTGCCCAACCCGGATGGCAGCGCGAGCCGCGTCGCCAATCCCCACGCGGGCCAGCTCTACGTCGAGCAGGTGAACTATCACAACTTCGAGGACAGTGTGAACCGGGTGTATCGCGCCACCGGCTCCTGGAAGCGCGATTTCGGGTGGCTCGGCGAGCACCGGATCGCCGGCATGGCGGAGCGCTCGATCAATCATTACCGCACCGGCCAGGGGCCCGAGATCCTCGTCAACGCCGCGACGAATCTGCCCATCCTCAACGCGACCGCGCCGGAAAATGCCCAGAACTACCTGTATCGTCGCAACTACGTCACGCCCGGCGCGCCCGAGACGTACATCCCGGCGCCGCGCGTCGCTTCGCAGCCCATCACCCTCGGCGGCGTCACGTACAACCCGCGGCTTGTCACCTCGTCCGGCACCCCGGGCTCCGAGCGCGAAATCGACAGCTTCATGGCCGCGACGCAGAGCCGCTTCTGGCGGGGCCGCCTCATTGCCACCGGCGGCATCCGGCGCGACCAGGTGGAGATCGTGCCGCTGCTGGCCCAGCGGCTCGCCGCCGATGATCCGCAGGTCCGCTCCGGCGAGAAGCTGCGGGACGAGTTCGGCTTTGCCGGCCGCGATACCGCCGCCGGCCGCTCGTATGAGTTTTCCACCTACACGGCGGGCGGGGTGTTCCGGGTGACCCGCTGGCTGAGCGGATTCTACAACCAGTCGAACAACAACGGCACCCCGCAGACCACGCGCCGGATCCTGCCCGACGTCACGTTTCCGCCGCCGCCCGAGGGATTCGGCCGCGACTACGGTCTGATGCTCAGCTTTCTCGATGGCCGCCTGTTCGCCCGCGCCACTGCTTATCACACCGCGTCGAAGAACGATCCCACGGTGCGGGACAACACCTTCATCCGGGCGCACCGCCGAATCGTGGACGCTTATCTCGACACCGGGCGGATCACGCAGGCGGAGGCCGACACGCGCAACATCAGCGCCTATCTCGGCGACTTCCTGTCCGATCTCGACACCCGGGGTCGCGAACTGGAGATCAAGGCCAGCCCGACGAAGAACTGGACGCTGACGGCGAGCTACTCCTACACGAAGCTCCGGCGTAGCAACCTGGGGCAGGAATGGTTCCCCTGGTTCGAGGCACAGAAGGCGTATTACGCCGGGTCCCCGAACGATCTGATCACCACGGCCAACATCCCGATCTCGACCGAGATCGCGCAGATCGAAACCGGCGTCGCCAATCTCTTTGCGTTGAACGAACTCGGTTACAACAACCGCCCGCACAAGGCGAACGCGTTCACCCGCTACAGCTTTTCCGGGGGGCGGCTCAAGGGCCTGTTCGTCGGCGGTGGTGTGCGCTGGCAGGACAACAATGTGCTCCAGCGCGAAATCACCGGCTTTGATGCGCTGGGCAAGGACGTGCTGGGGCGGATCCTGTACGGTTCGGAGATCTTCAATGTCGATGCGTTGATCGGCTATTCGACGCGGCTGAAGGCGGCGCCACTGGGCCAGGGGACGACGTTGCGGGTGCAACTCAACATCGCCAACCTGCTCGACAGCGATCGGATCCAGGAAATCCGGATGAACCGGGTCGGCGATGGCTACTGGCGCGTCGTCCCGCGCGAGCCGCGGAGCTTCCGTTTGTCGACCTCGATCGGCTTTTGAACGCAGTGATCGACGCCGTCGCTCCAGGTGTTCGGTGCGCGGGTGACCTCGACCCGCGTCGCGGATCCCGGGAACGTATCGATCATCCCACGACACCATGAATCTCCGCACGGATCCCGCCCCCGGCGCTGCGCCAGCCGTCCCGGCGGCGGTGATCCCCCAGGGGCGTGCCTGGCTGCTCTGCATCCTGCTGTTCTTCGCCGCGGCGCTCTGCTTTCTCGATCGGCAGGTGCTCAGCGTGCTTGCTCCGCAGATTACGGCGGAGTTCGGCATGTCGAACACGGTGTACTCGCGCGTCGTGTTCGCGTTCGTGCTGAGCTACACGATCATGCTGGCGCTCGGCGGCCGGGTGATGGATTCCCTGGGCACGCGCCGCGGGCTCGCGCTTTCGGTGGGTTTCTGGTCGCTCGCCAGCGCTGCGCACGCGTTCGTCACCGGGCCGCTCAGCCTCGGCGTCGCGCGCTTCTTCCTCGGCGTAGGCGAGGGGCCGGCGATTCCGGGGGCAATCAAGGGTGCCGTCGAATGGATCAGTCCCAAACGACGCGGGTTTGCGGTCGGGCTGGTGAGCAGCGGCGCGGCGATCGGTTCGGTGCTCGCGCCGCCGCTCACGGTGTTCACCGCGCAACTGATCGGCTGGCGCGGCGCATTTGCCGCGACGGCCGCGCTTGGGGCGATCTGGCTCATCGCGTGGGTGCTCGCGTTTCGCGGGCTGCCGCGGGCGGCCACGACGCCGGCGGCGGGGGCACCGGCCTCCTCGAGCTGGCGCACGCTCTTCGCGCGGAAGGAAGTGCGGCGGCTGCTCGCGGCGCGATTCTGTTTCGATCCGGTGTTTTACTTCTACATGTTCTGGATTCCGCAGTACCTCGCGAAGGAACGCGGGATGTCGCTGGTCGCGATCGGGGCGCTGATCTGGATTCCGTTCGTGGCGCTCGAAATCGCCAACCTGGGTGCGGGCCATGTATCCGATCGGCTGATCGCCCGGGGCTGGGTGCGCCGCCGCGCCCGGCTCACGCTCATGCTGGTGGCGGCGCTGCTGACGCCGGCGTCATTTCTCGCGGCGCTCGCCGGCACGCCGGCCGTGGCGATCGGATTGATGGCGGTGCTGATGTTCGCGCACGGAATCTGGATCACGAATTTCATGACGCTGATCGGCGACACGGTGGAGACCCGGGACGTGGCGACGACCGTCGGCATGACGGGCACTTGCGGCGGCATCGCCGGCATGCTGTCGAGTCTCGTGATTGGTCCGGTGGTGGATCATTACTCTTTCACACCGGTGTTCCTCGCATCGGCCGTCGTGTATCCCATTGCGTGGCTCATTCTCAGCGGCCGCGTGGTGTTTCGCTGATTCTCCCATGACCGTGCTCACCGATTCTCAATTTCCAGCATCGCGCGCGACCGCTGCGGCGGTCCCTCCCGCCGCCAGCGCCAGCGGGCAGCCCCGCATCGCCCGACGCAAGCCACGCACGGCGCGCGTGGGGATTTTCGGCGTCGGCCATCACACGTACTGGGCGCAGTTCCCCGGGTTGCACGACGAGATGCTCGCGAAAATCGACGTGCTCGTCGGCAAGGTGGCGGCGACGGGCGTGACGGTGACGAACTTCGGTTTGGTGGATGAGGCGAAGGCGGCCTACGCGCTCGTGCCGCGGCTGAAGGCTGCCGACCTCGACCTGATCTTCTGCGACATGGTCACGTACGCGACGTCGGCGACGTTTGGGATCATCATCCGCTCGCTCGATGTTCCGATTGTGCTCGTGGCGCTGCAGCCGCTGGCCGCGCTCGACTACGCGCGCGCCACGACGCAGATGCAGCTGGCGAACGATGATTTCTGCTCCGTGCCGGAGTTCACCGGCGTGGCGATTCGGATGGGCAAGCGTCCGCCCGAAGTGATCCTCGGCACGCTCGAGGGCGACGCCGCCGCGGAGGCCGAACTGGTGGAGTGGTGCGACGTGGCGATGGCGTTGCACGATGTGAAGCGCGCGCGCATCGGGCATTTTGGTCACCCGATCGAACACATGCTCGACATGCAGACCGACCAGACCGCGCTCACGGCGGCGTTCGGCTGCCATGTCGTGCAGACCGAGGCCGACGATCTGTTGCGGCTCGAACGCGCGGTCACGACGGAGGAAATCGAGCGCAAGCGTGGCGAGATCCTCGCGCTCTTCGACACCCCCGATCCGAAGGTGGATCCGGTGACGCGCAAGCTCACGGATGAGGACCTGCTGACCGCGGCGCGGGTGGCGGTGGCTCTGGACAAATTTGTCGCGCAACACGAACTCGACGGGCTCGCCTACTATTACGAAGGCGAACCCGGTTCTCCGCTGCGCACGCTCGTGACCAATCTGATCGTGGGCAACTCGCTGCTGACGGCGGCGGGCTTTCCGATGTGTGGCGAATCGGATCTGAAGACCTGTTTCGCCATGCTGATCATGGATCGGCTGGGGATCGGCGGGAGTTTTGCGGAGTTTCATCCCATCGATTTTCGCGAAGGCTTTGTCCTCGTCGGACACGACGGCCCGCACCACATCAACATCGCGGACGGGCGGCCGGTGTTGCGCAGTCTGATCAAGTACCACGGCAAGCCGGGCCACGGCGCGAGTGTCGAGTTCAAGATCAAGGAGGGGCCGATCACGATGCTGAGCGTGGGCGTGACGGCGCAGGGCCGGTTCAAATTCATCGTGGCCGAAGGTGAGAGCGTGCGGGGCCCCATTCCTGCGACCGGCAACACAAACACGCGCGGGTTTTTCCGCCCCGACGTGAAGACCTTTTTGAAACGCTGGGTGACCGAGGGGCCGACGCATCATTTTGCGCTGGGGGTCGGCCACCGGGCGCAGGCGCTCCGGCGGATCGGCGAGGCGCTGGGCATCGAAACGGTCATCATCAACCAGGAGGCCTAACCGTGAACACGCGAACAATAGACCGATTTGGCCAAAGCTGGGTCACTGAGGACACAGAGGAGACACCGAGGTCACAGAGCACGGACGCGCGGCGGGTGCGGCTTGCGCCCTCTGTGTGCTCCGGTTCGGACTCGGTGCACTCTGTGTCTCGAAGGATGGGGAGGATAGGCGCGCTTTTGTGGATTGCGGCTAATGCCGTGGGTTTGACCGCGGCCGCCGCCGACCCGCTCGAGGCGGGTTTCCGCCACCCGCCAATGGAGGCGCGGCCGCACACGTACTGGTTGTGGATGAATGGATACATGGACGCACCGTCGGCTCGCGAGGAACTGCGCGCGATGAAGGCGGCGGGGCTGAGCGGCGTCCTGTTGTTCGAGATGGGGGCGCGCGGAGACAAGGCCGCCTTTCCGCCCCCCGGTCCGGCCTTCCTGAGCGATGACTGGCTGAAGCAGCTCAAGTTTGCCACGGACGAGGCACGTTCGCTCGGGCTGCAGGTCGACATGTCGGTGATCAGCAGCTGGGACATGGGCGGTCCCTGGATCGAGCCGCGGCACGCGTGCATGGCGCTTTACACGACCGAAACGAAGCTCGCGGGCGGCGCCGCCGTTGATGTCGCGCTCCCGTTTCCCACGCCCGAGCGAATCGCCCCGCTGGGGCCCGACGGGCGTCCGGCGTACTGGACCGATGTGGCCGTGCTGGCGCTCCGCTCGCCGCGGCGGCTGCCCGCGCACGAGTTCGTGTTGCGACTCGATCCGCCCGGCGACCACGCACTCCGGGAGGTGGTCTTCGATCAAGGCACCCCCAGCGCACCCGCTGAACTCGCGGCCACGATGACGCCCGTGCGCGAGTTCACGGTGGCGATTTCCGGCACCGGGACCGGCGACAAGGATTTCAGGGAAGTCCTGCGGGGAAGTCTCGCCGCGGCCGCGGGGCCGCAACGCTTCGCGCTCCCCGCCGGCACCCAGGCGCGGTACGTGCAGCTGCGGCTGCTCAGCGGGCACGATGCCGCGCGACCGCGCTGGACCCTGGGGGAGTTTGAAGTAATCGACGCGGCCGGTCGCAACGCGGCTGGCTCGCACACGGTCAATCGGCTGGTGGATGGCGCGCTCACAATTCGCGCACCGATGCCGCTCACCTACACGAGTTGGAAGGCCGGCAATCTGAACAACGGCAGTGTCGCGGGGCCCGGCGGTGTTTTCTGTGCCGCCGGCCCGCCGCCCTTCGAGGTCAGCGATCCGCGCGAGATCCTCGATCTCACGGCCCACGTCGATCGTGAGAGCCGGTTGCGCTGGAATGCGCCGCCCGGGGAGTGGACGATCCTGCGCTACGTCTGCATGGTCACGGGTGAAAGGCTGAAAGTCCCCAGCCCCGCGTCCGACGGCCTCGCGAGTGATCATCTGAATCCCGAGGCCACGCGGGTGCACATGAATCATGTGGTCACGCGGCTGAAGGCCGGCCTCGGCGACGATCTGGCCGCGACCGGCCTGCGCAATCTGTACCTCGCGAGCTACGAGGTGGTCGGCAAGGTCTGGTCGCCGGTATATGCCGGCGAGTTCAAACGGCGCCGTGGCTACGAACTCACGCGCTATCTCCCGGCCCTCTTCGGAGCTCGTATCGGAAATGCGGAGACGACGGAGCGCTTCCTCTTCGACTACGAGAAGACGCTCGGGGAGGTGGTGGTCGATGCCTACTACCGGACCTCGGCCGAGGTGGCACGCGCGGCCGGTCTCACCATCAAGTCCGAAGCCGGTGGTCCGGGGCCGCCGATTCACACCCCGCCGATTGAATCGCTCCAGGCCTACGGTGCGATTGACAACATCCAGGGCGAGTTCTGGCCGTTTCGTCCCACCAGCGACGGGCTCAACGTGATCAAGGAGCCCGCCTCCGCCGGACACATTTATGGCAAGCGGCGCATCCACCTGGAGTCCTTCACGTCGTCCCGCCATTGGGCGGAGGGGCCGCAGGATTTGAAGGCGAGCGCGGACCGCGTGTTCTGCGAAGGCGGCAATCACTTTGTCTGGCACACCTGGACACACCAGAGTCCCGAGGCCGGCGCGCCGGGTTGGGTTTACGGCGCGGGCACGCATCTCAACCGCAACGTCACCTGGTGGCCGCAGGCCCCCGCGTTCTTGAGTTACCTTTCGCGCGGCTCGTTCCTCCTGCAGCAGGGCAACTTTGTGGCCGATGTGCTCTATTACTATGGCGACGGCGGCGCGAACTTCGTCGGCCCGCGGCGCAATCCGCCGACGCTGGGTCCGGGCTACGATTACGACGTCGTCAATGCCGAGGTGATCCTCACCCGGCTGAGCGTGCGTGATGGCCGGCTGATGCTGCCGGACGGCACGAACTACTCCGTGCTCGTGCTGCCCGGGCGCGAGGACATCCACCCCGCCGTGCTGGCGCGGATTGAGCAACTCGTGTCCGACGGCGCGACGATCATCGGGCCGCGCCCGCTCCGCGCCTCGGGCCTCGAAGGATTCGCCACCAGCGATGCGCGCGTGCGGGAGATCGCCACGAAGCTTTGGGGCGATCTCGACGGCACGACGCAGACCAGCCGGAAACATGGCGCGGGGCGGGTCGTGCGGGGGAGGACCGAGCGCGAAGTTCTCACGGAGATGGGCATCGTGCCCGACTTCGGCGGGCCCGCCGCGCTGGACTTTACGCATCGTCGCGACGGCGACTCCGAAATCTACTTTG
>JBBRCR010000312.1:0-10170 GCA_038204695.1 Opitutales bacterium | reverse complement strand
GTGGTTTAAACGTGCGCTCACCTCCCCAAGCGGGCCCGCCCCGTTGGTTATCACCACGAAGTTGATCACCACAATAATAAAAAACACGACCGCACCGACGAGGTAGTTGCCGCGGATGACGAAATTGCCGAACGCGTCGATGACCTGGCCCGCGTAGCCGTTGACGAGCACCTGCCGGGTCGAGCTGATGTTCAGCGCCAGCCGGAACAGGGTGAGCGACAGCAGCAGGGTCGGAAAACTGGAGAGTTCCGGCGGGTCGCGGACGTAGATGACCGCGAGCAGCACCAACAGCGAAAGCCCGATGTTGAGCGCGAGAAACAGATCGAGCAGGAACGTCGGCACCGGCAGGATCAGCAGCAGGACCGTGAGAAACAGCCCGCCGGTGAAGATCAGGTCGGCGCGCCGCAGCAGCGGCGAAAGGGCGGGATCGGCCGGGGATGACATGGACTACGCCCCGCCTTCGAGCCGCCGGGCCTTCAGGCGGTGGAAATAGTATCGGTGAGTCCGATACACGACGGCGAGGATCTGCGCCACGGCCTGATAGAGGTCCGCCGGAATCGACTCACCCACGCGCCCCGTGGCGAACAGCAGCCGCGCCACCGGCGGGTTCTCGACCACGGGCACCCCGTGGTCGGCCGCGAGCGCCTTGATCCGTTGCGCAAACCGGTTCTCCCCCTTGGCCAGCACAACCGGCGCGCGATCGGATGTTCGCTCGTAGCGCAGCGCGACCGCGAAATGCGTCGGGTTCGTAATCACGACATCAGCGGTCGCCACCGCCGCCAGCATCTGGCGCCGCATCAACCGCCGCGCCATGCGGCGCAAGGCGGCCTTCACCTGCCCGTCGCCATCGGTTTGCCGCCGCTCCTCCTTGACCTCCTGGTGCGTCATCATCTGCTCGCGCGCGGTCCTGGCCTTCTCATAGGCGTAGCTGATCGCCGCGATGGCCCCCAGCGCGAGCAGCAGACGCGTCAAAAAGATGATCGTGGCGTGGCTGAGAAACTGGCCGAGGTAGGCGACTTCGACCGTCGAGCTGAAAAGCGGATCGTAAATCAACGCGCGGCCGCCCAGCCACAACGCGCCGCCAATCCCAAGAAGCTTGAGCAAATCGATTCCGCTGCGCACGAGCACGGACTTGGAGAACAAGCGCTGGAATCCGGCCACCGGGTTCAATCGTTCGAAGTTGAAGGCTGTCGCTTTCGGCGAGAGCTGAAAGCCGCTTTGCACGCCCCCGGCGAGCAGCACGCCACCGACGATCGCCAGCAGCGCGGGCGCCAGCGCCCGGCCGGTGGTCGCAAGCATCCCGCCCAACTGCACCACGATCGTGTCGTGCTGCACGGGCATGGCGGGAAACCGCGTGAAGATGTTGACGGCGTACTCCGCGATGTCGGCCGAGACCGTGTGCGCGGTCAGCCCGAGCACGCCCACGATGGCCGCCAGCGGAAACAGCACGGAGAGCTCAGGCGACTTCGCGAACTCCCCGCGTTCACGCGCATCGCTCAAGCGCTTCTCGGTGGGCGCCTCCGTCTTTTGATCCTGATCCGTTTCAGCCATGGGACCCGCGCGTTTTAGCAGTGCCGGTGCCAAGGCGACCCCCGCCGGTGCTACGCACGTGCAGCGAGGTGTTTAAAACATTTGGCCCGACGTTTCCGCCGCGCGGGATCAACCGCCACGCGAACCACGCCGGCGGCGCGGCAAGTTTTGCCGCCCCCCGGCGGCACGGTGCCGTCGAAACGCGCCGGCCGTGAACCGGCGGCTCGACGTTCTGCGCTCGAGGTGGCCGCGCGGCCCGAGGAGCGCCGGCCTGCGGCCGGAAGGCTCCGCGGCCGCCGGCCTTCCGCCCGATGATCACATCGTATCCAGCTTGTGACTACTTCCGGGTGAGCACCTCGAGCATCCGCCACGGCAGCTGCCCGAATTCCACATGGAGATAGCGGCCGAGCAATGCGCCCGCGGCTCCGAGCAAGCCGAGGCCGATCAGGGCCCGCGCCGAGAAGCTGATGATGTACACGTTCATCTTGGGCACGGCGCGGCCCAGCGCCGAAAACGCCAGCGTGATCAGAAAATTCATCGCGATGAACGGAGCGGCGATGCGGACGCCGAGTTCGATCACCCGTCCCGTCCCGGCCACCAGCAAATCGATGTTGATCGGCAGCACCGCCGCACCCGCCGCCGCCATTTCGAAGCTGCGCGCGAACGCCGTCAGCACGCCGTGATGCGCCCCGAGCAAAAAAAACAAGATCACGGCCAGCGTGGTGAGCAGCGTGGCGACCGGCTCGCGGGAAGGCTCGGGCACCCCGAGCCCGGGCGTTGCCATCAGGCCAATCTCCGAGGACATGATGCGCCCCCCCATCTCGACCGCCGCAAACGCGAAGCGCGTCACGAAGCCGAGCAGCAGGCCGAGGATAAGTTCGCCGGCCGCGGCCGTCACCAGCGCCCAGCCCTGCACCGGCGGCGGCGCCATCTTGACCACGCCGGCCAGCAAGGTGGCGAGGCAGGCGCCCATCGCCACGCGCATCCCGATCGGAATCGGCCGCCCCGCGACCAGCGGCAACTGCAGAATGAGGCCGGTCGCGCGGAGCAGCACCATCATCCAGGCAAAAAGCAGTTCAACGGTCACCAGGCGTCTCCTTCCGGCGCCCAACGGCGTCGGCGTGGCGGCGGAACCATCAGCGGCCCAGAACCCCCATGCGGGTGATCATCATGACCGTGAACTGCGCGAGCGAGCGCAGGAGCCAGGGCGCCAGCAGGAGCGCGAGCGCGGCCAGCGTGACCAGCTTGGGCACAAAGGTGAGCGTCTGCTCCTGCATGCTGGTGACGGATTGCAGCAGGCTGGCCGCGAGGCCGACGATCAGGATCAGACCGAGAAACGGCGCCACGACATAGAGCGCGAACAGCACGGTGGACTTGAAGAGATCGATGGCGAGATCGGGATTCATGGAAGTTTGTCGAAGAATACCTGATACACAGCGAAAGCGGCTAGCCGAAGCTCTGCACGAGCGAGCGCACGACGAGTTGCCAGCCGTCGACGAGCACGAACAGCAGCAGTTTCAAGGGCAGCGCCACCGTGATCGGCGGCATCATCATCATGCCCAGCGCCATCAGCACCGAGGCCACGAGGAAATCGACCACCAGGAACGGCAGGAAGAGCAGGAAGCCCATTTGAAACGCCGTCTGCAGTTCGCTGAGCACGAACGCGGGAATCACGATGCGCATCGGCAGATCCTTCACCGCCGTCGGCCCCTGGCCGCTGAGTTCGAGAAAGTACTCGACGTCGCGCGGGCGGGTTTGCTTCAGCATGAACTGCTTCAGCGGCACCGACGCGCGCTCCATCGCCTCGGAGGAGTCGATCTGGCCGTCCAGATACGGCTTCAGCGCCTCCCCGTGCACCCGGTCGAACACCGGGCCCATCAGGAAGAGCGTGAGAAACAGCGACAGCCCGACGACGATTTGGTTGGACGGCGCGCTCGGCGTGCCGAGCGCGGTGCGCACAAACCCGAGGACAATCACGATCCGCGTGAAGCTGGTCATCAGCAGGACGATCGAGGGCGCGACCGAGAGCAGCGTCATCAGGACGACCAGTTGCACCGCCACGCTGACCTCCCCGCGGTCGCCCGCGCCTTCGAGGCCGAGATTGAGCCGCAGCGGGGTCCGGGCAGGGGCCGCAGATTCCGCCGGCACCATCGCCGGGAGGTTCATGGTCGTGGCGCCCGCGGCGACCGCCGGCGCCATCGTCGGGGCCATCGTCGGGGCGGTAATGGGAGCGGGCGGCGGAGGAGCCGGCAGCGCCGCGAGCGGGCACGCCAGCACCAGCAGGCCCAGGAGCCCGGGGCAACGGCGGACCAGGGCGGGCAGCACCCTGACTCCAGAGTGTGGATACGCGGAGCGGAGCGGGCCGGACCACAGCGAAACGATGGGGGGACGGGCGCTCATGGGACGGAGGGTCGGGGCGCGGGGTCCGCGGGCAGCGGGGCGAGCATTTCGATCCGGCCGGGGCAGACGCCGAGCAGGAACCGGCGGCCTTCGTAGTTCGCGACGACAAGGTACTGCCGGTTGCCGAGGGGGCGCGTCTCCTCAACGGCGAGTGCCGGCCGGCCGGGGGCGCCGCCCGGCCGCCGCCGGTGCCGCCACACGCTCCAGCCGCCCACGCCCGCGAGGACGGCCGCCACCACCAGGGTCAGGGAATTGAAGCCCCCGGCCACGGCGGCCGCCGGTGCGGCCAGGCCGCCGGAGGGCCGGGTGGGGAAAATGATCGTGTCCGGGTCCGCCGCCCGAACCTCGCCCGCACACGCCGCGAGCAGGAGCATCAGGCCCACGGCGCCAAAGACGCGCCCCGAGCGCGGCGTCGATGCGGGACCCGCGTTCATGACTTCGAGCTGCCGACCAGTTCGGTGATCTTGATTCCGAAATTGTCCTCCACCACCACCACTTCGCCATAAGCGACCAGCTTGTCGTTGACGAAGAGCCCCACCGGATCGCTGGCATGCTGCGCGAGCTGCACGACCGCGCCGGGCGCCATCTCCAGCACGCTGCGCATCGGCAGCACGACCGAGCCAAGCTGGACGGTCACCTTCACTTTTACATCCAATACAATATCAAGCGTCGATTCGTCCGACAGGTTTGCCATGAGAAGAGTCCTCCGGGGAGAGTTTGCGGGTGAGTTGAACGGCGACCCGATCGCCATCGAGGCCGGCCAGGCCGAGAAATTTGGGCGTACCGTTGAGCAGCACGCGCGTTTCCGCGCAGATCGTCGCGGGCAATTCCAGCACGTCGCCCACCCGGAGGCTGGCGATCTCGCGAATGGGGATGTGAAACGCCTCCCACTCCGCCCGCACCGGCACGAGGATCGCCTCGTGGGCCGCGTGCCACTCCGCGCGCTTCGCGGCGGGCAGCACCACGGTGTCCTTCTGCCGGCGCGCCTGCATCTTTTTCACCACCGGCTCAATCATGTAGTAGGGCACCCCAATCTGGAACTGCTCGCAGCAATCGCCAAAGCTGCACTCCACCGCCAGCGCGAGCATGATCGCGTCGCGCGGCGAGGTCTGCAGGAAGCGGCCATTGTTCTCGTGCCCGATGAGCAGCGGACGCAGATCGATTTCCAGCTTCCACTGGCTGCTCCACTCGTCGAGCAGGATGAGAATCACGTCCTCGACCAGCGCGATCTCGATCTCCGTGAGATACCGCTCGGCCTTCACCGAGTGGCCCCGGCCGCCCAGCAGCCGGTCGGCGATGGTCAGGGCCAGGCGCGGATTGAAATCCAGAATGCCCACCCCGACGAGCGGCTCCACCTTGAACAGACTGAGGTGCGTCGGATTCGGCAGGGCGTCGGTAAACTTTGAATACGTGACGGTCGTCAGGCGCGCCATCTTGACCCCGAACTCCATCCGGAGGTGCAGCGACAGCCGGGCGCCGAGGTGCCGGATGAAGTCCTCGTGCAGCAGCCGCAGCCGGCGCAGTTCCGCCTCCGAGAGGAAGGCCGGATTGCGAAAATCGTAGGCCTCCACCTTCGTCTCCGCGGACGAGCGGCTCGAGCCGAGCACAATCGGTTTCGCAGGCGGGGCTTCCGCCGTCTGCACGAGCAGCCGGTCGATCTCCGCTTGATCGAGGATGTCGCTGGGGGGCGGGCTGGAATCCGTCGCCATGGGATTATGCGCTCGCGAGGCCGCGGATCACTGGACCACGAAGTCGGAGAAGTACACCTGGTCGGCGACCTTGCGGCCGAGCACCTGGTTGTAGGCGGCGACCAGTTTTTCCCGGATGATGTTGCGCGCCCCCGGCTCCTCGAGGTCCGGCAGCGTGAGCGACGAGAGCACGTTCAGCGTCACGTCCATCAGCCGCGGCCGCCCGCCTTCGAACGCGGACCGGAGATTCGGATCGGCGCCCGTGACGAGGAAGCTCGCCTTCAGGTAACGCGTTCCGGCGGTGCCGGCGAGGTTGACCACCACGTTCTGAAACTCGTAGCCCGCGCCCTGATCTTTCGCCTTCGGGTCGCGTGGCTTCTCGTTGTGCGCGGCCGCGGCAGGGGGCGGGGCCTCCGGCTTGGCCGCGAGCGTGCGCTGCCAGCGGGGCAGGAGGACGAACTCCACCGTCGCCCAGGTCGCCACCGGCGCCAGCAGCAGCGCGGCGATCGCCGGAAGCCACGCCACGATTCGGCGTCCCGACGAGGCCGGGCGGACTTCGG
This sequence comes from Opitutales bacterium, assembly GCA_038204695.1. Classification (GTDB taxonomy): domain Bacteria; phylum Verrucomicrobiota; class Verrucomicrobiia; order Opitutales; family Opitutaceae; genus ER46. The sequence continues at coordinate 3,992 of JBBRCR010000312.1, read as the reverse complement.
CGGCGGCTTCGACTGGAGGCGCGGCGGGCGGGGACGGCCGGGTCCGATTCGCCTCGGCGGGTTCGTTCTTGGGAGCAGTAGGCATGGCAGCAGGGCCGGTTCAGCGACCGGAGCTCGGCACAAACCGCAGCTCAGCGCTGCTTCAGGTTGACGATGTCCTCGAGCACCGAGTCCGAAACGGTGACGAGGCGCGACGCCGCCTGGAAGCTGCGCTGCGTCGTGATGAGGTTCGCAAACTGATCGGTCAGGTCGACGTTCGACAGCTCGAGCGTGCCGGCCTGGATTGACCCGAGGCCGTTGGAACCCGGGGCATTGTTGGCCGCAAGCAGACTCGAACCGCCAATGGGCCCGGCCGCCAGCAGACCCGAGTAGAGATTGTTGCCTTCCTGCACGAGGGCGGATGGATCGACGAAATTCTGGAGGAGGATTTGATTCGTCGTGGAATTGGTGCCGTCGGAGTAGAACTCGACGATGTTGCCCGCCCGGTCGATCGTGATCGACTGCCGCTGGGAGTTCGCGGGCGGAACGCCCAGCTTGATGTCTCCGATGGTGCCGAGTGCGGCGCCCGTCCCGCCCTGAACACGGAAACCCTGGGTCGTCACCAGATAGCCCTGATCATCCCAGCGCAGATTGCCCGAGCGGGTGGCGTACACCATGCCGTCGACGGGATTCTTGACGTGGAAAAATCCATTGCCGGAAATTCCCAGATCGGTGTCGCGTCCGGTGCTGGCGAGTGAACCCTGGCTGAAGTTCGTGCTCACGCCGGCGAGGGTGACGCCCGTGCCGATCCCCGTGGAGGGCGTGTTCGAGGCGCCATTCGCCGAGGCGGAGGAACGCTGCAGGATGTTGCTGAAGCTGTCGGCGTACTTCGCCTCCGATGCCTTGAAGCCCGTTGTATTCACATTCGCGATATTGCTGCCGATGACCTCGAGGCCCTTCATGAAGGTCCGGAGTGCGCTGACGCCGCTGCCGAGTGTGCCGATGAGTGACATGATCTAATTGGATGGATGGTTTAGGAAAGGGTGCTGCCGGGAAGCGCCACGCTGGGGCCGAAACGATCGGTCAGGAGCACGGAGCCCACGCTGAAATCGCGCTGGCCGATCACCAGCCGCGGTTCGGTGCCCTGGGTCGACACGGCGGAGACCACCCCGCTGACGATCTCGCCTTTCCCGCCGTCGACCTGGACATTCAGCCCGAGGTAGGAGTTGGCGCTCACCCGCTGCTGGTCCGCGAGCAAGTCGGCGAGCTGCCGGTTCATCCCGGTGGACTGCTCGAGCGCCGCAAACTGCGCGGTTTGGGCGATGAACGCGGTGTCTTCCATCGGTTTCATCGGATCCTGCATCTGGTACTGCACGGCGAGGAGCCGCATGAAGTCGTCCTGGCCGAGGGTCTTTTGCGGAATGCGGGCAGGCGCCGCGTCATCGGCGGACGGATACGGGGTTGCCCCCGACTGGACGGCGGAGATGGTGGACATAAATTAGGCCGTGGTGTGGAGGCGGAACGAATGATGACGGGCGGTTTCGACCAATCGCGCCGGCTCCGCCGCGGAGGGCGGCCGGTGGAGCACGGTCCCGTTCGACCGCGGCGGCGCCGCGTCCTCGAAGGGAGCCCCCGGCTCCGGCCGGTCCTGGCGCTGGCCCGATCGCTCACCCGTGGTGTCGCCAGCTTCTGGAGACGTTGAACTGGAAAACTGCGGGTCGGCGAGTCGCAGGGTGCGCTCCGCGCCGGCGGGCACGACCGCCTGCCATTGTTCCGTCAGGGCCTGCCGCAGTTCCGCCGAATCCGTGCGAAACAGGGTGCGGACTTCGTCGGCCTGCCAGCGGACATGGACGACGAGGGTTTCGCCGCCCACCGAGAACTGCAGGTGGAAGCCGGCGCGGTCGCCGGTGGCGGCATGTTCGATCCGGTTGAGCACCGCGTCCACGGCCCGGGCGGCGGAGACCACGGGGGCCGATTCGCCGGCCGCCGGCTCCGCGAGGACGCGTGGAAACTCGAAACCGCCCACCGCCGATCCGCCGATCGCCGGCCAGGTTGAATCCACTGCGCTGATACGAGAGGAGTGGCGGGCGCTCATGACGGTTTCCCGTTTAGCAACGCCAGTGCCAAGCTCCGCCACCACCTCCGCAAGTGGCTCCGGCTGCGGCTCTAGAAAACTTCTTACGCCGGCCGGGCGCGCCACCGGCTCCGCGGCGCCGGCCGATTTCCGCCGGTCGGCAAAGATTGCCCCCTGCCTCCGGCCCGCCTCGCCTGCTAGTATCCGCCGGCTGGTGACATCCACCCCGGCGGCCTCGTCCGCGGCCGGCGCCGGCGGGGCCATCCCCCGCTCGCCGGGCGGGGCCCCGCGAGCCGGCGGCGACGCGTCGCCGGCGGCCAAGGGCGCCGGCCCGTCGTCCGCCTCGACGGTCCGGGCGGTACGCTCGCCCGGAACCGGCTTCCAGGCCAGAGGGGCGGGCGATGCCGGCGCCGACGGATCCGAAAAGTCTGCGGGGTCCGCGGGCCGACTGCCCGGACCGGCCGGGCGCGATTCCGCCCCGGCCGCGGAGACACCCAGATCCCCGGGCGTGCGGCAGGTCGGTGCGCTCAACGCCTGACCGTACGACTCGGCCGACCCACGTCCAATCGCGTGGGGGGCGCGAGCATTCGGCCGCAACGGCTCCCGGCCGGCGCCGCCCGCAATATCCGGCCGCGGCCGATTTTCAATGGCCGCGAGGCTCGCGCGTGTTTCCGGTTCTCCGGGCGCGGCGGCCGCAGGCAAGGGCAATTCATCCGGCAAGCTGGACAGTGGCAGGGTCATCGGAACCAGCGTTTCGTCTCCGCGTTCCCGGATCGGAGAGTCGGCTTCGTCATCCGCGTCGAAGTCCGTGACGCCACAACGCCAGCGCTCCGTGCAATCGAGGCGCCCGGGGCCCACCGGCCCCTCCACCTGAATGACGGCGCCAGCGACATTGCCGTGCGAAATGCGCGGGTCGGACGATTCAACCGGCGCCACCTCCGCCGATCCGAAAGAGCGGACCGGGACCACCCCGCGAGGTCGCACGAGGCTGTCGGCCGCGCCCGGCGCCAACGGAGCGCCGGGCAACAACGGAGCGTCCGGTAACAACGGAGCGCCAGGCACCAACGGAGCGGCCGGCGTCGCGGCATCGGGCGCGGGGGCGCAGGACTCGGCCGCCGGTGGTCCCGCGAGCGCCTCCCCCAGGATCAACTGCTCGAACGAAATCACGGGCAACCCGGGGCCGGCGTCGACGGAGGGCGACGGCCGGTCGTTGGGACCTTCGCCGGTCGCCGCCGCGGGATTGACTCCCGCGGCAATGGGAAAAGTGGACATGGAGAATTGCATGGTACGGCACCGTCCGTGGTGTGAGGCGCGACCATCCATGGCGCGCCGGAGAAACTCAGGGCGAGGCGGATTGCCGCGCCGCTTTCATCATTCGTAACCGTTCGGAAAGGAGCGCCGCCCGCCGCGCGAGCGATTGGTCCGGCGTCGTCGCCCGGGACATTTCCTCGAAGATTGGACCGACAACGTCGGCCTTCATCACCGCCAGGATCTTGACCACCGTGACATCATCCATTTCGCGGAAAATCGCGACAGCGGCGCGCGGCGTGAGGTTGGCATAAGTGTTGGCCAGGGAGCGGACGTTCTTCACCTCGTCCGCGGTAATCTCGACAATCTTGTCGCCGATTTCGCGCCGCATCGCGACCAGCTCGGCCCGCACCTTCGCGAGTTCCTTCTCCTCGGCGGCGAGTCGCGCCGCGCGTTGCTCGATCGCTTCGGCCTGGTTGCGCAACCGCAGCCGCTCGTCCTTGAGTTCGGCGGAAAGACTCTCGATCTCGATCGTCCAGAAGTCCCAGCCCTTCTGCTTGGGGTCGCTGCCGTGGGCCGCTGCCGATCGTCCGGCCTCGGCCGCCTTCAGCAAGGCGGGCCCCAGCAACATCCAGCTGCGGCCAATTCCCACCCCCAGACCGAGCAAGAGGCCAATTCCGGTGGCGATCAG